>CANJEJ010000301.1 GCA_947473325.1 Alphaproteobacteria bacterium | reverse complement strand
GATGGAAGAGGTTCTGTGGGCCTCGATCCGCCGGCTTGAACCGCTGGGGCCGCGCTTCGTTTCCGTCACCTATGGCGCCGGCGGCAGCACGCGCGAGCGCACGCACGCCATCGTCACCCGCGTGAATCGCGAAACGTCGCTGACCGCTGCGGCGCACCTCACCTGCGTCGCCGCCTCTCGCGCCGAGGTCGATGCGGTGGCGAAGCATTATTGGGAATCCGGTATCCGCCATCTCGTCGCGCTGCGTGGCGATCCGCCGGCCGGCGAAGGACGATTCACGCCGCATCCCGACGGCTACAACAATGCCGCCGAACTGATCGAAGGCCTGAAGAAGATCGCCTCATTTGAAATCAGCGCCAGCGCCTATCCCGAAGGTCACCCCGAAGCAAGTTCGCCGCGGGCCGAACTCGATTACCTGAAGCGCAAGGTGGACGCGGGCGCGACGCGCCTGATCACCCAGCTCTTCTACGATGTCGACAACTACCTGCGCTGGGTCGATCGCGTGCGCGCGGCCGGCATTACGGTGCCGATCGTTCCGGGCATCATGCCGGTGCTGAACTTCCAGCAGGTGAAACGCTTCTGTGGCATGACCGGCGCGCATGTGCCGGACTGGCTCGGCCGCCTGTTCGAAGGCCTCGAAGACGACGAGGAGACGCGCAAGCTTGTCGGCGCCACGGTGGCGGCCGAACAGTGCCGCCGCCTGCAGGCTGCCGGCATCAACGAATTCCATTTCTACACGCTCAATCGCGCCGACCTTGTCTACGCGATCTGCCACATCCTGGGTCTGCGCGCGAAAGCCGCGCCCGCTCCCTGAATCGAGTGAGTTCCATGAAGACTGCCGCGCGCACGGCCGTGATCGAGAAACTGCTGTCGGAACGCATCCTGGTGCTGGACGGCGCCATGGGCACCATGATCCAGCGCTACAAGCTGGGCGAGGACGACTATCGCGGCGAACGCTTCGGCAATCATCCGTCGGACCTGAAGGGCAACAACGACCTGCTGACCCTGACGCGGCCTGACGTCATCCGTGAGATCCAGAGCGCCTATCTGGCGGCCGGCGCAGACATCCTGGAAACCAACACCTTCAACTCGACCAGCATTGCCCAGGCCGACTATCGGCTCGAGCACCTGGTCTATGAGCTGAACAAGGAAGGTGCCGCGATCGCGCGCGCAGTGGCCGACGAATTCACGGCGAAGAATCCGAACAAGCCGCGCTTCGTCGCCGGTGTGCTCGGGCCCACCAACCGCACCGCCTCGATCTCGCCTGACGTGAACGATCCGGGCTTCCGCAACGTGACCTTCGACGAACTGGTCGAGGCCTATGACGAGGCGATCCGCGGCCTTGTCGACGGCGGCTCCGACCTGCTGATGGTCGAGACGATCTTCGACACGCTCAACGCCAAGGCGGCGCTCTACTCGCTCTCGCGCTTCTTCGACCGGGTGGGCCAGCGCTGGCCGATCATGATCTCGGGCACCATCACCGATGCCTCGGGCCGCACGCTGTCGGGCCAGACGACCGAAGCCTTCTGGAACTCGGTCAATCATGTGAAGCCGCTGACCGTCGGCCTCAACTGCGCCCTCGGCGCCGATGCGCTGCGCCCCTATGTGCAGGAAATGTCGCGCGTGGCGACCACGCTGACCAGCGTGCATCCCAATGCCGGCCTGCCCAATGAATTCGGCGGCTATGACGAGACGCCGGAACACATGGCCGAGCTGGTCGGCGAATATGCCCGCTCGGGCTTCGTCAACATCGTTGGCGGCTGCTGCGGCACGACGCCGGAGCACATCGGCGCTATCGCGCAGGCCGTGACGGGTCTGCCGCCGCGCCGGATTCCCGATCGGCCGAAGGAAGCGCGGCTGTCGGGACTCGAGCCGCTCACCATCAACAAGGTGACCGGCTTCGTGAACATCGGCGAACGCACCAACGTCGCCGGTTCGGCCAAGTTCGCCAAGCTGATCCGCGAGGAGAAGTATGGCGAGGCGCTCGACATCGCGCGCGACCAGGTGACAAGCGGTGCCCAGGTCATCGACATCAACATGGACGATGCGATGCTCGACGCCGAGAAGGCGATGGGCCGCTTCCTCAACCTGGTGGCGGCCGAGCCCGACATCTCGCGCGTGCCGGTCATGGTCGATTCGTCCAAATGGACGGTGATCCAACAGGGCCTGAAGCGCGTCCAGGGCAAGGGCATCGTCAATTCGATCAGCCTGAAGGAGGGCGAGAAGCCTTTTGTCGAACAGGCGCGCGAGATCCTGCGCTATGGCGCGGCGGTCGTCGTCATGGCCTTCGACGAGACGGGCCAGGCGGACAATCACCAGCGCATGGTGGACATCTGCACGCGCTGCTACCGCATCCTGACCGAGGAAGTCGGCTTCCCGCCGGAAGACATCATCTTCGACCCGAACATCTTCCCGGTGGCGACAGGCATCGAGGAGCATCGCAACTTCTCGGTCGACTACATCGCCGCGGTGCAGGAGATCAAGAAGACGCTGCCGCATGCGCTCATCTCGGGCGGCGTCAGCAACATGTCCTTCTCGTTCCGCGGCAACAATCCGATGCGCGAGGCGATGCACGCCGTGTTCCTGTATCACGCCGTCAATGCCGGCATGGACATGGGCATCGTCAACGCCGGCCAGCTCGCCATCTATGCCGACATTCCAGCCGATCTCCGCGAGCGCATCGAGGACGTGGTGCTGAACCGCCGCGACGACGCGACCGAGCGGTTGCTCGACGTCTCCAACTCGGTGCAGGGCAAGGGCATCGAGCGGAAGGAGGACCTGTCCTGGCGCGAACTGCCGTTGCAGGAACGCATCACCCATGCGCTGGTCAAGGGCATCACCGAATATATCGAGGTTGACGCCGAAGAGGCACGCAAGCAGGCCAAGCGGCCGATCGAGGTGATCGAAGGCCCGCTGATGACCGGCATGAACGTGGTGGGCGACCTGTTCGGCTCGGGCCAGATGTTCCTGCCCCAGGTGGTGAAAAGCGCCCGCGTGATGAAGCAGGCGGTGGCCTATCTGCTGCCCTATATCGAAGCGGAGAAGGAGGCCGGCGGCAAGGCGCAGACCAAGGGTAAGATCCTGCTCGCCACCGTGAAGGG
>CANJEJ010000300.1 GCA_947473325.1 Alphaproteobacteria bacterium | reverse complement strand
AGATCAGCAAGACCAGGGCCGTGACGGTCAATACGCCGGGTGGTTCCACCGGCATCCGCGGTGGCATTGCGATCGTCGGTGTCCAGCAGGGCCAGACCAGCTCGACGTTCATGTTCGGCCGCGACATGACGGTCACGGGCCAAGGCGTCACGCAGACCGTGACGCGGCCTGGCTTCGAGATCGTGCAGCGCTTCGGCGCACCGCCGCAGTCTCCGACCCCAGTGAGCGAGCGCACGTTGAGCGCGCAGGTTCAGCAGCTTGAGGGGCGCCAGAGTGCCGCTGGTGCCGCGCAGCAGGGCGGCCCGGCGACGGTCAAGGTGAGCCAGGGCGTGCAAAACGTCGCGGCCCAGCAGCCGGCGCCTCAACCGGCGCCAACCGCTGGCACCCAGCAGCCGACGGGCTGGCAGCAATGGGGCGGTGGCGTCGCCTACCAGAACCCTTCAGCTGTTAACCCAGCGATCAGCGGTGGATCGACAACCCAGTCGGTCGACACGACATTCGTGCCCGGACAGATGCCGAGCTTCTCGCAGCTGCCAACCACCGGCACGGCGACGTATACCGGCACCTTCGCGACGACATGGAGTTCGGAGGGGGCATTCGGCGGGTCGATCAACATGAATTGGAACTTCGCCAGCCAGAACGGCACATTCTCGGCCACGGCCAACGGTCAGAACGGGCACACGGGTACGGTCAATGGACCCGTCGCGCTCGTCGGCAGCACGGCCAAGTTCAGCGGAACTGCCACCGGCGGCAACGCTACGGGCATAAACAGCGTCGCGGTGAACGGCAACTTCGTCACCAGCAAGACCAGCCCGGTTGGAGGCATCGCGGGAACGTTCACTGGCAGAAACGGCGGTGCCGTCATGGCCACCGGTACGTTCAGCGGAAGCAAGTAAGCCCGAGAGTTGGAGGCCACAACGCTTCGGGTCTGTTATGGACCCTCGTTGATGCTGGTATGGCGCCACGGAAGCATGAAGTCACCCGACCAAAGCCCTCGTCGTTGCCGGTTGGCCACGCCTTCCAGTTCCACGTAGGCGGTGCTCTGATCGCGACGGGCGACCGCATAGCCGGCGAGTGCCATGCGCAGGGCGAGGTCGTCGCGGCCCACGACGCACAGCGCGACCACGAGAGCGTCCGACTTTAGTGCCTTCTCCTCGCAGCTAACCGGTTGGCCACTGATGATTTCCTGCAGGTAGTCAGCGGCACGGCGGCCGCATGGCCATTCTTCTTCTTCCTTCAAGCAGACATCGCCTGGGGCTGGCCCTTGAATGCCCCATAGCTGGATATGGGTGCCGTCGATCTCGATGGTATCGGCGCGGATGACGACAGCCGTGCCAACAAGATCGCGGGCCTCGCCAATAGCGGGCGCTGTGCACACGACCGACAAAGCCGCCAGCGCGGCCAAGGTGTCGGATACGAAGCGTGCGGGGAAGGCGACGGGGTGGAGCATGGATATCAAACAGCAATTCAAGCATTCTGAAGTGGCTTCGTAGGGGCCAGCAGGGATGGTCCCAGATCGGTGTTCATCGTGGTTCTATCTGCGTGGCCGAGCAGATATGCAGGTGACGTGAGATTCGTTCGTGTCCTGGCCCTCCTCGCGGCCGTCGCCTCGTGCCTGTCGGCAGTAGCCTGTGGTCCGGAGGCGCCGGTGCCGGGCGCCACGATCTTGGCGCCCCTGCGAGGGGACCTGGCGCCAGGCTGGATTGATGGCGCGATCCGCTGGCCGCCGAACGACGGCTGCGCCACGCCGTCGGTAGTAGAAACCCTCGCGGTTGGTACACGGCTCGACCGGTTCGGCCCCGAGACCGGCGCGTTCTTCAGCCCCGAGGGGGAGCCGTTCCGGGCACGGTCGATACCTTACATCTGCAACCAGATCGACTACCGGGTTTATCGCGTCGTGACGCCGATTGAGGTGCGGACCTGCCGCGCCGCGCCGTGGTTCGGAGAACCAGGCGGCGCGACCACGATCAAGACTTCGATGTCAGCGGCAGACCTAGTGGCCCGGGGCGTGCTTGCCACGTTATCGACGATCACGGCCGGCACTGGTGGGGCTCAATGTGGTTCCGGCTAGTTCCTGACCTGAGCCACGTCGGCGATCACTCGGTCAACCACAAGGACGACTGGCTGGAGGCGAACGCTTCATCATTGGCCGTGGAGATGGTATAAATACACGCTGTGTCCCGTAACGGCTAATGACCCATTCATCTCCTTCCGCTGAACGTATGCGCCGGCACCGCGAACGCCGCCGCGACGGCATGCGCTGCCTCATGGTCGAACTGCACGACACGGAGATCAGCGCGCTGGTTCGCAAGGGCCTGCTCAAGCCCGAGACGCGTCACGACTGCAACGCCGTCGCTGATGCGCTGTATTGCCACCTGGAGCGGACCCTGGTGCCGTGACCTTGACGGTCGAGCAGCTTGCGGGTGGCGCGCTCGACGTCCTGGAACTGCACCGGGCCGGGCTGCTGGCGGGCGGCTGGATTACGGTTAAGCCGTCATTGCGCTGGCCAGGTGTGATCGCGATGCGCCTCGCGCGGTTCCGGATCGTGGTCGAGTACCGGCACCGGTCGGTGCCCCAAAGCATCCAGGTCTCGTGGACCCGCTGCCACTACGGCGGCGCCCGCCCATACCTTCACTGCCCCGACTGCCAACGGCGCGCCTGGCGCCTGTACCGAGCCTTGCACGGCTACGCCTGCCGGGCCTGCTGCGGCAGCCCGATCTACGAGAGCCAGCGCAGGAGTACGAAGGCGCGGGCCTACCTGCAGGCCTATAGGCTCAGGCAGCGTCTCGGCGGCTCACGGCCGGTCGTCGATGCCATCCCGCCACGTCCGCCTAGCATGGCTCAGAAGACCTACGCACTGCTGCGCGCGCGAGTGGAGCGGCTGGAAAGGCCGTTGGTCGGCAGCCGCGTCCTGCGTTACGCGCCACGGTGGATCGCGCCGCTGGCGTACTAATGATTTAGGGGCACCTCGAATAATAGCGCCGCTGACTGACGTGTGCGAGTCTCGTAGCTGACGAGATGATTCGGCGAGGGCGATGATGGCGCAGTTCGGCTTCTTCGATGCGGACAAACGGCTTTCTGCGCTGTCTGCGAAGGGCGATCCTTTGGTT
>CANJEJ010000299.1 GCA_947473325.1 Alphaproteobacteria bacterium | reverse complement strand
AGGGCCGCCACATCCTCGACATGGGTGGCAAGGCCGATATCCGGGCTGCTGAGATGCGTGCGTTCGCCGAGGCCCGTGAGGGTCGGCGTGAAGACGTCATGGCCGGCGGCACGCAACAGCGGCGTGACCCGCTTCCAGCACCAGCCGCCATGCCAGGCGCCGTGCACAAGAACAAAGGTTGTCATGGCCCGCACCTTAGCCGACGCGCGGCGACTCAGCGAGGGGCCGCCAGCGTCGCCAGCACATCGCCCGCCGCCGGCAGGCGCAGCACATGGTGGCGGTGCCAAAGGGCATAGAACAGCAGTACCCAGGCAGCGAAGCCGGCGCGGCGGCTCGGGCTTTCGAACAGGGCGGCAACACTGCCGGGCCTGCACACCGCCTCGACGCCGGGCTGGCGCGCCACCAACTCGCCAAGCGCGCGGCCGCGCGTCGCAATCCAGCTTGCCACCGGCACGGTGAAGCCGCGTTTCCGGGCAAAGGGCTCGGCCTCCAGCATCTGCCGTTCGAGCCAGCGGCGCAGCAGATACTTGCCCTGCCCGCCCCGGATCTTCAGGGCGTCGGGCAGGCGGAAGGCGAAATCGGCGACGGCGGGATCGAGGAAAGGCGTACGGCCTTCGACGCCGTTGGTCATCAGGCAGCGGTCGAGCTTGATCAGCAGGTCATGCGGCAGCCAGTCGGCACAATCCACGGCCTGGGCCACCTGCAGCCGCGTGCGGCCGTTGCCGCCGGCGACGCTTTCAGCCGCGACGATGCCGTCGCGCCAGCCGCTGCGCTCGTCCCGCAGCACGCCGAGCCCGTCGAGGGTGCCCCGGGCACGCAGGGCGCGACCACCGAGCCACCAGGGGCGCAGGGCGGCCCGATGGCGGCCATAACCAGCGAAGAGCTCGTCGCCACCTTCGCCACACAGGATGACCTTGAGGTCCTGCGCCGCGACCTGCGCCAGCTTGAAGGTGGGCACCACGGCATAGTCGGCGGCGGGATCATCCATCGCCGCGGCGATGGACGGCAGCAGCGCCCAGAAATCCTTTTCGGTTACCTCGACCTCGACATGTTCCGCGCCGGCCTTGCGCGCCAGCATGCGGGCATGGGCGCGCTCATCCGGCACCGGACCGCCGAAGCCCGCCGTGAAGGCGCGCACCGGCCTGTCGTTGAGTTGCGCCATCAGCGCGAGCAACACGGAACTGTCGACGCCGCCCGACAGGAACATGCCATAGGGCACATCGGAACGCTGGTGGACCGTGACGCTGTCGCGCAGCACGGCGTCGAGCTGGCGCAGCGCCTCTTCCTCGCCCTGGGCGCGCGGGCCGCCTGCGGGCAGCGCTGCGCGGCGGCGGCGTTCGATGATGCGGCCCTGGCGCACCACCAGCGTCTCGCCCGGCAGCACGCGGCGAATGCCGGGGAAGATGGTGTCGGCACCGGTGGTGAATTGCAGCTGCAGCAGTTCGGCGCGCGGGCGCTCGGCGACCTGCGGCGCGATCAACCCGCTTGCCAGCAGCGCCTGCGCCTCGGACGCGAAGAGGAAGCCCGCGTCCGTTTCGGCGTAGTAGAGCGGCTTGATGCCGAAGGGATCGCGCGCCAGCACCAGGCGCTCTTCCGCGGGGTCATGGATGGCGATCGCATACATGCCGCGCAAGGCATCGGCGAAGCCCAGCCCGTCACGGACATAGGCGTGGAGCGGCGCCTCGCAATCCGAGCGTGTCGTGTAGGTGCCGGGCGGAAATTCCTTCTCGAGTTCCAGGTAGTTGTAGATCTCGGCATTGGCGAGCAGCGCGACGCCGCCCGGCGCCACCAGCGGCTGGTCCCCGGTCTCCAGGTCGATGATGGCGAGCCGGCAGTGGATCATCGTCACATTGCCGGCGTGGTAGTGGCCGGTGCCGTCGGGACCGCGCCGCGCCAGCGCCGCACCCATGCGCGTCACGACCGTGTCGTCGAGGACGTGGCCCGCCGCCGCCATGATGCCGGCAAGCCCGCACATCAGGCGGCCACGCGGGCAAAGAAGCGGCGATAGCGATCCACCACGCTGTCGCGCGAAAAGTCGCGGTCATAGGCAAGGTGCCCGCCATTGACGAGGCGTTCGCGCAATTCCGGCCGGTCGAGCAGGCGCTGGATGGCGGCAGTCATTTCTGCCTCGTCGTCGATCGGCACCAGAAGGCCGCTCGATCCTTCGACAATCAGCTCGGTCGGGCCTTCTGACTGGGTGGAGACCACCGGCACGCCCTGGGCCCAGGCCTCCAGCACCACATTGCCAAGCGGTTCGTGGCGCGAGGGACAGACGAAGACATCCGCCGCGGCATAGAAGGGCGCGAGATCGTTGTGCCAGCCGAGGAATCGCACGCGTTCGAGCAGGCCGAGTTCGGCCGAGACGCGCCGCATGGTCGGCTCCAGCGGCCCGGTTCCGGCGAGCCACAGGTAGCAGTCGGGCAGGCGCTTCAGCACACGCAGCAACGTGTCGAAGCCTTTGTTGTCGTGGAAGCGGCCGGCGGCGAAAAGCAGCGGCGCACCCGCCGGCGTCGCATATTCCTCGCGCGAGGCGGGCGGAGCGGTGTGCGTGTCGACGAAGTTGGGGATGTGATGCACGCGTTCGGGCTGCCAGCCGTTGTCGACCAGGTATTCGCAGATGCCCTTGGTGTTGCCGATCAGGTGATCGCAGCGGTCGTAGTGCTTGAGCTTGTAGTAGCCACCAAGCCGTGCCGCATGGACAAAGGGCTGCAGGCCCGGACCGGGCGGCGGGCAGAAGGATGTGGCGCGGTTCATCCAGGTCAGCACGACCTGCGGCGCGTAGTCGGCCATGGCGCTGCGCCAGCGGTGGCGGGTGGTGAAGTCGAAGAGGCCGGAGAACGGCAATTGCACCGGCTCGATCCCGGCAGCGCGCAGTTCCGCGGCGCGGCCCTCGTGCCGCCGCAGCACGACGCGCTGGTCCTGCCCGGCCTGATGCAGCGCGATGGTCAGGCGCATGAAGAAGGCTTCGGCGCCGCCCACGGCGGCACCGGCCATCGCCTGCATGACGCGCGGGCCGTCAGTCATTTTCGAGGCGCGCCTTGAGATGGGCGATGAGCGGAAACAGGCCGGCGAAAAGGGCGATCAGGAAGCCCCAGCCGCCTTCGCGATAGCCCTTGCGGCT
>CANJEJ010000298.1 GCA_947473325.1 Alphaproteobacteria bacterium | reverse complement strand
TTGGGCGGCGGGGGCCGCAGCCGGTTGATCTCGTTCAGGAAGGCGGCGCAGTCCTTTTCCATCAGCACGGGCAGCGCGGTGGAAATGGCCTCGATGGTGGGCTCCAGCCAGTCGCGGTCGGCCTTGGCGAAGTCATGCAGCACATGGTTCGACACCTCGCTGCGGTCGCCGGGATGGCCGATGCCGATGCGGATGCGGTGATAGTCCGGTCCGATATGGGCGTCGATGTTGCGAATGCCGTTGTGGCCGGCATGGCCGCCGCCGAGCTTGCAGTGGATCTTGCCCGCCGGCAGCGCGAGTTCGTCATGGATGACGATCACGCGCTTGGGCGGCACCTTGTAGAAGCCGAGTGCGGCGATCACCGCCTGGCCCGACAGGTTCATGAAGGTGGCGGGCTTCAGCACGATCACCTTGCCGCCGAGCAGCTGCCCTTCGGCAATCTCGCCCTGGAAGCGCTTGCGCCAGGGTCCGAACGCATGGCGGCGGACGATGTCGTCCGCCGCCATGAATCCGATGTTGTGCCGGTTGCGCGCGTAGTCGGGGCCCGGATTGCCGAGTCCCACGACCAGGTGCACGACGCGCGCCCCGACCTGACGCCGCTACTTCTTCGCGGGTTCGGCCTTCTTTGCTGCACCCGGCGCGGCCTTCGCCGCACCCGGAGCCGCACCAGGCGCCGCAACCGCCGCACCAGCCGCAGGCGCCGCTTCGGCGGCCGCGACAGGACGTGCCACTTCTTCCTGCGTGGTCGGCGGCGCGATGGTCGCGATCGTGAAGTCACGATTGCGGATCGCCGGATGCACGCCGTCGGGCAGGTCGATATGGCTGATATGGATCGAGTCGCCGATTTCGAGGCCCGCGAGGCTCTTGGTGAACTTCTCGGGAATCGAGTCGGCGCGGCAGATGAATTCCACCTCGTGGCGGACGACGTTCAGCACGCCGCCCTTCTTGAGGCCGGGCGAGGCTTCGTGGTCGGTAAAGACCATCGGGACCATCACCGAAATCTGGGTGCCGGCGGTGACGCGCAGGAAGTCGACATGGACGGGCGCGTCGGTGACCGGATGAATCTGGACGTCGCGCGGCAACACCTGGTGCTGCTTGCCCTTGATATCCAGGGTGCACAGCTTGCTGGTGA
Source organism: Alphaproteobacteria bacterium (assembly GCA_947473325.1). Lineage (GTDB taxonomy): Bacteria > Pseudomonadota > Alphaproteobacteria > SHVP01 > SHVP01 > CANJEJ01. The sequence continues at coordinate 1,995 of CANJEJ010000298.1, read as the reverse complement.
AGTTGCCCTTGTTGACCGTGAGGGTCAGCGCGTTGCGGTCGAGCGCCACCATCAGCGGCTCTTCCTTGCCGCCATAGATGACTGCGGGAATCTTGTCTTCACGGCGTGTCGCGCGGGCGGCCCCCTTACCACCACGTTCGCGCACTTCCGCGACCAGACTGGTCGTTTCGCTCATGGAAATGCTCCTTCGTTTGGGAAAGGACCCAGTGGGTCCTGCTGCCGGCCTCCAAGGGTGCCCGGCCCGGCCAAAGGGCCGGAAAAGCGGCGTACTTCTATACGGAAAAGGCCGTGATTCCTAGGGCAACATGTGCTGCCTACGGAGGATTCCAGAGCCGTTATCGGTGATTGGCGGAGGCAATCGATCGCCTTCTGCCCCGACTTTTGCTGGGCCCGGGAGCGTGATGCAGGCGTGTCATGTCTGCTGTGCCCGGACCTGCCACGTGTCTCGGCGCGCCGTGGCCTCGCGGGACCGCGAAAGTGGATCAATCGCGACTTTCCAGTATGGCCCCCCATTTGATCCGGAGTTGGAAGCGATTTTTCCTTAATAATCAATGGACTGGACGTTTCTGGAGATGGCCCGAAGGCGTTGTCGCGCTCAGGATTGCCGCACGGAATGCAAATGCCTACTCTGTCGCTGAGGATCGGGTTGCAACGGGTGAAGCCCGGTCAAGAGCGTCCAGCAGCCAGCAGGGGCAACTTATGACAACCGACCTCAAATACTTGGCGTTGACGGCCTTGCTGACGGGATCCCTGTGGATCCCCTATGTGATCGCGCAGGTGATAACCAACGGGTTCCTGAAGCCGTCCAATTATGTCGATCCGACGCCGCGGCCACTGCCTTTGTGGGGCAAGCGCGCGGACCGGACCCTCATGAACGCGGTCGAGGTTTTTGCGCCCTTCGCGGTCCTCGTGATTGCCGCCCATCTGACCGGGAAGGCAAATGCCATGACGGCGTTCTGGGCGACAAGCTTCTTCTGGCTGCGTGCCGCGCACGCCGTTGTTTATTTGCTCGGAGTGCCCTATGTGCGGACCGTGCTTTTCACGCTCGGATATGTGTCGGTGGTGGGCATATTTGTCGAGTTGATCAAATAGGGCGCAGGCTGCCCGGACCTGTCAGGCCTCCGCAGCGGCCATAGGCGATCAGGTGAATTTGATCGCCGGCGCCCTAGTCGAACAGGCTGGAGACGGAGTGTTCGTCGCTGATGCGGCGGATCGCCTCGGCGATCAGCGGCGAGATGCTGAGCCGGCGGATCTTTTCCGACACGCGCACCGCTTCTGTCGCGGCGATGCTGTCGGTGGTGATCAGGTTCTCGAGCTGCGAACTTGCCACGCGGGCGACCGCGCCGCCCGACAGCACGCCATGGGTGACATAGGCATGCACCGATCTGGCGCCCGCCTGCTTCAGCGCGGCAGCGGCGTTGCACAGCGTGCCGGCCGAATCGACGATGTCGTCGATCATGATGCAGTCGCGGCCTTCGACCTCGCCGATGATGTTCATCACCTCGGACACCCCGGCCTTCTCGCGCCGCTTGTCGACGATGGCGAGGTCGGCGTTGAGCCGCCGCGCGGTGGCGCGGGCACGCGCCACGCCGCCCACGTCGGGCGACACGAAGATCAGGTCGCTGCCATTGAAGCGTTCCTGGATGTCCTTGGTGAAGATCGGCACCGAATAAAGGTTGTCGGTGGGGATGTCGAAGAAGCCCTGGATCTGGCCTGCATGCAGGTCGAGCGTCAACACGCGGTCGGCGCCGGCCGTGGTGATGATGTTGGCGACGAGCTTGGCCGAGATCGGCGTGCGCGGGCCCGGCTTGCGGTCCTGCCGGGCATAGCCGAAATAGGGCAGCACCGCGGTGATGCGCCGCGCCGACGCGCGCCGCAGCGCGTCGATGATGATCAGCAGTTCCATCAGGTTGTCGTTCGTCGGAAAGGACGTCGACTGGATGACGAACATGTCTTCGCCGCGCACGTTCTCGTGGATCTCGACGAAGACTTCCA
>CANJEJ010000297.1 GCA_947473325.1 Alphaproteobacteria bacterium | reverse complement strand
TCTCGTCAACCGCCACTTCCTTGCCGTCCTTCAGGAAGGTCATGCCGCCGGCCCAGGAGCCCTCCTGTAACGCCGATGGGATGCCGGATTCGGACACGGCGCGCCAGGAGCCTGCCGAGTGGAAGGCGGATATATGCGTGGGTTCGGGTACGCCACGATCCAGCCCCAGCCATTTGCGCACCATCGCGTTGAAATAGGTTGGCCGCCCGTCGAGATCGGCGAGTACGATGTAATAGCCGATCTGTTCCACCACCGCGCCAAGCTGGCGGCGCAGCATCATCTCGCGCCGCAGGTCGAGCTCACTCATCACGCGATGGGCCAGGATATCGAGCAGGGCCACCTGCTCCGCCGTCGGCGTCTGCGGCTCGGCGCTGAAGGCGCAAAGCGTGCCCAGCACCTCGCCGTTCCTCGTGCGCAGCGGCATGCCGCAATAGGACCGAACGGACGGGCCGCCCGTGACGAAGGGGTTGTCGTGGAAGCGCGCGTCGTGATGCGTGTCGGGGATGATCAGCACGTTGCCGTCCGCCACGGCGTGCCCACAGAAGGACAGTTCGCGCGGCGTCTCGGTCGCCTCGATACCGTAGCAGGCCTTGAACCACTGGCGCTTGTCGTCGATCAGGGAGACAAGCGCGATGGGCATGCCGAGAATGTGTGCGGCCAGCCGGGCGAGATCGTCGAAGGGCTTCTCGGGCGGGGTGTCGAGGATATGGTAGTCGCGGAGCGCCTTCAAGCGCTCGGCTTCGTTCGCGGGAATGGTGGGCGCGAGCATGGCGGCCTCCGTCTCTCGGGCCTCACAACCATACGCCCGCCGGCCCGGCGTGCAAACCGCCCCCTATGTCACGATCAGGTCCTGCTTCATCGGCGCGAGCACCGTGGCGCCCTGCTTGCCGATCAGGATCGAATCTTCGAGATGCAGGTGGCCGAAGCCAAATTCGTGATGCGGCATGTCGAGACTCAGCACCATATTCTCGGCCAGCACGAGCGGTGGCGGCGCTGCTTCCAGTCCATGCGTCACGGGATTGTCAGTGTGTTCCAGGCCGACGCTGTGCGCCACCGCGCGGTGATACTGGCTGAAGCCTTCGCGGTTGACGGTCTGGGTCGCGAGTGTCAGCAAATCCGACACGGCGACACCCGGCTTCGCCGCGGCACAAGCCGTCTCCCAGCCCTTCTGTAGCGCGGCGGCGGCCTTGCGCACCTCGGCCGCCGGTTCGCCAACCACGACAGTGCGGCCGGTATCGCCGTGATAGCCGCGATAGGTGCCGAGCGCGTCGACCATGAAGGGATCGCCCTTCGTGACCCTGCCATGGCGCAACCCGCCGGCGGAGCCGAGCAGGATGTAGAGTGACTGGCCGCCACGTTGCGCCCAGGCGGTGTTGAAGACGAGTTCCATCTCCTCGACCGTCGCGCCTTCGTGCACCGCGCCGACCACGGCTTCAATCGCCTCGACGTTGATTTCGGCGGCGCGCTTCAGCAGCGCGATCTCGTCCGGCGTCTTCACCATGCGGATCTGGCGGAAGGCGGTAACGGCATCGGCGCCGGTCAGGCGGTCCAGCCCGCAGCCCTGCAGCCAGCCGATCAGGCGCGGATCGTCCGTGCCGATGCGCGCGCTGGAGAGGCCCGCATCCGTCAGCGCGCGCTTGAGTGCCAGCAACGCGCTCGCCTGATACTTGCCCGCCTGGCCATCGACAATCGCCGTCCACGCCTGCTCGGTCGCGGTCAGCGGCAGGCCGGCGCGGCGCGGATAAAGCTCCGGCGGACCCGAATCGGCCTTGCCGGCGCCGCCCTCCGCGCGCGAGCGGGCATAGGTGATGACATTCGGCACCCAGGTCGGCCGGCGGTCGAGCAGATGCAGTTCCGCCAGTCCCACGACCAGCGCGGCGGGCGCATCGGGGTCGCGCGGCAGCACGGCATAGCAGCTCCACGAGCGGTCGATCCGCTGCAGCGCGCCCCAGAAGTCGGTCAGGTAGTAGATGTTGATGCGATGGGCGGCGACCAGGGCATCAAGGCCCCGTTCAGCCATCACGGCGCGGGCGCGCGGCAGGTTGAGCAGCATGGCGGTCTCCTTCGGTTCATCGCCAGTCTGGTCCTGTCCGCCGCCTGTCACGAGCAAAAAGCGCAGGGACTACGCGAGGCAGGCTTGTATGGTGGGGGGATGAAAATCCGTGTCCAGCAAAACTTCTTCGCCCTCTTCTACGCCCCGCTCTACGTCGCCAACCGGCGCGGGCATTTTGCCGAGGCGGGAATCGAGCTGGACCTCGCCACCGGCCTGATGCCGATCGACAACGCGCGCGGGGTCGCCGACGGCACGCTGGACCTGCTGTGGGCCGGGCCAATCCGTGTGCTACGGGCGCTGGAACTCGATCCCGCGACGCCGCTGCGCTACATCGCCGAGGGCGTGCGGCGCGATCCCTTTGTCATTGTCGGCCGCGCGCCGCGCCCGACCTTTCGCCTCGCCGAAATGGCCGCGCTGCGTTTCGCGCAGGTGAGCGAGGTGCCGACACCCTGGATGTGCCTGTGCCGCGACCTGCGCGACGGCGGCATCAATCCCGACACGATCACGCGCCTGCCCGACGCGACGATGGCCGAGAACGCCGCTCGCCTGCGCCGCGGCGAGGTCGATGCCATCCAGGTCTTCGAACCATTCGTGTCGGAGCTTGAGCAGAGCGGCGTGGGCCATGTCTGGTACGAGGCGGCCACGCGCGGACCCAACGCCTATTCCGGCTTCGTTGGCCCCGCCTCCCTGCTGGCGCAGCACCCCGAGCTTGTCACCCGCCTGCGCCGGGCGATGAATGCCGCGCTGCGCTGGACGCGCGCCGAACCAGCGGCCGCCGTCGCCGCCGTGCTGGCGCCGGATTTTCCCGCCGTGCCGCTGGATATGATCCAGCGCGCCGTGGCGCGCTACCAGCGCCTCAACATCTGGGCCGACACATCGCTGCCCGATCCGGTCGGGCTCACGCGGCTGGCTGGCATGGCGCAGTCCTTCGGTCTGATCCGCGAGATTCCGCCCGCCTCGAATGTCTTCGCCTGAACTAAAGCGCGCCGACGAAGGAGCCGCCGCTGGGCGTCATGGCCTGGCCGGTGAGGAAGTCGGCTTCCGCCGAAGCAAAGAAGCCGACAAGCCTGGCGACGTC
>CANJEJ010000296.1 GCA_947473325.1 Alphaproteobacteria bacterium | reverse complement strand
GTAGGAGAGCAGCAGCGCCAGCGATTCCGGCGTCGTCATCAGGATCTGCGGCGGCTTGCGGCGCTGGCGTGTGCGCATCGCCGTCGATGTATCGCCGGTGCGGCTTTCCGCCCGCACGGGCAATTCCATTTCCGCGATCGGCGCCATCACGTTGCGCTGCACGTCGATGGCAAGCGCGCGCAGCGGCGAGATGTAGAGCGTGTGCAGGCCCTTGTGCGCTGCCCGGCTGAGATCGATCAGGCTGGGCAGGAAACCCGCGAGTGTCTTGCCGCCGCCGGTCGGCGCGATCAGCAGTGCTGATTGCCCGCGTGCGGCCACATCCAGCAACGCGGTCTGGTGCGGGAAAAGCCGCCAGCCGCGCCCGGCGAACCAGGCGGCGAAATCGGGGGGAAGCGACGCGGACACGAAACCTCGGGCAATTGCAGGCCGGGGGTGGAAAGACCATCTTTCCGGCATGCCTGACGCCAAGCTTAAGCCGGAAGAGTGGGTCTGCCCCAAGCCCGAGGGGCTCTTTATAGTCCCCGGGGGCTTCTACATTGATCCGGTGCGGCCTGTGGACAAGGCCGTCATCACGCATGGCCATGGCGATCACGCCCGTCCAGGCCATCGCCAGATGCTGGCGACGGCGGAAACGCTCGCCATCTGCCGGAGCCGCTTTCCCACGGATGACGTGGCGACGCAGGCGTTGCCCTATCGCCAACCGCTGCAGATCGGCGACGTGACGCTGCGCCTTGTCCCCGCGGGCCACATCCTGGGTTCGGCACAGGTGGTGCTGGAACACCGTGGCCAGCGTGTCGTCGTTTCCGGCGACTACAAACGCCACGCCGACCCGACCTGTGCCGCTTTCGAGCCGGTCCCGTGCGACGTCTTCGTCACCGAGGCGACCTTTGCCCTGCCCGTCTTCCGCCATCCGCCCGATGGCGAGGAAGTCGGAAAGCTGCTCGACTCGCTCCGGCGCAACCCGGACCACGCCCATCTCGTCGGCGTCTATGCCCTGGGCAAATGCCAGCGGCTGATCGCGCTGTTGCGCCAGAAGGGCTATGACAAGCCGATCTACCTGCATGGCGCAGTGAACACGCTGTGCACGCTCTATGAAAAGCTGGGCGTGTCTCTCGGTCCGCTGGTGCCCGTGGCCGACGTGCCGCCCGCGACGCTGACCGGCCAGATCGTGATGTGCCCGCCCTCTGCCCTCGCCGACCGTTGGTCGCGCCGCATGGGCGAGCCGATCACCGCCATGGCCTCGGGCTGGATGCGCGTGAAGCAGCGGGCGAAGCAACGTGGTGTCGAATTGCCGCTGATCATCTCGGACCATGCCGACTGGGATGAACTGCTGCAGACGCTCGACGATGTCGGGGCCCCGGAGGTGTGGGTGACGCATGGACGCGAGGAAGCGCTGGTCCATGTCGCCCGGCAAAAGGGCATCCTCGCCCGGGCACTGTCGATCGCGGGCTATGAGGACGAGGCGTGAAGCGCTTCGCCGCGCTTCTCGACGGTTTGCTGCACGCGCCGGCGCGCAACGCCAAGCTTCGCCTGATCCAGGATTATCTCGGCCAGACGCCCGATCCCGCCCGAGGCTATGCGCTTGCGGCGCTGACCGGCGGCCTCAACTTCAACGAAGCGAAGCCGAAAGCCATCCGCGACCTGGCCGCTGCGCGTGTCGATCCCGTGCTGCTCGACCTGTCCTATGACTATGTCGGCGACCTCGCCGAAACCGTGGCGCTGATCTGGCCGGCGCAGAGCGAGGCCGATCCACCCAGCCTGACCGATGTTGTCTCCACGCTTCAGACCGCGTCGCGCCGCGAGGTGCCGCGCTATCTCGAAGGCTGGCTCGACCAGCTCGACGCCACCGGGCGCTGGGCCCTGCTGAAGCTGATCACCGGCGGCCTGCGCGTCGGCGTGTCAGCCAGGCTGGCCCGCACCGCACTCGCCCAGTGGGGCAACCAGCCGGTCGAAGAGGTTGAGGAGCTGTGGCACGACATGACGCCACCCTACGCCGCTCTTTTCGCCTGGCTGGGTAGCGGCGCCGATCGGCCCTCTTCCGCCGGCGGCCTTGGTTTCCGCCCGCTGATGCTGGCTCATCCGCTGGAGGAGCCCGAACAGGCCGCGCTCGACCCCACCCAGTTTCGAGCGGAATGGAAATGGGACGGCATCCGCGTGCAAATGGTGTCGCGGCCCGAGGGCAGGCGCCTATTTTCCCGCACCGGCGATGATGTCAGTCATGTGTTTCCCGACGTGCTGGCGGCGATGGATTTCGACGCCGTGCTCGACGGCGAGCTGCTCGTTCGCAAGCCTGACGGCAACATTGGCAGCTTCAACGACCTGCAGCAGCGGCTGAACCGCAAGAACCCGCCCGCCGGCCTGGTGCAGAGCCACCCGGCCTTCGTGCGCCTTTACGACATGCTCTTCGACGGCGGGGAGGATCTGCGTACGCTGCCCTTCGACACGCGCCGCGCCCGCCTCGAGGCCTGGCATGCGCGCCGCCACAACAGCTTGTTCGACCTGTCGGAACAGTTGCCGGTCGGAAGCTGGGACACGCTCGCCGCCTTGCGCCGCGGCGCCGCCGCCGACCGCGAAGGCTTGATGCTGAAGCGCTTCGACAGTCCCTATGTCGCCGGTCGGCCGAAGGGACTGTGGTTCAAATGGAAGCGCGACCCGAAAACCGTCGACGCCGTGCTGATGTATGCCCAGCGCGGGCATGGCAAGCGATCGTCCTTCTATTCCGACTTCACCTTCGGCTGCTGGCGACCGGACGGCCACGGCGGGCAGGAGCTGGTGCCGGTCGGCAAGGCCTATTTCGGCTTCACGGATGAGGAGCTCGGCCAGCTTGATCGCTGGGTGCGCAACCACACGACCAATCGCTTCGGGCCGGTGCGCGAGGTCGAACAATCACTGGTGCTGGAGGTCGCCTTCGAGGGGATCCAGCAATCTACCCGGCACAAATCCGGCATCGCGCTGCGCTTCCCGCGCATCGCCCGAATCCGCTGGGACAAGCCCGCCGCGGAAGCCGACCTGATCGAGACGCTCCAGAAGCTGATTGCGTCCGGCGGCTAGTACACGAGTTCGTCGTCGCCGCCGCCCTCGGCGATGATGATCTCGCCCTTGTCGGCGAGCTGCTTGGCAAGGCCGACGATCTCG
>CANJEJ010000295.1 GCA_947473325.1 Alphaproteobacteria bacterium | reverse complement strand
TCTGGCGATGGCGGCCAGTTCCTGTTCTGCGTCGGCGATGCTCGCCACACGAATAGCGGCGCGTCGGCCACCGCGTTTTGCGAGGTCCGGCAAGGCGCGCAACGCCTCGCCGGGCGACCCGCACCGCTGACACAGCGCGTGCCAGGTTACCGGCCCGACATTCTCGCTGCGGATCAGCCGCAGCGCGTCTATCTGGCCGGTTTCCGACATAACGCCGCTTTCAGCCCAGCGCGGCGTAGAGCGTGAGCAGGCCGAGCACCAGCAGGATGAGATAGGTGGTGGCGGACCCGGTGATGCGGCCGGCCTGTACGCCGCTGCTCAGGCCAAAAGCGTGCAACACGCGGGCGATGATCCAGCCGGCGCCCAGAACATGGATGACCCAGCCCGGCATGGCGCCGCTCATTTCCAGCAGCAGGAGGAGGATAAGGACCGGCGCGACATACTCCGCCAGGTTGACCTGCGCGCGCACGGCGCGCTGGAATCGCTCATCGCCGCCGTTACTGCCGTAGTCCACCTTGGCCCGGCCGCGCTCCATGCTGACGCGCACCGCGAGGATCAGGAACAAAAGGCCCGTCAGCGCCGCATAGAGCAGCGTCATCTGGAAACCGCCAACGTGCGACATGTGCTTCCCCCTACTGGGGCGGAGGCAGTCAGGCGGGTGCCTGGGCCTTGCGCCCGATCTTCGGTTCCGCGCCGCGCAGCAGGCGGCGGATGTTTTCATGATGGCGCAGGACGATGAGGAGCGCGACCATGATCGCCAGTTCCATACGCTGTATGTCAGACCAGAGCATGCCACCCACGGGCGTATCCGCCAACACTGCGGCATAGAGCGGCGCCAACGCGAATGCGAGCAACGCGGCAAGCGAGGAATAGCGGAATAGCAATGCCGCCAGCAGCCAAGTGAGGCAGGCCAGCACCCCGACCGGCCAGCACAGGGCGAGCAGCACGCCAAGGCCCGTGGCAACACCCTTACCGCCCCAGGCCCGGAAGGACACGGCGATCAGGATGGCGGGTCCGATCAGCGCCAAGGAGCCAGGTGCGACCAGCATCACAACGACACCGACGAGCAGGATGAACAGGCAACTCGCCACCACGAGAATGTGGTGCAGCCCGTCGAGATAGAGCCAGAGCGGCAGCAGGTGGCCGAGCAGCGCGCCCGTTGCGGCGACGAGGGCAAGGTCCTGGCTCCAGCCGTGTGCGATCAACACCGGGACCGCACCCTTGGCGCCGTCGAGCAGCAGAGTCAGCGCCGCGATGGTCTTGTTGCCCGTGCGTAGCACGTTGGTCGCGCCGATATTGCCAGAGCCGATCTGGCGGATATCGCCCAGCCCCGCCATGCGCGTCAGGATCAGGCCAAAGGGCACCGACCCCAGCAGGAAGGAAGCGACGAAAACGGCGAGGAACGGCCAGACCGAAGCAAAGTCGCCAAGGGTGGCCGGCATGGCCTAGGCGCCTGCGGTGAAGACGGTGCGGCCACCGACCACGGTGCGCAGGACGCGGCCCTGCATGAGGTGGCCATCAAAGGGCGAGTTCTTCGCCTTGCTATGGAATTTCTCCACATCGACCCGCCACGGCGCGCCGGCATCGAACAGCACGAGATCGGCCGGCGCACCCTTGGCCAGGCGGCCGGCCGGCAGGCCGAGCAGGTCGGCCGGCGCCACCGTCACGCGGCGCAGCATGTCGAGCAGCGGTACACGGCCGTTGTGCGACTGCTGCAGGCAGGCCGCCAGCAGGGTTTCGAGGCCCACCGCGCCGGGCGCGGCCTGGGCAAAGGGCACGCGCTTCGCCTCGGGGTCCTCCGGCGTGTGGGCGCTGGTGACGACATCAATGGTGCCGTCGCGCAGCGCCTCGACGATTGCCTTGCGGTCGTCTTCCGAGCGCAGCGGCGGCGTCAGCTTGGCGAAGGTCCGGTAGTGGCTGATCTCGTTCTCGTTCAGCGCGAAATGGGCGGCCGAGACGGCGCAGGTGACCTTCAGTCCGCGCTTCTTCGCGGCGCGGATCACATCGGCCGCGGCGCCGGTCGAGATGCCGGCGGCGTGGTAGCGCCCGCCGGTCAGTTCGACGAGCCGCATGTCGCGTTCGACCATGATCGCCTCGGCCTGCACCGAAATGCCGGCCAGGCCGAGCCGGGTGGCGAGCTCACCTTCGTTCATCACTCCGGTGGCGAGTTCCGGCACCTCGGTGTGGTGGCAGATCAGCAGATCGAAGGTGGTGGCATAGGAAAGCGCACGGCGCAACACCTGGGCATTAGCGATGCTCTGGTAGCCATCGGTAAAGCCCACGGCGCCCGCGGCGGCGAGCAGGCCCATCTCGCTCATCTGCTTGCCGGCCATGCCCTTGGTAATGGCGGCCATGGTGCGCACGTTGACGATGGCGCTGTCGTGGGCGCGGCGGTTCATGAATTCGAGCACCGACACGTCATCGACCGGCGGATCGGTATCGGGCGTGCAGACCATGGTGGTCACGCCGCCGGCGGCTGCGGCCCGGCTGCCGCTGGCGAAGGTTTCCTTGTGCTCGGCACCGGGTTCGCCCAGCGAGACGCGAATGTCGACAAGGCCGGGGGCAAGGCACTGGCCGTCGCAATCGACGACGGTGGCGCCCGATGGCCGGCCGTCGTTGAAGAGGCGCGGTCCCATGTCGGCGATGACGCCGCCGTCGCTCAGCAGAGCGCCGGGCGTATCGAGGCCGGTGACGGGATCGAGCAGCCGCGCGTTGACATAGGCGATACGCTCGCCGCTCTTGAGGGGTTTCGCGCTCATGTGTTGGCGCTCGGCACGACGTCGAGCGTCGCGTTGCCCAGAGCATCGAGGCAGGCCATGCGCACGGCCACGCCCATCTCCACTTGCTCGCGGATGACGCTGCGGTTGATGTCATCGGCGACCAGCGTGTCGATCTCGACGCCGCGGTTCATCGGGCCGGGGTGCATGATGATGGCATCGTCCCGGGCGGCGCCGAGCTTCTCGTAGTCAAGGCCGTAGAAGTGGAAATATTCGCGGATCGACGGCACGAAGGCGCCCTGCATCCGCTCGGTCTGCAGGCGCAGCATCATGACAACGTCGCAGTCCTTGAGGCCGCTGCGCATGTCGTGGTGCACCTCGACCCCCAGCCGCTCCGTGGCTGTTGGCAGCAGCGTGGGCGGGGCGACGACGCGCACC
>CANJEJ010000294.1 GCA_947473325.1 Alphaproteobacteria bacterium | reverse complement strand
GGTCGGGGCGAACCGACCAGCGAGTAGTTCCCAAGGATCACACATGGGTTTCACCTGCGGCATCGTCGGCCTGCCCAATGTCGGCAAGTCGACGCTCTTCAATGCGCTCACCGCCACCGCCGCGGCGGAAGCGGCGAACTATCCCTTCTGCACCATCGAGCCGAACGTCGGCCGCGTCGGCGTGCCGGACGAACGGCTCGACACGCTGGCGAGAATCGGCAAGTCGGCGAAGACCGTTCCTACCTTCCTCGATTTCGCCGACATCGCCGGCCTGGTGCGTGGCGCCAGCAAGGGCGAGGGGCTGGGCAACCAGTTCCTTGGACATATCCGCGAGGTGAACGCCATCATCCACGTCCTGCGCTGCTTCGAGGACGAGAACGTTACCCATGTCGAGAACCGCATCGACCCGATCGCCGACGCCGACACGGTCGAGACCGAGCTGATGCTGGCCGACCTTGAAAGCCTGGAAAAGCGGCTCGACGCCACGGCGAAGAAGGCGAAGCAGGGCGACAAGGAATCGAAGGAGCGGCTCGCCCTGATGGAGCCTGCCATCGCGGCGCTACGGGCCGGCAAGCCGGCACGCACCGTCACGGTAAGCGCCGACGACCGCAAGGCCTTTGACGGATTGCAGCTGCTGACCTCGAAGCCCGTGCTCTATGTCTGCAACGTCGAGGAAGGCGAGGCCGCCACCGGCAACGCGCATACCGAGAAGGTCGCCAGATGGGCCAGGGAACAGGGCGCGGCCAGCGTCGTGATCTCGGCCAAGATCGAGGCCGAGGTGGCGCAGATTCAGGACGCGGCCGAAAAGATGGAGTTTCTTGGCGCGCTCGGGCTGAGGGAAACGGGCCTCGCGCAGATCGTGCGCGCGGGCTATGGCCTTCTCGACCTCATCACCTACTTCACCGTCGGGCCGAAGGAAGCGCGCGCCTGGACCATCGCGCGCGGCACGCTGGCGCCGCAGGCGGCTGGCGTCATCCACACCGATTTCGAGAAGGGCTTCATCCGCGCCGAGACCATCGCCTTCGACGACTATGTCGCCGGCAATGGCGAGGCGGGCGCAAGGGAAAAGGGCAAGCTGCGGCTCGAGGGCAAGACCTATGAAGTGCAGGACGGCGATGTTTTGCTGTTCCGCTTCAACGTGTAGGCTTCCCACCCAGAAAATCGGGGGCTCCATGGGGCGCTATTTCGAGGACATCGAGGTCGGCAAGGTCGAGGAGGTCGGGTCCTACCTCATGACCCGCGAGGAGATCGTCGCGTTCGCCAGCAAATACGATCCGCAGCCGTTCCACCTCGACGAGGATGAGGCGAAGGATTCGATGTTCGGCCAGCTTGTCGCCAGCGGCTTCCACACCGCCTCGGCGATGATGCGCATGATGGTCGACAACCTGATGAAGGACGGCGGCGGGCTTGGCTCCCCCGGCATCGACGAACTGCGCTGGATCGTGCCGGTGAAACCCGGCGACGTTCTTCACCTGCGCGCCCGGGTGCTGGAAAAGCGCGAATCGAAATCCAAGCCGGGCATCGGCATCATGAAGAATTATGTCGAGGTGCTGAACCAGAAGAACGAGGTCGTCATGACCATGAAATCCACCGGCTTCGTGCGCAAGCGCAGCGCCGGCTGAATCCTGCAGTCTCACCTACAAGAAAACGGAGAACACACATGGGCGTCGACATCACCCTGAAGGCCGCCGACGGCAACAGCATTGGCGGCTATCACGCGAAACCTGAGGGCAAGCCACGCGGCGCCGTGGTCGTCGTGCAGGAAATCTTCGGCGTCAACGCGCATATCAAGGAGGTCTGCGACCTCTATGCCAAGCTGGGCTATGAAGCGATCGCGCCGGCCTTCTTCGACCGCGTGCAGAAGGGCGTCGACCTGGGCTACACGCCTGCCGACATCGAGATCGGCCGCGGCCTGATGACCAAGATGGACTGGGACAAGGTCGTGCAGGACGTGCAGGCCGCCATCGACCAGCTCAAGGGCGCCGGCAAGGTCGGCATCGTCGGCTATTGCTGGGGCGGCACGGTCGCCTGGGTCGCGGCCTGCCGCGCCAACGGCCTGTCGGCGGCGTCCTGCTACTACGGCGGCGGCGTGCTGAACTTTGTCGCCGAGAAGGCGAAGTGCCCGGTGATCATGCATTTCGGCGACAAGGACAAGGGCATCCCGGTCGAGAACGTGGAAAAGATCAAGGCCGCCCTGCCGGGCGTACCGGTCTATCGCTACGCCGAGGCCGACCACGGCTTCTCCTGCGACCACCGCGCCACCTTCCACCCGAAGAGCGCGCTGCTCGCCATGGCCCGCACCACCGAGTTCTTCGTCAAGAACATCGGCTGAGCCATGCAGCACGGCCCCCTGACCGAGGTCGGCTGGTCGCTGACCGCGCCGGCGGGACCGGACACACCGCAACTCGATGGCGACGTCACGGTTGACGTCGCCATCGTCGGCGGTGGCTACACCGGCCTTTCGACGGCGCTGCATCTCGCCCAGCGTGGTGTTTCGGTCGCGCTGGTCGAGGCCGGCGAGATCGGCCAATGCGCCTCGGGCCGCAACGGCGGCCATTGCACCTCCACCTTCCACTATCGGGCCGGGCTGTCGCTGCCGAATGTGCGGGCGAAGTTTGGCGACCGCGCCGAGCCGCTGATCGCTTACTGGACCGGTCTCACGGGTCTCGTCTTCGGGCTGATCGACCGCTATGCCATCGACTGCGACGCCGTGCGTGCGCCCTGCCTGCACGCGGCGCATGCGCCAAGCCGCGTCGCCCAGCTGAAAGAATTCGCCGCCGACTACGCGGCGCTGGGCAAGGAAAGCCACGCGCTGTCGCAGGAAGAGATCACCCGGCTTACCGGCTCGCCGCGCTTCTACGGCGGCTGGCTCTATGGCGATGCGGGACACGTCAATCCGCTTGCCTATGCGCGTGGCCTGGCCCGCGCCGCGTTGCAGGAAGGCGCGAAGATCTTCACCCGCTCGCCGGCGACAGGGCTGGAACAGGACGGCCATCGCTGGCGCGTCCGGACAGCGCGCGGATCCTTGCGCGCCGAGCGCCTGGTGCTTGCCACCGGCGCGACAACGCAGGGCCTGTGGCCGCGACTCGGCAGCACCTTCGGCGCCATGGAGCTTGTCGTCGGCATCACCCGGCCGTTGCCGGCCGAAACGCGCGCGGCAGTGC
>CANJEJ010000293.1 GCA_947473325.1 Alphaproteobacteria bacterium | reverse complement strand
GACATGAGTGCCGTTGTGCCGGCCACACTGCAGAAGCATGTTGGCGAAGCGCAGATAGTCGCCTGCCGTCGAGACTGCGCCGGCTCCACCAGCATCCATCTGCGGCACCGCAACAGGGTCAAAGGTCTGATCCGGATGGCGCAGGCGCTGGCCAGTCAAGGGATCGGCAGGAAAGGGCTCGGCGACGCGACTGCGCATTTCGGGCGGCACGTTGAATCCGGTGTCGGACATTCTGAGCGGTGCGAACAGGTGACTTCCAAGGAACGTGCCGAGGCGCTCGCCGGCCACCTGCTCGACAACAAGCCCGAGGACATCACTGGCAAGACCATATTGCCAGAAACGGCCGGGTTGTTGTGCGAGGGGAGCGGCGCTCAACCGGCGGAGAAAGTCCGCAGGCTCAAGGTCACGCGGGTTAACACCCAGGTTCAGGCGCCCGTGCGCCTCCCGGACGCCGTTGTTGTCGCTCCATGCGCCATAGGGGAGGCCTGCACAGTGAGTCAGAAGGTCATACACGGTCACGCCGCGGGCCAGCGGAGCCAGTCGGTCGTGCCCCCCTTCATCGGCGGGCCAACAAGGCGTGCACACCGAATCCGGACTGAACCCGGGCAAGATCTCCTGCACCGGCTGGGTAAGCTGCAATCGTCCCTCCTCTGCGAGCACCAGCGCGGCGACGGCAGTCAGGGGCTTTGTCATGGAGAAAATGCGAAAGATGCTGTCGAGCGTCATGGGGATGCCGCGCGCGCTGTCGCGGTATCCGTACGCCTCGGCGAAGGCCAGCGCGCCTCTTCGGGCAATCAGAATGACTGCGCCTGGAAGGTGCTTTGCAGCCACGTCAGCCTCGATTGTGGCCGTGATCCGCTGCAAGCGCTGGGGGTCGAAGCCCACGCTCGAAGGCGGCAAGAATGGCAGGGGCAGATCACTCATTCGAGCGGCCGTCGAAGCCATCTCACGTCAGCCGCACCAGTCCTGCCGGCGATGCGTTCAGATTCACCAGTTCGCGCTCGGCGTTGTACATGCGCCAGTTCAGCATCCGCTGGGCCATGTCCAGCATCACTTCGCGACAGCGAGGATCCGTCGCTCTGTCCGTCAGTTCGTGCGGATCCTCTGTCAGGTCGAAGAGAAGCGCGGGCAATCCCTGGAAATGCACATACTTGTGTGTCTGGGTGCGCAGGACCGCAAGTTCGCTGCGACGATAGTCCAGTCCAAGGATGCGGCGGTCCGGGTTGAGGAAGCCCCCCCGCAGGCTGAACTCGAAATGAACAGCCTCCTTGCCACCCGCCTGTTCACCCCGAACAGCCGGAAGCAGGGACTTACCGTCCACCGTATGCGGACAGGGCATGCCCAGCCATTCGAGAATGGTTGGCAGTATGTCGATGCTCTCCGACAGGCCGTGCTCCACTCGTCCCCGCGTTGTGTCGGCAGAGGAATGCGGATCCACGATGATCAGGGGGACATGATAGCTCTGGTCATAGAAGCCCATTTTCCCAAGCAGGGAATGATCACCCAATTGTTCGCCGTGGTCGCTCGTCAGGATGATGAGGGTGTCGTCGACCAGAGCGCGCGATTTCAGTTCATCGAGAACACGGCCGATATGGTGATCGGCCTCTTCGATCAGCCCGCAATAGGCAGCGCGAACATGATCAAGTTCGGCAGCCGAGAGACTGGCAACAGATCCGGCGCCCCCGGCGAGATACCCGCCCAGGTGTTGGCTCCCATGCAAATGGGCCAGGTAAGGATGCCCCCCAGCTTCGCTCATGCGGGTCGCGGCGCGCGTCACAGCCGGGAGGGACTCATGAACAGTGGAGCGATGGAAAGGTGCTGGGGCGGAGAAGGGGGGGTGAGGCCGAGATAGGCCGAAATGGAGCATCCAGGAGTCTTGCGATGATACCCCGCGCAGATACGTCAGCGCATTGTCGGCCAGCCAGGCGGTGTCTGACAGTGCGGCTTCGATCACACACTCTGAGCCGTCCGGACGCGCAGCGCCCGATTTCTGTGCCCAAAGCTCATTGACCCCGCGACCGGAGTAGGACGGCTCATTCTCGCTGACCCACGCCAGGTAGTTTCTTGCCATGTCAGTCTGGTCACGCAGCTCGTCCATCTGTGCGATCACGCGCCATGAGTCGGCAATGTCACCATTTCGGCTGAACCGGAAGTCGCTTCGTGACACGTAGCGCGGGTCGGGCGTCGTGGTGGAATAGCCGATGAGAGATGGATCATAGCCAGCGCGGCGCAGCATGCGCGCCAGATGGTCGTGGCGGCTATCGAGCGGGACCCCGTTGTGAACCACCCGATGGTTCATCACGTACTTGCCCGTTTGCAATGATGTCCGGGCCGGCCCGCACGGTGCTCCCTGGCAAAAGTTTCTGGCAAAGCTCACGCCACGGCGGGCCAGCGCGTCAATGTTGGGGGTGTTTACCCAGGTTGCCCCAAGATGACCGAGATAGTCGCCTCGCCACTGGTCGAGGACGATGAGAAGAATGTTACGGGGTCGTGACACAGAGGGACTCTTCGTGCGGATTCTGTCGGAAGCAGTACGGGCCGGCAATTCCATCTATTATCTATTTAGTATATTGATTGATGTAAAATAGGAAAAACATATAGAAGAGGATTGGTTGTGCGATCAACGCTCGAAGAACTACAGGAAATTTATGTCCGGCGTGCGACAAGTCAGTATGGCCTCGCTGACGTCACGCAGTTGCAGCATGCCCTTCAAGCTGCCGCCAACGCAGAAGCAGCGGGAGAGCCGCCGTCGATGATCATCGCATCGCTGCTGCATGACATTGGCCACATGATTCATGAGCTTGGAGAAGACACGCTGGATCGTGGCATCGATGACACGCACGAAATGCGCGGCGCAGCATGGCTCGCGCAGCGCTTCTCTTCAGAGGTAAGCGAGCCGGTCAGGCTTCACGTTGCCGCCAAGCGTTACCTTTGCGGAACCAGCGACTACCAGCAGAACCTGGCCATGGATTCACGCCGGACACTTGAGTTGCAAGGCGGGCCCATGTCTGCCAAGGAAGCGGCGAGCTTTCTTGCTGAGCCCTTCGCCGAAGCGGCCATACGTCTACGAATGATCTGTGATGCGGCCAAGAATCCTGTTGCTGCCGCGCCACCACTGGATCACTTCCTTACTTTCGTGGAGGTCGTTGCCGGGCCTCAGGATGAGCAGCCTG
>CANJEJ010000292.1 GCA_947473325.1 Alphaproteobacteria bacterium | reverse complement strand
GCATCGCGCTCCACATCTGGTTGTAGGGCTCCTGCGCCAGCGCCTCGCGCACTTCGCGGCGCGACTGCGGCGCGCGGCCGAGCTTCTTCTGGAAGGACGGGACAACCTTGTCGCGATAGAGCACGTCGTTGCCCGGCATCACCTTGCCGGCGATATGCACCTTGATGCTGCGGATGAAGTGCTGACGCGACTGTTCGTCATGGTTCGCGTCGGGAAACATGTCGTGCGTGGCATTGATGGGCATTCTGTTCTCCCGCAGGCCGTGGACCGGCCCATTCCCTGTGTTGGCTGGGAGAAAGGGTATACCCCTGCCCCGGCCAGCGTCCAGCGAAGCGAGGCCGGGTGGCGGGGATTGGCGTTCCGAAGGCCGCGACCGGCCCTACAGGACGCGCATTTCCGTGCGCAGGCTGGTCAGCGGCTCGAATCCCGTCTTCGTGATCAGCATCGTGTCCTCGATATGCATCGAGCCCCAGCCCCATTCGACATGCGGCATGTCGAAGTTGAGCACCATGTTCTCCTCGACGGTGAAGTCGGGTTTGCCGCCCATGCCGTCCGGGCCCATCTGCATCGGGTGGTCGGTGTGCTCGAGGCCCACGGTGTGGGCGACGCAGTGGTTGAAGGCCGGGAACCCTTCGCGCTGCACCACCTCGACCACCCGGCGCACGATCGCCGATCCGGTGACGCCCGGCTTCATCATCTCGCAGGCGGCATCCCAGCCCTTGTGCACGGCGCGCATGCGCTTCTTCGTCTCGGCATCCGGCTCGCCCAGCACGATGGTGCGGCCAAGGTCGCCGTTGTAGAGGCCATAGGTGCCGAGCGCATCGACCATCACGGGTTCGCCGCGGACGATGCTGCCGCTGCGCAGGCCGGAGATGAAGCCAAACAGGATGTAGGTCCCCACCCCGCCCTGGCGTGCCATGTCGGTCATGAAGACGCGCTCGAGTTCCTCGTTGGTGGCGCCCTCGTGCACGGCGGCGATGGCGGTTTCCACCGCTGCCTCGTTCACCGCCGCCGCCTTGCGCAAGAGCGCGATCTCGTCCGGCGTCTTCACCATGCGGATCTCGCGGAAGATGTTGGTGGCATCGACGCCAGTCACGCCGGGCACGCCCAACGCGTGCAGCCAGTCGATGACGCGCGGATCGTCGGTACCGATGCGGGCCTTCGTCAGGCCCGCATCCTCGATCAGCCGCTTCAGCGCATCGGCCGGCGTCGCCACCATGCGGCTGGCGCGGGCGCGGATCGCCTCGGCCCAGCGCCATTCGTTGGCGGTGAGCTTGTCTTCGGCGCCAAAGATGAAGCGCTTCGCCGGGTCTTCCTCGATCTGCTTCGGCACCGCGGCGCCGGTGTTGGCGGCGGTCGGCGAGATGCGGCCGGTGATGGCCAGCACGTTGGGCATCCAGCTGCCCTTGTTGGCGTGACGGCCGTTTTCGCCGAGGCCCATGCTCATGCCAGCCGGCATGTCGCGCCGCCGCGGCAGCACCGCAAAGTTGGCGAAGAAGCGTTCGACCTTGAATGTGTTCGGGAAATAATCCGTCAGGTAGTAGAAATTGAGCCGCTGCACGGCGAGGAGCGCGTCGAGGCCGTGCTTGTCCATCACCGCGTCGGCGCGGTCGCGATTCAGCAGCATCGTTCGATCCTTCCTGGAGCTGTGTCGCCGCCCGGCGGGTCGCGCCCGGGGGCCGTCTACTGGCGGCGGTCGAAGCGGAAGTTGTCGGCGTAGCTGCGGGCGCGGATGACGCGCGGCGCCTTCTCGCGCACGTCGAACTCATAGCCTTCGCGCCGGGCGTGGGCGATCGCCTCGTCCTTGCTGTCGAAGACCATGGTGACCTGCTGGGTCGTGTCGGCCGAACTGGTCCAGCCCATCAACGGGTCGATTTCCCGCGGCGCGCGCTGCTCGAACTCCATCAGCCAGCTCTTCGTCTTGGCGCGGCCCGACTGCATGGCGTTCCTGGACGGCTGAAAGATGCGAACCTTCATGACGCGATCATTCCCTGAAGCGGCGGGTCGTGTTTATCCGCCGCCCGGCGGGGTTGCAAGGCCGGACCTCGGACGACGCAATTTCACTTACATATCTCTAAAGTTGTATCTATCTGATTTTACTCGCGTTTAGGTTTCCGTTTCGCGTTTCATGCGGCATAGTGAATCGCCCTCTGGGGGGACAGAGAGCGGTGCGGTGACATGGTAATGCAGCAAGGTTCGACTCAATTCGGTGCCGTTCTCGGTCGTGAGGCCGCATGACGCCCCAGGAACTCGTCGCGATCATTCGCAAGCATCAGGACTTCACGGCCGGCCGGCCCGGCGGTGTGCGGGCCAACCTGAAGAATGCGAAGCTCAGCGACCTCAAACTCCCGCAACTCAGCTTCCGCGATGCGAAACTCAGCGGCGCTGACCTGCGGCGCAGCCTGCTCGCGGGCTGCGACTTCAGCCTGGCCGACCTGTTCGGCGCCAATCTCGAGAATGCCGACCTCAGCGGGTGCAACTTCCACCGCGCGGACCTGCGCGGGGTGAAGCTTGCCGGCGCCAAGCTGAACGGCGCCGACCTGCGTCAGGCCGACCTGCGCCCCGGCCAGATCTTCGACCAGGGTCGCCAGAAGGAAACCGACCTGACCGGCGCCAATCTCTCGCAGTCGAACCTGGAAGACGCCAAGCTCAGCCACGCAACCATGCGCAACGCCAACATGACGCGGGCCAACCTGACACGCGCGTCGATGGGCCATGTCGATCTGCGCGGCGCCGACCTGTCCAGCGCCAACCTCGAACAGGCGCAGCTGGGCTCAGCCAACCTGATGGGCGCCAACCTGCATGGCGCCAACCTGAACTATGCCCGTGTCGGCGGCGCCAACCTGAGCGGGGCCGTGCTGGCCGGCGCGTCGATGACCGGCACCGACATGCGCGACACCAAATTCGTGCGCGGCCTCGTCAATGTGCCGTTCGAGCTGCAGGATATCCTGCGCCGCCATGCACTGTGGGCGGAATCCGGCGGTGGCGAGGGCGACCGCGCGCAACTGGGCGGCAAGTCCTTCGCCGGCATGGACCTGTCGCGTGTCTACCTGAGCGGGGCTGACCTGCGCGGCTGCAACTTCTCGGGCGCCAAGCTGCTCGACAGCGTGCTGATCCTGGCCGACCTGCGCGACGCCGACCTG
The DNA here is from genome assembly GCA_947473325.1 of Alphaproteobacteria bacterium. Classification (GTDB taxonomy): domain Bacteria; phylum Pseudomonadota; class Alphaproteobacteria; order SHVP01; family SHVP01; genus CANJEJ01. The sequence goes on along the minus strand of CANJEJ010000292.1, from coordinate 72 downwards.
TCCAAGGCGGACCTGTCCCGCGCCGCTCTGCGCGGCGCCGACTTGCGCAACGCGCGCCTACGCGAGGCGCGG
>CANJEJ010000291.1 GCA_947473325.1 Alphaproteobacteria bacterium | reverse complement strand
CCTGCGGGGTCGTGATCCTTACAACCAGGTGCTCAACATGGCCTCCTTCTGGCTGATGAGCAGCGGCATGGTTTTCATGACTGTGACGCTGACCTTCGCCGGGGCGCTGCAGACCCATCTGCAGCGGGTGATGGGCATGAGTTACATGGATGTCCAGGACCAACTCTGGATGTTCTACGCCATGCGCTTTGGTTCGGGCGTTGCGGTCGTTCTGGGCGCGCTGCTCTTCATCTACTCGGTGATGTTCCCGCGCCGCGAGGTGATCGCCCGCGGGCCTTCGCTGGCTGCAACGCCTGCAGAGTGACTGCGATGGACATGACGATATCAGGGAAGGGGGCGGAAGTCCCCTTCTACCTGGCCCAGGGCGATGAGTGCGAGGTCTTCGCGCTGGCGCACGCGAATGAGCTGCCTCTGCTCCTCAAGGGTCCCACGGGTTGCGGCAAGACGCGCTTCGTGGCGCACATGGCGGCAAGGCTCGGCAGGCCGCTCCATACCGTCGCCTGCCATGATGATCTGGCGGCAGCAGACCTCATCGGCCGCTACCTGCTCAAGGGCGGCGAAACCGTATGGGTCGACGGCCCGTTGACGCGCGCAGTGCGCGAAGGCGCGATCTGCTATCTCGACGAGGTGGTGGAGGCGCGGAAGGACGTGACCGTCGTGCTCCACCCGCTGACCGACGACCGGCGCATGCTACCGATCGACCGCACCGGTGAGGAATTGCAGGCGGCGCCGGGCTTCATGCTGGTCGCGTCCTACAATCCGGGCTATCAGAACATCCTGAAGACGCTGAAGCCCTCCACCCGGCAGCGCTTCATCTCGCTCGAATTCTCCTTCCCGAAGCCCGAGCACGAGATTCCGATCGTCGTGCATGAGAGCGGTCTTGCCGAAGAGCGTGTCGCTGGCCTCGTCCGGCTCGCTAACAAGCTGCGGGCCCTCAAGGGCCAGGACCTCGAGGAGGGCGTGTCGACGCGACTGGTGGTCTATGCCGCGACCCTCATCCAGCGCGGCATGCCCGTCGAACGCGCCATTCGCGCTGCGATGATCGAGCCGCTGACCGACGATGCCGACGTGAAGCGCGGCCTCTTCGACCTGGTCACGGCCGTGCTCGGCTGAGGCGGCCCATGCCCGGCCTCGAGATCGCGCCCTGGGAGCCTGAGGAAAGCGTCGGCAAGCTGTGGCATGCGCTGGCGAGCCGCCTCGATACGCCCGGCGCCGATGACGGCGGAGCGGTTCGCCTCGCCGAGGTCAGCGGCCGGCTTGCCGTGCTGTTCCGCGGCCTGGGAGGAAGTCCCTCGGTCGAGATCCGGGCGGCACCCGACGAGGCATCCCGCCATCGCCGGGGCCTCCTGCGCCGGTTGGGCACGTCGGAGGAACGGGCACCCCGCGCCAGCTTCGACGGCGAGGCCCTGCGCCTGCCAGAGCGGCTGAGCGTCTTTCCGGCTCGCGAGGCCAATGCCGGGCTCTACCTCTGGCTCACGGCCTGCGCCGCCCATGCCGGCCCGGCCATCGTGGAGAAGGATCCGCTACTGGCGGACCTTGCAGCCATTGACGCCGCAAACCGCATGACGGATGCAGCACTGGCCGCGGCGCCCGGGTTCAGGTCGCTTCACGCCGAACTCTGCCGCGCCGCACTTGCCCTCAGGCCGCAGGTGTCGCTGCCGCCGGCCGAAGCCGCGGTGGAGGCGCGTCTGCGCGGCGCCCTGGGCGAGCGGCAGGACCATCTGCCGCCGCTGCCGGACAAGGCGCCCCGCGCGTATCGCACCTTCCATCCCGTGCCGCTGTGGCCGCAACTGCGCGTTCCCGCGGCTTCGGAAGCCGAGGCCGTCGAGACGCGGGCCACCGAAGGCGCGCCCGAGAAAGGCGAAAGCGGCAAGACCCACCGGGCGCAGCGGCGCAAGGCCGACCAGACGGAGCGCAAGGACAGCTTCATCCTGCACAAGTTCGAAGCGCTTCTGAGCTGGGCCGAATTCGTCAACCTCAACCGCCGCGTCGAGGATGACGACACCGACAGTGCGAAGAAGGCGGCGGACGACCAGGACGAGATCGGCCTCGGGCAGATATCAAAGGCGCCGGCCAGCCGGTTGAAGCTGCATCTCGACCTTGCCCCCGAGGACGTCGACCGCGAGGCTCTGTCGGGTGTTCTCACCTATCCGGAATGGGACGCGCGGGGCGGCGTCTATCTCCACGACCACGTCCGGGTGCTCACCTCGCAGGCGGAAATCCGCAGCGATCTCCTGGCCGCCAGCGAAGATCCGAAGGCGCGTGCGCGCATCCGTGCCGTGAAGCGCCAGTTCGAGGCTTTGCGTCCGGCCCGGCAGGTGGTCAGCGGCTGCATCGACGGCGACGACCTCGACACCGACCGCGCCGTGCGATCACGCGCCGATTTCCTGGCAACGGGAGACATGGATGATCGCATATGGACACAGGCGCTGCCGCAGAAGCGCGATCTTGCCGTCTCGATCCTGCTCGACGTATCACGCTCCACCGAGTCGGCCATTCCCGGACATGGCCACGGTGGGCGCAGCGTGATCGATATCGAGCGCGAGGCGCTGAGTGCACTCGCCTGGGGGCTCGACGCCTGCGGCGACGATTTCGCTATCCACGCCTTTTTCTCGTTGAAGCGCGACCGCGTCTATATCCAGTGCGCCAAGTCCTTCGGCGAGCCGATGACGCAGGTCGTGGAACACCGGATTGCCAGCCTTAAGCCAGGTTTCTACACCCGCCTCGGCGCCGCCATCCGCCACGCATCGGCCGGGCTCACCTGCGAGACCCGCAAGCGCCGACTGCTGCTCGTCATCACCGATGGCAAGCCGAACGACCTCGACCACTATGAGGGCCGCCATGGCATCGAGGACAGTCATATGGCCGTTCGCGAGGCGAGGCGGGCGGGCCACTCCGTTTTCGGCATTACCATCGATCGCGACGGCAAGGCTTGGTTCCCGCGGATTTTCGGGCAGGCGGGCTATGCCCTTGTGCCACATCCCGAAAGGCTCACGCAGGTGCTTCCTGCCATCTACCGGCAATTAGTCGTCAGTTAGTGAGCCACGAGGTCAGTTGACCAGGCGCGCTTTCCCAAAGCTACGCACCGTTTGGATCCGCAGGAGGGATTCGAACTCCAATCGGTTAACGACCCTCCCACCGATCTTTAGATTAGATGGCCCTGACTTGGTGAATCGCCACCGCTCCAGAGTGGAGGGCGAGATCCGCCAGCGGAATGCAAGTTCTGCCTGGTTAAAATGGGATGTTCTCATGCTGCTTCTCCTCT
>CANJEJ010000290.1 GCA_947473325.1 Alphaproteobacteria bacterium | reverse complement strand
GAATCGTCCGCCGATTCCGGTCAGCGCGATGACGCCGACAATGATGCCGGCGGCGGCGCAGATGGCGACCAGCTGCATGACATCGCGCGTCGTCGCGGCCAGCGCCTCGAGTACCGCCCTAGGGCCCATTCGATGCTCGCGCGACAGCCAGCTCACGACGATGGCGGCGATGATGCCGAGACCCGCCGCGCGGAAGCCGGAATAGCCCGACAGGAAGGCCCAGACCAGCACCAGGATCGGCGCCAGCAGGTAGATCTTGGTCAGCATCTGGCCGATGCGTGGCAGCTCGTGCCGCGGCAGCCCGCGCAGGCCGTGACGCAGCGCGTGCAGGTCGGCATGGACATAGCAGGCGACGTAAAAGAGCAGGCAGGGGATGATCGCGGCGAAGGCAATCTCGCTGTACGGGATGCCGGTGATCTCGGCCATGATGAAGGCGCCGGCACCCATGACCGGGGGGGTGATCTGGCCGCCGGTCGATGACGTCGCCTCGATGGCGCCCGCCGTGGCGCGATCATAGCCGACGCGCCGCATCATCGGGATGGTGATGCTACCTGAGGCGGCCACATTGGCGACCGACGAGCCCGATATGGCGCCGAACATTATGCCCGACAGGACCGCGACCTTGGCCGGTCCGCCACGCGCCCAGCCCACCAGTGCAACCGACAGGTCGTTGAAATAGTCGCCGGTGCGCGAACGTTCGAGGAAGGCCGCGAAGCAGACGAACAGGATGATGAAGGTGGACGACACCTCAAGCGTCGAGCCGAACACGCCCTGGTCGCTGAAGATGTAGGTGAAGAAACGGCCGAAGGAGTAGCCGCGGTGATAGAGGATGCCCGGCATCCACGGCCCGACAAAGGCATAGATGATGAAGACAAGGCAGATGATGGTGATCGCCCAGCCGGCGGTGCGGCGGGCAAATTCCAGCACAAGGATCGTGCCGGCCACGCTGCAGATCAGGTCGCCGGTGGTGAACAGCGCGCCGGCGCGGAACTGCAGCGCGTCGATGTTGATCCAGATATAGGCGGAACAGGCGAGTGCGATGGCGCCGAGCAGCAGGTCGTACCAGGGCACATGGTCGCGCGGGCTGCCGCGGAAGCCCGCGACCAGCGCGAAACCGATAGCCGAGCCCCAGCCAAGATGGATGGCGCGGTAGAGCACGCCGTCGATCGGCCACACATTCAGCACCAGCAGGTGGAAGAGGGTATAGGCCGCGCAGAGCCAGAACAGGATCTGCGCCGTCGTGCCCGTCAGCCGGCGTTTGATGCCGCCGAACTCCTCGACGGTTTCCACCGCCATGACGGCGGCGGACGAGGGGGCGTCGGTCTGTTGTGTGGTCATATAGTCAAACGCACGTCAGGGTTCCTAGGAGAAAACGTCGCGAGATTGATCCCGCGCCGTTTGTGTCCGCTCACATCTTGAGCTTGTCGGGCACCTTGACGCCCTTTTCTTCCAGGTAGCGCACTGCGCCCGGATGGAAGGGCAGGAATCCGTTGCGGCTCCAGTTCTCGACGATGGTTTCCTTCGCCGCGGCGAAGCCCTTCACCATCTGTGCGTTGTTCTCGAGCACCGACTTCATGACGTTGTAGGCGACATCCGCCGGCATGTCCTTGTGTGCGATGCCGAAGTTGTAGAGACCGACCGTCTTGTGGTCCTCCGTCATCGCCTTGTAGGTGGCCTTGGGAATGACCGAGTCCGAAAGTTCCGGCATCTTGCCCTTCATCGTGGCGATCTCGGCCGCGGAAAAGGTGATGAAGCGAGTGGGGCGCTGCGCCTCCATTTCGCTGAAGGCCGGAATCGGCACGCCGGCCGCGAAGGCGAACACATCGAGCAGGCCGTCGCCCAGCTGGCTCGCCATGTCATTGGCGGTGCCATAGCGTTCCTCGATCTTGATGCCGAGTGCGTTGAACATCAGCGGGAAATAGGTGCCCGGCGTGCCCGCCTTTGGACCAAAGCCGACCCGCTTGTTCGCCATCTCCGAGACTGATTTGATGCCAGACCGCTCGGTCACCATGAAGTGGAACGGCGTGTCATACATCGGGAAAAGGGCTCTGAAATTGCGCATCTGCTTGCCTTGCGTCCAGGCTTCCTTGCCTTCCCAGGCCTGCAGCGCGATGCCCATGGTCGTCATGCCCAACTCGATGTCCTTGCTCTCGACGAGCAGGATGTTCTGGTTCGGGCCCTGGGTCTGCTGGGTCGACACCGGGATCCCGGTCTTCTCGGTCAGCAGCGTGGCAACGACGCCGCCATAAATGAAGTAGGCACCGCCGGGCGAGGCGGTGCCGATCGTCATGGACCGGGGATTCTGCGCCACGGCGGCGCTGGCAAGGCCGGCCACCAGAAGCGCGGTGGCGGCGGCGGTAAGGACGAAACGCAGCATGAGAAATCTCCTCCATCCAGAACGCAAGTCATTGTGTCGCAGCCGCAACGGCGACGACACTCGCGTCGTTGACCGAAGTGTAGGGTGGTGGGATACCGGGGCAAGCTGTTTACGCCCCCTCGCGTAACCTTGACACATTTTGCTGCAGCGCACATTTCAGGGCTGCCGCGAGGTTTCATGCTGTACCGGAGAATTATCGCGCTTGCCGTAACGGCAGCCGGCGTCATCGCCAATCCGGCCTTCGCACAGCAGGGGCGCGACGCAGACACGCGCGATTCGCTCACCCTCCAGTTCGAAAACGACCGCTTCGTCAACACCGACCAGCACTACACCCATGGCATGCGGCTCAACTATTCGCCGAAGCCGGAAGCCGTGCCAAGCTGGGCGGAGAGCCTGGCTGCACACCTGACGCGCCTGACCAGCAGCTTCTATCGCGCAGAACGCTCCCGAATCGGTTTCGTCCTGGGGCAGAGCATCTTCACGCCTGACGACATCACACGCCGCAACCTCATCGTCGATGACCGCCCCTATGCCGGCTGGCTCTACACCGGCCTGTCGCTCCACTCGGAATCTGACCTGCATCTCGATTCGGTCGAGCTGACGGTGGGAATGGTCGGGCCATCCTCGGGGGCGGAGGCCGTGCAAAAAGGCTTTCACGAGCTGATCGGCGCCACGCATCCCGAAGGCTGGGACAACCAGCTCGAAGACGAACCCGCCATCATGCTGACGGCCGAGCGCAAGACCCGCATCGGCCGCATCGACAACGAGATCTTCGGCCTCTCCTTCGACGCGCTACCGCGCTACGGCTTCAGCCTCGGCAACGTCTACACGCATCTTCAGGGCGGCATCCTGTTCCGCGTCGGGCACAACATGCCCTATGACTTCGGTCCACCCCAGATTCGCCCAAGCCTCGG
>CANJEJ010000289.1 GCA_947473325.1 Alphaproteobacteria bacterium | reverse complement strand
CGCCATCAGGAACAGGAAGCTGACCGCCGCCCCGATGATGAAGGCGACGACCTGGTTCTTGGTCAGCGCCGACAGGCAGGAGACCAGCGCGAGGAACGCACCCGACATCAGCCAGCTGCCGACATAGGAGGCGAAGACCACGCCGTTGTCGGGCTCGCCCAGGTAATTCACCGTGATCCAGATCGGGAAGGTCAGGATCAGCGCGATGGCGGTGAATATCCAGGCCGCGAGGAACTTGCCGAACACCACCTGGAAGGTGCTGACCGGCAGCGTCATCAGCAGCTCGATGGTGCCGGACTTGCGCTCTTCCGACCACAGCCGCATGCCGATGGCCGGGATGAGGAACAGGTAGAGCCAGGGATGGAAGGTGAAGAAGGGCTCGAGATTCGCCTGACCGCGGGAGAAGAAGTTGCCGAGGTAGAAGGTGAAGGCGCCGATGGCGGCGAGGAAGATCACCAGGAAGACATAGGCGATCGGGGTCGCGAAATAGGCCGCGAGCTCGCGCTTCAGGATAATGAGAGTGTTACGCATGGCGCAGAAGCCTCAGGCCGGAACGGTGATGGCGCGGAAGACGTCGTCGAGGTTCTGCCGCTGCGACTTGGCGCGCAGGTCGGCAGGCTTGCCGTCGATCAGGATGCGGCCGCGCGCGATGATCATGGCGCGCGTGCAGATCGCATCGACCTCTTCCAGGATATGCGTCGAGATGACGATGGCCTTGTTGGGCGCCATGCTCTTCAAAAGCTCGCGCACCTCGTGCTTCTGGTTCGGGTCGAGGCCGTCGGTCGGCTCGTCGAGGATCAGCAGCTCGGGATCGTGCAGGATGCTCTGGGCCAGGCCGACGCGGCGCTTGAAGCCCTTGGACAGTGTCTCGACCGGCTGGAAGGACACTTCGGCAAGATTGACCTTCTCGATCGCCTCTTCCACCCGGCGCTTTTTCTCGGCGCCGTTGAAGCCACGGATCTCGGCGATGAAGCCGAGCAGGCCGTAGACGGTCATGTCGCCATAAAGCGGCGCGCCCTCGGGCAGGTAGCCGATGCGCTTCTTCACCTCGATGGGGTGTTCCACCACGTCGAAGCCGGCGACATGCGCCGTGCCTTCGGTGGGCGTCAGGAAGCCGGTCACCATCTTCATGGTGGTCGACTTGCCGGCGCCGTTGGGGCCAAGGAAGCCGAGCACCTCGCCCTTGGCGACCGAGAACGAAATCCGGTCCACCGCGGTCAGCGGCCCGAAACGCTTGGTCAACCCCTGAACCTTCAAGAGTTCAGCCATATACTCGTCCCTCCCGGACAACCGCGGATGCGGTCCGTTTTTGTGCGCGCGCGACGCTAGGGGGCAATCAAGGCTAAATCTTGAACCCGGCGGGCCTGCGACGATCAGGCTTCTTGGCTTCTGCGACTCTGTGCCCCGGCGAATCGCGTGCCGGGCGATGCCCGGCGAATTGGGCCGTCACTCTATGTATCCCGCCCCTTCGTTTCAAGGAGGGCGGCGGCAAATCCCGACCTGTTGACAAGTCCGGCTCCGGGGCCGGGGGCAAGGGCTTGTCCCTCGGCGCTGACAGACCCGCCAGGGCCAGTTCTGTGCCTATAGTCCTAAATTGGAGCGGTCAGCCTGCGATTATCTGGATGGCCACCTCGAGCGGCCTAATGTCCACATCCCCTGCCGTGCCGTCCTCGAAGTCGAACAGGGTGAAGACGCCGGGCGCGTCGAGCGCCGTCAGGCCGTGGTGCCAGGTGCCGGCGGTGTAATTGATGCCGATGGTGCCCGGCACGGCGAAGGCGCGCAGACCTGCAAGGTCCGGCGCATCGTCCTTGCCGGGCGCGACGAGGACGAGATAGCGCGCCACGTCGAGCGGGATGAAGGCCTGCGACGAGAACGGGTGGCGTTCCAGCGCCCGTACCCGAAAGGGCAGCGCCGCGGGCAGCGCCCGTGTCACCGCCATATTGGCCAATGCACGCGGACGAGCGTTGTGCAGCCGCGCCACCTGGTCGACGCGCGACTGATCGCCTGGCGTGTCGAGCAGCTGGCCGAAGGGTGCGAAGGCCTCGCGGGTGATCGGCGTCAGGGGCAGGCTCAGCATCAGCGCGTCTCGATCAACTCAAGCAGCTCGCCCGAGGTGCCGACGAAGGTCGCGGCGCGGCGCCCGTTGTAGGGTGCCTCGGCAAGGGCGGCCGGCGCGGTGAAGGGCTTCAGCTTCACCGCGTCGAGCGAATCCACCTCCATCGACACGAGGCCGAGGCTGTAGGGTAGTTCGCCATCGGGCCGGGTGCGCGGCACCGCGCCCTTGGGGAAGTCGTCGAGCTCGATCAGGTTCTTGCCGTGCAGCGCGATGGTGCAGATCTGGTGCTTGGTCTCGATGTCGAGGCCAAAGGCCTTGTTGAGCGGCCGTACCCGCGCCGGGAACGGGTTGCCGAGCCCGACCGTGAAGTGGCTGTCGTAGAAGGCGCGCGAGGCGTCGAAGTCGCTGCTGCCGAGGATGACGATGAAGATATGGTCGACGAAGGCATGGGCGCGCGGCAGGCGCTCGGTGTCGGCCGCCTCCTTGATCTGGGTAAGATAGAGCACCTCGTCGGCCAGGCCGCGCACCTGCATGGCGCGGATGTTGTCGGTGGAGGACAGGTTGCGCGGTTCCCCCAGTGTCTCGAAGGGCGAGCCGACGATATGGGCGGGCAGCGCGTCGACGTCCTGCACCGTGATCTCGAGCGCGTTCCAGCCGTAGGTGCTCATCGGCCTGTAGCCGGGCAACGCCTTGCCCTCGACGAAACGAATGAACTGCGACGAGCCACTGGCCGATCCCAGCACGCGGAAGCGCCTCCCTTCCATCGCCGGCGCGCCCCAGGACTGGGCCATCGCGCGGGACACCGCGCCCGCCGCACGCTCGCTGTATTTCAGGTATTGCAGATAGGGCGCGCTCGCCTTGTCGATGTCGGGCGTGACGATGGTACCGCCGGCATAAGGCCCGATGCGGGGCTTGCTGCCCGGTGTGCTGGTCATGAAAAACTCCCGAAATCGGCTGCGTGCAAGTCCGGTGACCGGACGATGGGTTCCAGTATACCCTCGCCGCTCCCTTCGTTGGAGTGTTTCCCATGGCCCATGGCGTTTCCCAAGGCAGCCCCGTCAGCGCGGTGGTGATCGGCGTCAGCGACCTGCAGAAGTCGCTGCATTTCTACCACGACCTGATCGGGCTCGACGCGCAGACGCCGGTGGAATGGTCCGGCCCCGATTTCGAGGCGCACTGGAAACTGCCCAAGGGTTCTTCGGCAACGGCGGTGTTCCTGCATGCGGGCGATTCCCCCGCCGGCCGCGTGCTGCTGCT
>CANJEJ010000288.1 GCA_947473325.1 Alphaproteobacteria bacterium | reverse complement strand
GTGGCGCCGCCGGCAATCAGCGCGATCAGGTCCCACTCCATCACCGTCGCGACCTCGGCCGGTGACAGGACATGGCCGGCATGCAGCTGCGTCGGCAGGGTCATGTGATAGAAGGCGCCGTCTTCCGGCAGGTCGGCGTCCTCGGCCAGGCCGCGTGACCGCGGTGTCGTGCCCGGGTGGCTATGGCCGTTGATGAAGCCCGGCGTGACCAGGCAGTCGGTGGCGTCGATCTCCACATCGGCGCGGCCGCGGTAATTGGGCTCGATGGTGGCGACCAAGCCGTTCTCGATCACGAGGTCGGACCCGTGCACGATGCGTGGCGTCGGGCCGCCGGTCCAGATGGTGCCGTTGCGGATGACGGACACGCGGGCAGTGACGGTCATGATTCTTCCTTCTTATGCGTCAGTTCGCCGGGGCCTGGAACAGGTTGAACATGCCGCCGCCGCGTGACGCGTCCATTGCCTCAAGTGCGGGTCTGGGGGACAGGCTGTCGGGCGGGGGCATGCGGCCAGGGGCAAGGTGGGGCGGAAGGGCGTTGGTCGGGGCGGCTATTGACGCTAAGATAAGACCAATTCTCCAGCTCGAGGAACAATCATGGCTGTTCTGGTCACCGAACCCTTTCCCCATGCGATGATGCCGCGCGCCGATCATGACGAACTCGCGCGCCAGAATGCGACGCTCGCGTTCAAGCTGCACATGACCGACAACGTCTATCCCGGCGACCAGCTGGTGTATGAGCGCAAGACCCTGCCGCAGTTCGAGCGCAAGGCCCGGCGCACCCCCAAGGACAAGGCCGAGGTTCGCCACCTGCAGATGCAGGAGCCCTACACCCAGATGTGGAGCTCGATCGCCCGCACCTTGCAGGAGATGCTCTGGAACAACATTGGCGAATGCGTCGAGCGCCAGCTTCCCGACCTGATGGACAAGGCCGATGACATCCTGTCCCGCAGGACGATCGGCACGCTGCGGCTCAAGGAGAATTTCGTCCAGCCGCGCTACCTGTCGGCGGTCGACATCCACTGCATGCCGGGCAGCTACGGCGCCGACCTCGGCGAGCGCGACGTGATGGCGGGCGCGGTCTATGACCGCGGCGCCTATTACTACGCCAAGGGCCTGACCGGCCCGATGTGCGACGGCACCGGCCGGGCGCTCGTCTGGGTGTTCAAGGAGATGTTCCCGACCTGGAAGCCGAAGCGCATCCTCGACGTCGGCTGCGGGCTTGGCGGATCGACCCTGCCCTGGGCGCAGGCCTTCCCGGATGCAGAGGTGCACGGGGTGGACGTGGGTGCGGCGATGTTGCGCTATGGCCATGCCCGGGCCGAGACCCTTGGCATCAAGGCGCATTTCTCGCAGCAGAACGCCGAAGAGCTCGATTTCAAGGACAACTACTTCGATCTCGTGGCCACGTCGGGCGTGTTCCATGAAACTTCGGGCCGCGCCTCGCGGGCCATGATGCGGGAGATTTTCCGTGTCCTGAAGCCGGGCGGCCTGTCCATGAACTCCGATATTCCGCACCAGCATCACAACAGCCTGCATGACCAGTTCATGCTCGACTGGGATGCGCATTACAACGCCGAGCCCTTCTGGGCCCAGTGGACCTCGATGACCTCGGACGAGATCATGGGGCAAGCCGGGTTCCGGCCGGCCGACGTTTGGGAGAAGTGGCGCGACCGCGACAACAAGGGCAACTTCACCCTGCACGACCGGCCCAAGAATCACGCCGACGAGTCCAACAAGGGCGGCATCGGCAAGGGCGTCTTCTGGGGCGCGCTGAAGGCCTGACACAGAACCGACTGAAGCAGGACGGCCACCCGAAAGGGTGGCCGTCTTCATTACAGGACCCGACACATGAAGCTTTTCTATACGCCGATCTTCGACCTCATTCACAAGGTGCAGGTCGTCGCCATTGAAGCCGGCCTCTACGACAAGATCGAGCGCATCCCGACAAATCCCTTCAAGCGCGATCCGGCGCATGTCGCGGCCAATCCGCTCAGCAAGGTGCCGACGCTGGTGCTCGACGACGGCACGCCGCTCTATGGCGGCCCGGTGATCTATGAATATCTCGACTCGCTGCACAACGGCCCGAAGTTGTTTCCGCCCTCCGGCATGGCGCGCTGGAACGCGCTTCGCCTGATGGGCCTTGGCGATGGGCTTTGGGACGTCGAGGTGTCGCGCGCGGGCGAGCAGGACCGGCCGAAGGAGCTGTATTCGGAAGAGGTGAACCAGAAGCACTGGGCCACTGTGGTCCGGGCGCTCGACCAGCTGGAAAAGGAAGCGCCGACCTGGAAGGGCTTTGATGTCGGGCAGATCTCCGTGGCCTGCGGCCTGATGTATCTCGACCGCCGCATGGCGCTGGGCAAGGTGCCGGTCGACTGGCGCACGAACCGGCCGAACCTCACGAAGTGGTACGACGAGATCCGCAAGCGGCCGTCGATGCAACCGCATGACAATGATTTCCGCACGGCGATGAACAACGGCGATCTCAGCCCGCGCACGGGCTTTCCAAAGAAGTAGCCGCCGCACAAGCGGCCAGGCACCGAACAATCAAGAAAAGCCCAGATAGGGGAAACGCGTCATGTCTTCCATCTTCAACATTCGCGACCGGCACATCCTGGTGACTGGCGCGTCGAGCGGTCTTGGCAATCATTTTGCCATGATGTTTGCCGAGGAAGGCGCGCGGGTCACCGTGCTCGCCCGCCGGGCCGACCGGCTCAAGGGACTGGTGAGCGAGATCAAGCACCGCGGCGGCGATGCCGTGGCGCTGACCTGTGACGTCAACGATGACGAGGCGCTGAAGAAGGCCTTCGACGATGCCGAGAAGGCGCATGGCCCGGTGCAGGTGCTGGTCAACAACGCCGGCATCACGCGGCCCGGCGCGGCGGTCGATATCAAGCGCGCCGACTGGAATGCGGTGATGGACACCAACCTGAACGCCGTCTGGGTGTCGTCGCAGGAAATGGCGCGGCGCATGATCGCACAGGGCACCAAGGGCTCGATCATCAACATCGCCTCGATCGGCGGCATCCGAACCTTCTCGATGGTGACGCCCTATGTCGTCTCCAAGGCCGGCGTCATCGCGATGACGCGCAACCTCGCGATCGAACTGGCCCAGAAGGGCGTGCGGGTGAATGCCATTGCGCCTGGCCTCTTCGACACCGAGCTTGGCATCGAGTATCGCGCCAGTAACCCGGGCCGCCGCGAGGGGATGCTGAGCCGCATCCCGATGGCCCGGCTGGGCGACTACCGCGAACTCGACGGCGCAATGCTGCTGCTTGCCTCCGATGCCTCGACCTACATGACCGGCGAAGTCATCGTCGTCGACGGCGGCTATTCGCAG
>CANJEJ010000287.1 GCA_947473325.1 Alphaproteobacteria bacterium | reverse complement strand
GCCGGCATAGAGCTGATAGGCCTTGATCGGTTCGTAACCGGCAAGGGCGCCGCCATACTGCAATTCAAGCGCGCCGGCGACCCCATGGTCCCCGGAAATCTCTGCAGAATCATAGGCGTGACCGTATTGGTTGCCGCCGACGCCGAAGTCTTCGGGGGCCAGCAGCTGGCTGAAGGCATATTGCCCGTTGAAACCGGCGAAGATGCTGAAATTACCCACCAGGCCCTGCAGGCGGGAGGCGGCAAGGGTGAGTTTGGTGAAATCACTGCGCCCGTTGGCGCGGGACAGGTTGGCGCTGCCCGATTCGCTGGCGCCAAGGACATCAATGCCTTGCCAGATGCCGCCTTGCAGGAGGCTGATTCCGCGGGCGCGATCGACGATGTCGTAAGAGCCCAGCAGGGCGATGGAGCGGGTGCGATCGTCGCTGAAATCGTCTGAAAGAAGCCGGGTTTCCGAGTTTCTGAGGGTGAATCGCCCCTCGACAGACAGGTTTTCTGCGCGCGAGCGGATGAAGGGACGCTCGAACCCGACGCTCGCGGTCGTACCGCGGCCTTCGACCTCCAGCGATGTCAGGGTTGCGCTGGGCCTGGTCGTGTTGTGGCTGAGGCGCAGCCGGACCTTGTCACCCGAAGGTGTGAGCGTCGTCTCGTAACCCACTTCACCATAACGTAATTCATCGACCGGAGCGGTCGTGATGAAGCGCGCAGAGAGTTGGTCCTCGCGCAGGAAGGCGCCATTGAAGCTGCCGCCCATCGTGTATTGGACGGGACCCAGGAAGATCGTGCCGCGATTGTCCACAGAGGCGAAGGCATCGCTCCGCTTCTGCTGCACCTTGACCGTCATCATGGCGGCGCCCGTGCCGTTGTCGGACGGGCTCAGGATCGTCTCGGCCGTCACCCCGGGCAGGTCATTCATCAGCAGCAGGACGCGTTCCAGCGTCGCCGTGGTCATCGGCCGCTCGGCCATGACCGTATCAAGATAGCGCCGGATCGCCGCCGTCGGCATGTGTGGATCGCTTTCGATCTTCACCTCGCCGATATAGCCCTCGACAACTTGCAGACGGATCGTGCCGTTGCGGATTTCCTGCGCCGGGACAATGACCTGGGACAGGATGTAGCCGGCGGCGCGATAGCGGGCCGTCAGGGTCTCGGCGACATCGAACAGCGCGCCCAGCGTCACCTCCTGTCCCATCAGCGGGGCCCAGGCGTCGCGCAGCTCTTCGATGGCGAAGGCTGTGGCGCCCGTGATCTCAACCGCTGTCAGGCGCAGGTGGACAGTGTCGGCCTTGGCAGGACGCTGGCCGGGTTCGGGCACGCGGATCGTCGGCGCCGGCTGGCTGGCGCGGGGCTGCTGGGGAGGCTGGAATTCCCGGTCGACGACGCCGGGACGGGTTGAATCGGGCACCTCGCGCCGCTGCGCGGCGACGGGCGGAGCGACCAGCGTTGCCGCTAAGGCAACCACCAGACTCCACCCGAGCTTGCGATGCGGCAACCGTTGCAGACCCACGACACTCCCCGTACAGGGTTGCGCCTCACGGTCCCCAAGCCGTCGGCAGGCCACACGCATACCCTGTCGAATCGTCCGCGACAAGAGTCCGCGGTAAATGAGGTTTGTACGCCAAGTTGCTGGCCAGCCCCGCATGGTGCGGCGCAGCACACGGATGGTGCGCTGCAGAACGTCCCTTTGTATTACCGGCGGACTCGCAAACCTATACTCGGTGCGCAGCGTAACCGTGGCTGAGCAATCTGGTGGGAGGTTATATGACCAAGAAAACTGACAAGCGGGTGGGGCGGCGCGAGTTTCTGGGCGGTGCGGCGGTTGCCGGCGTCGGCGCCGTCGCTGCGGCGGCGACATCGACATTTCCGACGCCGGCCCTGTCGCAGGGCCGTATCGAGTGGCGCATGGGCACGTCGTGGCCGAAGGGCATGGGCGGTGTGCAGACCGGCGCCGAGCGGATGGCGGCGAAGATCGCCCAGATGACCGACAACCGCCTGACCATCAAGGTCTATGCCGCGGGTGAAGTGGTGCCGGCGCTGCAGGGCGTGGACGCCGTGTCGTCGGGAACACTCGAGTGCTATCACGACGCGTCCTACTACCACATTGGCAAGAACCCCGCGTTTCAGTTCTTCACGGCGGTGCCGTTCGGCTTCACCGCCAACGAACTGTCGGGCTGGATCAACTATGGCGGCGGCCAGGAGCTGTGGGACAAGTTCTATGCGCAGTACAACCTGAAGGGCTTCATTGCCGGCAACACCGGCACGCAGGCGCTGGGCTGGTATCGCAACGAGATCAAGTCCGTCGATGACTACAAGGGCAAGAAGCTGCGCATGCCGGGTTGGGGCGGCGCGATTCTGGCCAAGCTGGGTGCGCAGCAGGTCGTGCTGCCGGGCGGCGAGATTTTCGCCGCGCTGCAATCGGGCGCCATCGACGGTGGCGAATGGATCGGTCCCTACAACGACCTGGCGCTCGGCTTCTATCAGGTCGCCAAAATCTGCTATGGCCCGGGCTTCCATGAACCGGGTTCCGCCCTGCAGTTCTACATGAACAAGGCCAAGTGGGATGCATTGCCCGCCGACATCAAGGCAGCGGTGCAGACCGCCTGCGGCTGGGCCCATGACGACATGTGGGCCGAATACACAATGCGGTCGGCCGAGGCGATGGACGTGTTGCGCACGCAGCACCAGGTTCGCTTCCTCCGTACGCCGCGCGATGTGCTGATCGGCTTCGGCGAGGCGGCGGCTGAATACATCGGTGAAGTGCGTGAAAAGGGCGATCCGCTGACGAAGGAAATCTTCGCGTCCTACCTCAAGGCCCGCAAGCAGCTCGTCGCCTATGGGCGGTTTGCCGAAGGCGCCTTCCTTGAGGCACGCAACCTGCCGTTCAAATACATCGAGTAGACGGCAAGGGAACGACACGAAAAAGGGCCCGGAGAAATCCGGGCCCTTTCTTGTTGCGCCGGGGAAAGAAGCGGCGGCCTAGAGTTCGTCGTCGCCTTCAGTCGTGTAGCTTTCACCACCGCCAACGTCGTCCTGCGGCATCGTCCCCGCCGTAGGCAGGTCGGAGCGGTAGATCAGGTCCGGCAACCATGTGGCGAGGCGTGGTTCTGCGTACATGATGAAGAGCGTGATGATCTGGATGGCGACGAAGGGAATGATGCCGCGATAGATATGTCCGGTCGTCACGGACTTAGGCGCGACGCCGCGCAGGTAGAAGAGCGCAAACCCGAACGGCGGCGTCAGGAAGCTGGTCTGCAGGTTGACGCCCATGAGGACGCCGAGCCAGATCGGATCGATGCCCATCTTCAACAGCACCACGCCGGCAATCGGCACCGTGATGAAGATGATCTC
>CANJEJ010000286.1 GCA_947473325.1 Alphaproteobacteria bacterium | reverse complement strand
GGATGTGGCGGCCCTGATCCGCAGCGAGGAGCTGACGGATGTGGTGCTGGTCGGCCATTCCTATGCCGGCATGGTCATCGCCGGCGTCGCCGAGCATGTTGGCGAACGCCTGCGCCACCTGGTCTTCTTCGACTCCTTCGTGCCCCACCACGGCATCAGCCTGCTCGACCTCGCGCCGCCGCGGCCCGGCGGCGCGGCGGACATGGCGCAGCGCGAAGGCCCGGCTGCCCAATACCTGCCGCCCGGCAGCATGGAGTTCCTTGGGGTGTCCGCGGCGGAAGACGTGGCCTGGCTCAACCGCCATCTCGCCCCGCATCCGATGAAATGCTTTACCGACAAGGCCGAGATGCCGGCCAATGTGATGGGCGGCCTGCCCAAGACGTTCATCTTCTGTACGGTGGGCCGGCGCGGCCAGTTTTCGCGCGGCGCGAATATCGCGCGCAGCGATCCGGGCTGGCAGTATCGTGAAATCGAGACCGGCCACGATGCCATGGTGACCGCGCCCCGCGCGCTCGCCGACCTGTTCCTGGAGGCTGCCCGATGAGTTTCGATCTTGTCCTGCGCGGCGGCACCGTTGTGTCCCATCGCGGCATCGGCGCGGCCGATATCGGCGTGACCGGCGGCCGCATCATGGCGGTCGGCGACATCGGCAAGGACCAGGCCGGCCAGGAGATCGACGCTACCGGCCTCCACATCCTGCCCGGCGTCATCGACACCCAGGTGCATTTCCGCGAACCCGGCATGGAAGAGGCGGAAGATCTCGAAAGCGGCACGCGCGGCGCCGTGCTGGGCGGCGTGACCGGCGTGTTCGAGATGCCCAATACCAAGCCCAACACCAGCGATCCCGACGCGCTTGCCGACAAGGTGCGCCGTGCCACCAACCGCGCCTGGTGCGACTTCGCCTTTTACATGGGCGGCACGGCGCAGAACGCGACGAAGCTTGCGGAGTACGAGCGCGTGCCCGGTTGCTGCGGCGTCAAGGTCTTCATGGGCGCCTCCACCGGCGACCTGCTGGTGGCCGAGGATGAGCCGCTTTTTACCATCCTGCGCCACGGCTCGCGCCGCGTTGCCGTCCATTGCGAGGACAACCCGCGCATGGACGAACGGAAAGATCTGCGCGGCGACCATGCGCGCAACCACCCGGTCTGGCGCGACGCGCAAAGCGCCCTGCTGGCGACGCAGCGCCTGCTGCGGCTGGCGCGCGAGGCGCGCCGCCGCGTGCATGTGCTGCATGTGACGACGGCCGAGGAAATGGAACTCCTCGCGCTGAACAAGGACATCGCCACGGTCGAGACGACGCCGCAGCACCTGACGCTGGCGGCGCCCGACGCGTATGAACGGCTTGGCACCCGCGCCCAGATGAATCCGCCGATCCGCGAGGAACATCATCGTGCTGCTTTGTGGCGCGCGATCCAGGCTGGCGTGGTCGATGTGCTCGGCTCCGACCATGCGCCGCATACGAAGGCCAACAAGGCGAAGACCTATCCGGAAAGCCCCTCGGGCATGCCAGGCGTGCAGACCATCCTGCCGCTGATGCTGGACCATGTCGCCGCCGGCCGGCTCACGCTGCTGCAGGTGGTCGACCTGCTCTGCCACGGCCCGGCGCGCGTCTGGGGCATTGTCGGCAAGGGCCGCATCGCGGTCGGCGGCGAGGCCGACTTTACCGTCGTCGACCTCAAAGCGAAGCGCCAGATCACCGATGCGATGATGGCGAGCAAATGCGGCTGGACGCCCTATGACGGCATGACCGTGACAGGCTGGCCGATGATGACCATCATCCGCGGCGAAACCGTCATGCGCGACGGCGAATTGCACCGGCCCCAGGGCCAGCCGTTCTGCTTCTTCGAAGGCGGCGCAACCTTTAGCTGATCTTGTACGGACGAGGATTTCATGGCTGATACATTCAAAGCGCTCGTCGTCACCGAAACCGATGGCAAGGCCGCTGTCGCCTTCAAGGACCTGAGCCTGAATGACCTGCCGCCCGGCGACGTCGTCGTGCGCGTCGCCTATTCCGGCCTCAACTACAAGGACGGCCTCGTCCTCAACGGCAACAAGGGCAAGGTGGTCCGCAAGTTCCCCATGGTGCCAGGCATCGACCTTGCCGGCACGGTGGAGGAATCTTCCTCGCCGCTCTATCGCAAGGGCGATGTCGTCGCCGCCACCGGCTGGGGACTGTCCGAGACGGAGTGGGGCGGCTACACGCAGAAGGCGCGGCTGAAGGCCGACTGGCTGGTGCCGCTGCCGCCCGGTATCGACGTGAAGCGCGCCATGGCCATCGGCACCGCGGGTTTCACTGCCATGCTCGCCGTGATGGCGCTGGAAGACGCCCGGGTAAAACCCGGCAAGCTGCCCGTCCTTGTCACCGGCGCTGCGGGCGGCGTCGGCAGCGTCGCCGTCGCGCTGCTGGCGAAGCTCGGCTACAGCGTCACCGCGGCCACGGGCCGCCCCGACCAGCAGGACTATCTCAGGGGCCTGGGCGCGAGTGCCTTCGTCGACCGCGCCCAGCTCGCCACCGCCGGCCGGCCGCTCGACAAGGAACTCTATGCCGGCGCCGTCGACACGGTGGGCAGCCAGATCCTCGCCACGGTGCTGACGCAAGTGGCGCGCGGCGGCGCGGTGTCCACCTGCGGCAACGCCGCCGGCATCGACCTGCCCACGAGCGTGCTGCCCTTCATCCTGCGTGGCGTCGCGCTGCTCGGCATCGATTCGGTGTTCTGCCCGGCGGAGCGCCGGCGCGAGGCCTGGCGCCGGCTGGCGAAGGACCTGCCGCTCGACAAGCTCGACGCGATGACGGAAGTGGTGCCCTTTGGTCAGCTGCTCGACCGTTCGGCCCAGATCCTCAAGGGCCATGTGCGCGGCCGCACCGTCGTCGACGTCAACGCCTAGCGCGTGGGCTTCCCGCGCGCGATGAAGTCGGGATTCTGCAGGCCCGGCTTGCCATAACGCAGGGGCTGCCCGTCCAGCGTGCAGACACTGCCGCCCGCCGCCGCCAGGATGGCGTGGCCGGCGGCGGTGTCCCATTCCATGGTGCGGCCGAAGCGGACATAAAGATCGCCCTCGCCGGCGGCAATCAGGCAGAACTTGAGCGAGCTGCCGACGCTGCGCTCTTCGATCTCGCCCAGGCCGCGCAGGTAGGCGTCCGTCTTCGCGTCGCGATGCGACCGGCTGACCAGCGCCAGCGGGCGGGCCGGGCAGAGGCGGGCGGCGATCGCCGTCGCCGCGCCATCGCCATGGCGGCGGAACACCCGGCCGTTGCCCGCGGCATAGGTCCAGCCCAGCGCCGGCACATGCACCACGCCCAGCACCGGCACGCCCTGTTTGATCAGGGCGATGTTGACCGTGTATTCGCCGTTGCCG
>CANJEJ010000285.1 GCA_947473325.1 Alphaproteobacteria bacterium | reverse complement strand
CTGGTGGGCAAGGTCGAAGCCGGAATTCCCGAAGATGACCCACGCAACCCGGCCGTGATTGCCGACAACGTCGGCGACAATGTCGGCGACTGCGCCGGCATGGCAGCTGACCTGTTCGAGACCTATGCCGTGTCGCTCGTCGCCACGATGGTTCTCGCGTCGATCTACTTCGTCGGTGATGCGGCGCTCGCCGCGAAGATGATGACCTATCCGCTCGCCATCGCGGGCGTCTGCATCGTCACCTCGGTGATCGGCACATTCTTCGTCCGCCTCGGCGCCAGCCAGAACATCATGGGCGCCCTGTACAAGGGCCTCATCGTGACCGGTGTACTCTCGGCCATCGCGCTGTACTTCGTTACCAGCATGGTGCTCGGCGGCATGGATGCGGTCTTCACCGCGGGCACCGTCACCTTCACCGCCATGAACCTCTTCTGGTGCGGCATCGTCGGCCTTCTCGTCACGGCGGCGATCGTGTGGGCGACCGAATATTACACCAGCACGAGCTACCGTCCGGTGAGGAGCGTCGCCCAGGCATCGACCACCGGCCACGGCACCAACGTCATCCAGGGGCTTGCGGTCTCGATGGAAGCCACGGCGCTGCCGGCGCTCTTCATCGTCATCGGCATCATTGCGACCTACATGCTGGCGGGCCTGTTCGGCATCGCCATCGCGGTCACGACCATGTTGGCGCTGGCCGGCATGATCATCGCGCTCGACGCCTATGGCCCGGTGACCGACAACGCCGGCGGCATCGCCGAAATGTCGGACATGCCGAAGGACGTGCGCAAGACTACCGACGCGCTCGACGCCGTCGGCAACACGACCAAGGCGGTGACCAAGGGTTATGCGATCGGCTCGGCGGGCTTTGGCTCGCTCGTGCTCTTCGCGGCCTATACCGAGGACCTGAAGTACTTCACCAGCCAGGGCCTGATCACGACCGGCACCATCGACTTCTCGCTCAGCAATCCCTACGTCGTCGTGGGCCTGCTGCTCGGCGGTCTGCTGCCGTATCTGTTCGGCGCCATGGGCATGACCGCGGTCGGCCGCGCCGCCGGTGCGGTGGTGGTCGAGGTGCGCCGCCAGTTCCGCGAGATCCCGGGTATCATGGAAGGCACGGCAAAGCCTGACTACAGCCGTGCCGTCGACATGCTGACCAAGGCCGCGATCCGGGAAATGATCATCCCGTCGCTGCTGCCGGTGCTCGCTCCCATCGTTCTTTACTTCGTGATTAGCTGGGTTGCCGGTTCCGCTGCGGCCTTCGCCGCGGTCGGCGCCATGCTGCTCGGTGTTATCGTCACCGGCATCTTCGTCGCCATCTCGATGACGGCGGGCGGCGGTGCCTGGGACAACGCGAAGAAGTACATCGAGGAAGGCCACCACGGCGGCAAGGGCTCGGACGCCCACAAGGCCGCGGTGACGGGCGACACGGTCGGCGATCCCTACAAGGACACCGCCGGTCCAGCGGTTAATCCGCTGATCAAGATCACCAACATCGTGGCGCTTCTGCTGCTCGCGATGCTGGCCTGATGACAGCAAAAAGGGCCGGCCCGCGAGGACCGGCCCTTTTTTCTGTTGCGATCAGCGGCGCTGTGTCGGTCGCGCCCCTGGGTCAGTGTTGAAGCGGCCCAGGTTGCCGAAGAGCTGTTCGAGAACACCCAGTTCGCGTCCAAGCGTCGGCGTCTCCCGAGTTACCGGATCGATCAGCCGGCCGTCTTCCAGGTTCAGACGGCGGATGTCCTGGACGAAACCGCGGTCGTTGAAGTTGATGGCCACCACCTGCTGGTCGAGCACCTTCGGGGTATAGAAGGCGAATTCTTCGACCCGTCGGCTGACATACAACCAGGTTTCGTCGCCGAACGCGGTCAGGGTCGAGGGCGAGCCGAGTTTCGCCCGGATCGATTCGCGGTCGTCCAGCTCGGTGCGGATGCTGCCGATGCGGTCTTCGTCCGGCACATAGCCGTGCTGGGTGATGGTGGGGGTGCAGGCCCCGAGAATTGCGGCCAAGCCAGCCGCGCCAAGGAGCGTTCGAACGTGATGCGATCGCCGAGTCATGCCTACCGGAAATACCAACACCGGCCGCGCCCATGGCGCCGCTGCGGGTCGGCGGGACCTTTGCACCGGGGCTTTTGCCTGTCAACCGCACCCACCGGGATGTGCTGATGGCCAGTTTCCTTTCGCGCCTGTTCCGTGAGCCGCCCGAAGCGGCGCCGGCGCAGCAGCTCTATCTCGCCGCCGTCGCCCAGGCGCGACAGCCGGCGCTCTACCTGGGTTACGGCGTTCCCGACACGCTGGATGGCCGTTTCGACATGACGGCCTTGCATGTCTTCCTGCTGCTTTACCGCCTGCGGACGGAAGGCGAGGGGACGCGGCGACTCGGTCAGGCCCTGTTCGACTACATGTTCGGGGACATGGACCGGTCCCTGCGCGAACTCGGCGTCGGCGACCTGCGCGTCGCCCGGAAGATCAAGCCGATGGTCGAGGCCTTCCAGGGGCGGGCCCAAGCCTATCGCGAGGCCTTGCAGGCGAGGGATGAGGCCGCTCTGGCCGAGGCTCTTCACCGAAACGTGTACCGCAACGAGCCTACGGCCCACGCCCCGGCACTGGCCGGCTATGTGCGCCGCCAGGTGGATCATCTGGCGAGCCAGTCTGCCGAGGCAGTGAGCCGCGGCATGGTGTCCTTTCTGGCCCCTTGAAGGCTTGCGGCCAAAGAAGAAATTTGACCCGCTCGTGGTGAGCGACTAATTTCCCGGCGCCATTCCGGCAAGCCCTTTGCCGTGGACGGCCAAGGGCTTCCCATGTCTCGGTCAAGTGACGGTTCCGGCTTCTCACGGCCCCTGCGGGTGGACGTGCTCGAAACGGGTGGCCGTTCTTTCGAATGGCAGGCGACGGAACAGGAACGCATTGATCTGGCTGCGTTTCTTGGGCTGGAACGGCTCGACGGCCTGATCGTGAAGGGGCGTGCCGAACCGGGCATCAAGGCGGCGATCCACCTGACGGCGGAGTACGTGGCCGATGTTGTCCAGACCTGCGTCGTGACCCTGGAGCCGGTCGCGGCCCGGGTCACGGACACGGTCGAGCGCGAGTTTACGTTGCGGAGCGATGTGGCGGCCGTCCGGCAGGAGGTCGACGTCGAGCCGGGCGCGGAAGACCCACCCGACCTGGTCGAGGGCGGCGAAATTGATATCGGGGCGGTGGTGATCGAGGCCTTGGCCCTCGCCATCGATCCCTACCCCCGCAAACCGGGGGCGGTGTTGGAGTACCAGCCGGAAAACCCGCCGGACCCCGGTCCGTTCGCGGCGCTGGCGAAACTGAAGAACAGGCTCTAGATATCTGGGGCGCCGGGCAAAGTGGCCGGTCCCCGCAAGGCGGTTGAGGACAAGACGATGGCTGTACCT
>CANJEJ010000284.1 GCA_947473325.1 Alphaproteobacteria bacterium | reverse complement strand
GTGGCATGCTGGCCAGCCTGAACTGGCGCGGCCCTTTCTTCGTCTACCTGCTCGCGCTGCTGCTGCTGCCGGTCATCATCCGCTTTCTGAAGGAGCCGCCGCGTGCCGCGTCGGCACGTTCCGCCGGCGCTGCGGGCAGCCCTGCGGCGACCGAGCCCGTTCCCTGGCTATTGATCGCCGTGCTCTATCTGCTGACCTTCCTGTACAGCTGGATTTTCTATGTCATCCCGGTCCAGCTGCCGTTCTACCTGCGCGAGATCGGCATTGGCGACCCCGGCCTCGCCGGCATGGCCATGGCGGTGGTGTTGCTGTCCTCCGCCGTCGTTTCGCTGATTTACGCCTGGATCCAGACAAACATCAGCCTGCCGATGCGTTATTTCCTGGGCTTCGGTCTGATGGCCCTGGGCTATGCCTCGGTCGGCCTGTTCGCGGACCTCGCCATCGTCTTCATGGGCATGGTGGTGACGGGCACCGGCATGGGCATCGTGATGCCGGCACTGGCGGTGTCACTGATGGATGCGGCACCGGCGCATGTGCGCGGCCGCGTCATGGGCGGCAATTCCACGGCGACCATGGTGGGGCACTTCACCTCGCCGCTGTTCAGCCAGCCGATCGTGGCGGCCTTCGGCCTGAGCGCACCTTTCCGGGTGAGTGCGGTGCTGTTGCTGGTGGTGGCGGTGGTGTCCACCGCGGTCATCCTGCGGCGCAGCCAGATGGCACGGCGCCGCGCCGACGGATAGCCCCCGCCTGGACCGGCGAGATCGCGCTAGCGCAGCTCGATGGTGGTCGTCGCGCCGTCTTCGCCGACGATCTGAACTTCGACGCGCCGATTCTGGGCCCGGCCCTCGGCGGTGGCGTTGGAGGCGAGCGGCCGCGTATCGGCAACGCCCTGGGCGACGATGCGGTTGGCGGGAATGGGCGCCAGGCGCAGCAATTCGGTCACCACCGCAGCGGCGCGCGCGCTCGACAGTTCCCAGTTGGAACGGAAGCGGTCACCGCCGATCTGGCCGTTGTCGGTGTGTCCCATGACGACGACCTTGGTGTTGGGGCTTGCCAGCAGCACGTTGGCCACGCGTTCCAGCACCGGGATCATGTCCGGAGCAATGCGCTCGCTGCCTGGCTGGAAATAGGTTGTGTCGCTGAAGGAGACGACCGCCGTGTTGTTCTCCTGCAGCTTGATCTGGACAAGTCCCGAGGCCATCTCGCGGCGCAGCGCCGTGTTCAGGTTCTCATACGCGCGCTTCGCCGCCGTGGTGGCGCTCGATTCGACGGTGGTGCTCGTCGACTGCTGGATGGTCGCGCCGGTGCCCTTTTCATTGATGTTGAGCAGCCCGCCGCCGGCATCCTTGAAGGCGGTGCTCAACGAATCCGCCATCGCGCGATAGCGGCCGGCATCGGTGGCGGAGAAGGACTGCATCAGGACGAAGAAGGCAAACAGCAGCATCGACAGGTCGGCGAGCGTGATCACCCAGGTGGGCGACTTGCCGCGTGCCCGCGACTTGTTCTCCCGCTTTTCGAAGTCGCGCCGTTCCTGCGCCATGGACTGAGCCTATTTGACCGGCGTGCGGGGGGCCGCCACAGGCGGGGACGCTGCCGTCGGGGCCGCGCGGCGCGTTGCTGTCGCCACCTCGACCGGGACGGCGCGCTTGCGGCGATCAACACTTTCGTCGCGCCGGTCGTCTTCCGTCTGGCGGCGATCGTCCTTGATATAGGCTTCCAGCAGCTCGACCAGCACGCGCGGGTTCTCGCCCCGCTGCAGCCCTAGCACCGTGTCGATGATGAGCTCGCGGTTGGTGCGGTCCTGCAGCGCCTTGGTTTCCAGCTTGTCGGCGATCGGAATGGCAACCAGGTTGGCAATGACGGCGCCGTACAGCGTGGTCAGCAGCGCGATCGCCATGGCCGGGCCGATCTTGGTCGGATCGTTCATCTGGATCAGCATCTGCACGAGACCGATCAGCGTGCCGATCAGGCCAAAGGCCGGGCCCGCCTCGCCGATGGCGCGGAACACGCGTTCCGACACCTCCTCGCGCTGGATCGACTGCGTCATGTCGCGCGTCAACACCTGGTGGATGTGGTCCGGCGCGGCGCCGTCGACGCACATCGACACGCCCTTTTGCAGGAAGGTGTTTTTGATGGGGTAGGCATCGAGCGCGAGGATGCCGTTCTTGCGCACGATGGTGGCCATTTCACCGGCCATGCGGATCAGCTGCTGCGGATCGACGCGGCGGGCAATGAAGGCGACCTTGATGCCGTCCCAGAGCGCCGAACCAAGGGTGGAAATGGGAAACTTGATGAGGGTCGAGGCGAAGACACCGCCAAAGACGATCAAGGCACCGGGGAGGTTGAGGAAGACGAGGAAGTCGGAGCCTTCCGACACCGCAAGCGCGATGACACCGACACCGGCCAAAAGCCCGACAAGCGTGGCAATATCCATTTCGCGTCGCCCCCACTAAACCCGTCTCCGTGACGTGCACGGAAACCGCCACTCACCTGACTACCTACCGATGCTGCAGCGCGGTAGATACCCCTTATGCCAAGTTCCGCGGGTTTGTTCCAGTTTGAACCAGCTTCCCCCCAATATCAGGGGGCAAACAGTGACCATCGTCACACCATCAGGCATTTCCTGAAACCGGCTTAAGCAGCGGCATCGCGGCAGGGCAGTGCGGGCGGTTTCCATGGTTTCCAATTCGCCGCACGGGTATACAGCGCCCCTCCTCTTCCCCCATCCTGACTGATCGTGCCCCGCCTTTTCCGCAAGAACCTCCCCCATAGCGTCGGCCCGCTGATCGGCTGGCTCGTCGGCGTCCTCGCCGTCGGCTACACGACGATCAGCATCTATGTGCCGTCAATGCCGGCCATTGCCGCCTACTTCAACGCCAGCCCCAGCACGGTGCAGCTGACGCTGGTGGTCTACATGTGGGCCTTCGCCGTGGCGCAGCTGTTCTACGGCCCGCTGTCGGACCGGATCGGCCGTGTGCCGGCGCTGATGATCGGCTTTGCCGTCTACATCCTGGCCAGCATCTGGGCGTCGCTGGCGACCAGCGTGGACATGCTGATCCTGGCGCGTGGCGTGCAGGCCTTTGGCGCCTGTGCCGGCCCGGTGATCAGCCGCGCCATCCTGCGCGACGCCTTCGAGCGCGAGCGCGGCGCCCAACTCATGACCTATGTCGGCATGGCGATGATCGTCGCGCCGACCTTTGCCCCCGTGGTGGGTGGCTATCTTCAGGCAACTTTCGGCTGGCAGGCGATCTTCCTGTTCCTTACCGGGCTCGGTGTCGTCATGGCGCTATGGACCTGGTTCGGGCTTGAGGAAACCAATGTCCGGCGCCAGGTCGTGCGCGGCAGTCCCATGATCGACATGCTGCGCGCCTTTCCCGCCGTCATGCGCGCGCGCGCCTTCGTGCTGCTCACGCTG
>CANJEJ010000283.1 GCA_947473325.1 Alphaproteobacteria bacterium | reverse complement strand
TGTCGAGGGCATGTGGATGATCCTTCAGCAGGATGCCCCCGACGACTACGTGCTGGCGACCGGCAAGACCCACACCGTGCGGGATTTCGTGGAATTGGCCTTTGCCCGCATCGGGCGGTCCCTCACATGGCAAGGCACCGGCGTCGACGAGCACGGCATAGACCAGAAAACCGGCCGAGCCGTTGTCACGATCGATCCCGCCTTCTTCCGTCCCGCCGAGGTCGACCTGCTCCTCGGGGATGCCGCCAAGGCCCATCAGCAACTCGGCTGGCGGCCAACGACGACGCTGGAGGAACTGGTCAACGAAATGGTCGATGCCGATGTCGAACGGCTGCAGCTCAGGCAGCGGGCAGGCCTCGGCGTCAACGGCTAGACGGGCCGCCCGTCACTAGGGGCGGCGGCCACAGGGGACAGGCCCTGCCGCTTGCCTACGACCCACACCGCGCCGCCAAGAATTCCCTGCATCAGCTGCAGCAGGCCGACGGCCAGTCCAAGCAGCGTGGCATCCGTGGATGTGATGCCGACCAGACCCAGCACCGCGACAAATCCGGCCTCGCGCACACCCCATCCCGCAATGGAAACGGGCAAGGTGGCGAGGATCATCGCCGGTGGGGTCAGCACCAGGATGGCCGTGAGGGAAACCGGAATGTCGAGTGCCGCTGCGACAGCGGCAATCGCAAAAAGAAGCGTCAGGTGGGCAGCGATCGCCAGCGCCATGAACAGGGCGGCGAGCGGCGATGCGATCATCACATGGCGGACCACGCCATAGGCCTGTGTGAGCCAGGACCAGCCCGGCAAGCCGAGCGGCGGAAGACGGCGGACAAAGAGCAGAAAGGCGTAGCCCACGATGACGGCCGCGGCGAGAATCCCCAGGCTGACAGCCACCGTGCTGTTGCTGTCCAGATGGCGCCCGGGCGGGCCAAACACCAGCACGGGCGCCGCAATCGCCGCGATGGTGACGAGCGCGATCAGACCAATGGCCCGGTCCGAGAGAATGACCGAGACGGCGTCGCTGGTCCGTCCCGGCCGTCCGCGCGTCAGGAGCCAGATCCGCATGGCGTCGCCGCCTATGCCCGAGGGCAGAGCCTGGTTGAAGAACAGCCCGGTGAGGAGATTGTGGAAGGCCTCGCGGCGCGAAAAGGGCTGAATCTGGGTGCGAACCAGCAGGTGCCAGCGGACGACCAGAAGCCAGATCTGCACGCCCGACAACAGCAGGGCGACCAGCAGCCAGGCGATATTGGCCCGCGCAATACGGCTTGCCGCGGACTGCAGATCGATCGCCGCCAGCAGCCACCAGATGAGTCCCGCCGTGACCGCCAGCTTGGCCACAAGCATGACAGCGCTGCGGAGTGCCGATGACGGCTTGTTCGTCGAACCAGAAGGCAAACCCGGACGCTCCTTGCCACGCTGAACGAGGCCAAGACCTGAACCCAGGACAATTGGGCGAGGCACCGCGGCGCACGCACAACCGCACGAAGGGCCCCCTACGAGGGGGCCTGTTTATCGCTGCCTTCAGTGAAAGGAAAGGGGGGTTGAACTGGAGACCGGATGCGGCAGCCGTCAGCGCGCGCTTGTCCGCGTGATCGACTTGATCGCGAGTGGCTGGCGGCCGGACATTTCGGCGATCTTGCGGTCCTGCGCCTCGATCGCGGTCTTGGCCGGCTCGTCGCCGTCGAGGCCGCCGAGTTCGGCTAGCGGCACGCGCCGGTTCGAGCGCTGCGAGCCGTCTTCGTAGGTGACATCGAACAGCGCGAAATCGCCGACGACGGCGCCTTTCTTGGACTTCTTGCTCATCGGGAACTCCTGCGCGCGTCAGCCGAAACGGCAGCGCATATGCGCACAAAGGGCGGCACGAACCAACCCCTGATGGACGGGAAAACGAAGCCGGGCAGCCTCCCTTACGCGACGCCTTCGCGCCACGAGGAACGGCTGCGGCACTTCGGGCAAACGCGGTGGCCGGCCCATTCGCTCTGGAACACGGTGCTGCACATGAGGCACTTGCGCTGCTTCTCGATGAAGACCGTGATGGGCTCCATGTCGACTTCGACTTCCGGTGCAGGCTTCTTGCTGTGCTGATGCTGGGTCTTCATGACCGAACTCCGAACGCAAATCTGTTGGCCCGCCTGCCGGTCGCGGGCGCCTTCAGCGAATACGGGATAGACCCCAAACATGGCGTTTTTGGGGGCATATCTCGCGAAGAGGAACAGGACGCAGGGGCAAATCACGCGATTTGTCCCAGAATGATCCAACCACTGGGCTGGCGGCAGGTCCTTGCTATTTAAATAGGCAGCCACCGTTGCGGAAACAAGCGCCCTGCGGTCGCAGGGCTACGACATTGTTTCAACGGCAAAAACCGGACCGGGTTACCGCAGAACGCGCGGCGGGGACCCGGTTCGGGGCTACTCGGCGGCGACGCGGCGGGTGATACCGATATGCTGTTTCTTGACCATGTCGGCGACAAGGAAGGCGAGTTCCAGCGCCTGCGAGGCGTTGAGGCGCGGGTCGCAATGCGTGTGGTAGCGGTCCTTGAGATCCTGTTCGGAAATCTCCTGCGCGCCACCAAGGCACTCGGTCACGTCCTGGCCCGTCATCTCGAAATGTACGCCGCCGGCATGGGTGCCTTCGGCCTCGTGCACGTCGAAGAAGCGGCGCAGCTCGTTCAGCATGTGGTCGACGCGGCGGGTCTTGTAGCCCGTCGATGCCTTGATCGTGTTGCCGTGCATCGGGTCGCATTCCCACACGACCTTGCGGCCTTCGCGCTTCACCGCGCGCAGCAGTGGCGCCAGGCGGCTTTCCACCTTGTCATGGCCCATGCGGCTGATGACCGTGATGCGGCCCGGGATGTTGTCCGGGTTGAGCACGTCGAGCAGCTTGAGCATCTCCGCCGGCTCCAGCGTCGGGCCGGCCTTGAAGGCGATGGGGTTGCCGATGCCGCGGAAATATTCGACATGCGCGCCGTCGAGCTGGCGCGTGCGGTCGCCGATCCACAGCATGTGGGCCGAGGTGCCGTACCATTCGCCAGTCGTCGAATCGATGCGCGTCATCGCCTGCTCATAGGGCAGCAGCAGCGCCTCATGACTGGTGTAGAACTCGGTTTCGCGCAGTTGCGGCACGGTTTCCGCCGTCAGGCCGCAGGCTTCCATGAAGTCGAGCGTCTGCGTGATGCGGTCGGCAAGCTCGCGGTAGCGGTCGGCCTGGGGCGAGCCGGCGATGAAGCCGAGGTTCCAGTTGTGCACCCGGCGCAGCGCCGAATATCCGCCATGCGCGAAGGCGCGGATCAGGTTCAGCGTCGCCGCCGACTGCGAATAGGCCTGCAGCATGCGGCTGGGGTCGGGCACGCGCGCCTCGGCCGTGAACTCGATGCTGTTGACGTTGTCGCCGCGATAGCTCGGCAGTTCGACGCCGTCGATGACCTCGGTGCCCGCACTGCGCGGCTTGGCGAACTGGCCGGCGATGCGGCCGACCTTCACCACCGGGCAGGCGCCGGCATAGGTGAGCACCACCGCCATCTGCAGCAGC
>CANJEJ010000282.1 GCA_947473325.1 Alphaproteobacteria bacterium | reverse complement strand
TCCGAATGGCTTCAAGATGGTCGCCGAAATCGTAACCACCGGTGAATTCCCGACCACGGTCCTGACGATGTCGAACGACTTCAAGAAGGTCGGCGTCGATCTCGAGGTTCGCAACATCACCACGGCCGACTTCGTCAAGAAGGTGCTGACGCTGTCGCCGTGGGAAGGCGATGCCTTCGCCATGATGTATGAAGGCCATCCGTCGTCCGACCTCATGCGCATCATGGGCACGCATTCGTGCATGACGCGCGAACTGTCGAACCGCGAGCCGCACACCTGCCACGAAGCGATCATGCCGACGATCATGGCGATGAACGTGGAAATGGACCCGAAGAAGCGTGACGAACTCGCGCACAAGGCGGCGCAATTCTATCACGACGAAGCGGCAGTGGTGTTCAGCCACGAACGCGTTCTGGTCGATGGCCTGTCGCCGAAACTGACGGGCTATCGCCTGGTCAACCGCTGGATCAGCTACGCCGACATGGAGTTCACGAAGTAACAGACTTCGCTTCGAAAAAGGCCGGTCTTCGGACCGGCCTTTTTTTATGTCCTCATCCCTTCGGCTTGCGCGCGGAGACGATATACCAGTGACCCGGCCGTGACGTCGGCGGGTTCGGCCATCCGGTCGCGCCGCGTTGCGGGTCCAGCGTCTGCGTCTGATAGCCCTGGACCGCATCTGCGAATCCGGTCTGCACGGCCATGGCCACCAGATCGGTTTCGCACACGCGGCCCCAGAAGGGTTCGTCGTTGTAGTAGGTTTGCCAGTCGCGCAGCACCTGCTCGCACAGGCTGTCCATGTCCGGATAGCGCACTGGCACTTCGAGATGCACCATCACGCCGCCCGGCCGCAGCACCCGCATGCATTCGGCAAAGATGCGCGGCAGCGCCGCCGTGCTGGTTTCATGCAGGACGACCATCGATGTGACGAGGTCGAAGTGGTTGTCGGGATAGTCGAGCGACTCGGCGCTCTGCTGTGCGAAATGCACGCGCCGTCCCAGATGCTCGGCCCGCGCATGGGCATAGCGCAGGATGGGCGCGCCCGTGTCGATCGCATGCACCTCGGCCTGGGGGAAGAACTCGGGCAGCGGCAGCGTGCCGGCGCCGACGCAACAGCCAAGGTCGAGGATGCGGCGTGGCTCAAGGTCGGGATAGGCGTCGAACACATGCTGGACCAGCGTGCGGCCGCGGGCGTCGACCATGGCGCCACCGGCCTTGCCGAAGTGATAGATCGCCGCCCCCTGGTCCAGGATGGCGCCGGCGCGCACGTCGTCGGCGCGGGTGTCGGTGTAGTAGCTGCCGGGCTGGCCGTGCTGGTCCACCAAGGCGAGATAGCGTGGCTGCTCGAAGCCGGGGTCGAGCCGCAAGGTGCCGCCCACGCCGGGCTTCGGGGTGGACAGGGTGACCAGATCGTCCAGTTGCCGGTCGACGCTTTCCAGGATGTAGTCCCACATCAACTCCTGGCCGAGCCGCATCAGCGAGCCCCACATCTGGTGATAGGGCTCGCGCTCCATCCAACGCCGCACCTCGTGCCGGTTGCGCGGCGCGCGACCCTCCGCCTTTGTGAAGGCGGGCAGGACGCGGGCGTTGTACACGGCATGATTGCCGGCGGTGACGTTGGCCGAGACGTGCTGCTTGAGAGCCAGGACGAAGCGCTGCTGCGCCTGCTCGTCGTGGTCAGCGACCGGTAGCATCGGGTGGGCGGTCCGGGCGGTCATGGGCGTCTCCTGGGGCGGAAAGCAAGTCTAGGCCAAGGCGGCGGATTCCCCCACATCCCCCTTGATTCCCAGTGGCGGGGGCCATAGGTTCCGGGCCTCGACGGCCGGGGGTCCCCGGCTGTTGTCCCAATCCGGGGCCATAGCTCAGTTGGGAGAGCGCTTGAATGGCATTCAAGAGGTCAGGGGTTCGACTCCCCTTGGCTCCACCAATCCGGAAAAAGGGCTTAGCGCAGAGGCACTAGGCCCTTTTTTCTTGTGAAGGCGCGACCAGCCCTTGCACAGAGGCCGGGCGCGGGCGATCTGGCCGGTTCATGAACACCATCCCCCAGGGGCTTTCGGGCGCGGCCAGTCGCCGGACCTTTGCCATCATCTCGCACCCCGACGCGGGCAAGACGACGCTGACGGAAAAGCTGCTGCTGTTCGGCGGCGCCATCCATCTGGCGGGTGCGGTCAAGGCGCGCGGCGAACGCCGCCGCACACGATCCGACTGGATGGCCATCGAAAAGGCGCGCGGCATCTCGGTGTCGAGCTCGGTGATGACCTTCGAGCGCAAGGGCGTCACCTTCAACCTGCTCGACACGCCGGGCCACGAGGACTTTTCCGAAGACACCTATCGCACCCTCACCGCCGTCGATTCGGCCGTCATGGTGATCGACGCGGCCAAGGGCATTGAGCCGCAGACACGCAAGCTGTTCGAGGTCTGCCGTCTGCGCGACGTGCCGATCACCACCTTCATCAACAAGATCGACCGCGAAGGCCGCGATCCGTTCGAGCTGCTCGACGAGATCGAGCAGGCGCTCGCGCTCGTCACCGTGCCGCGCGTCTGGCCGGTCGGCATGGGTTCGCAGTTTCACGGCTGTTTCGATCTCGCCACCAACGAATTCCTGAAGCGCAGCCCCGATGGGCTCGGCTTTGGCGAACGCATCCAGATGACGGGACCAAACGATCCGGCGCTTGAAGCACATGTGCCGGCCGATGTACTCGCCACCTTCCGCGAACAGGCGGAGCTTGCCACCTCCGCCTATCCCGACTTTGATCGCCAGTCCTTCCTCGAAGGCCATCAGACGGCGGTCATCTTCGGCAGCGCCTTGCGCGATTTCTCGGTCGAAGATCTGCTCGACCACCTTGCCGCCGCCGCGCCTTCACCGCGTCCGCAGCCGGCCGATCCCCGTATGGTGCTACCGGATGAGCCGGCGGTTACCGGTTTCGTCTTCAAGGTGCAGGCCAACATGGACCTGAAGCACCGCGACCGCGTCGCCTTTATGCGAATCTGCTCGGGCCGCTTCCAGCGCGGCATGAAGCTGACCCAGGCCGCGACCGGCAAGCAGCTCGCCATCAACAACCCTATCTTCTTCTTCGCCCAGGAACGCCAACTCGCCGAGGAGGCCTTTCCCGGCGACATCATCGGCATACCCAACCACGGCACGCTGCGTGTCGGCGACACGCTGACTGAGGGTGAAGTGCTGAAGTTCAAAGGCCTGCCCGACTTCGCGCCGGAAATCCTGTCGCGCGTGCGGCTGGAAGACGCGATGCGCGTGAAGCAGCTCCGCCGCGCGCTCGAAGATCTGGCGGAAGAAGGTGTGGCGCAGATCTTCCGCCGCATCGATGGGACGGAATGGGTCGTCGGTGTTGTCGGCCCGTTGCAGCTCGACGTGCTGAAATCCCGCATCGCCGCCGAATACAGCCTGGAGGTGGGCTTCGAACCCGCTCCCTATGAAGGTACGCGCTGGATTGCGGCGGCCAAAACAGCCGACCTCGACACCTTCATCGCCCGCCATCGCAGCAGCGTGGCGGAAGACCGCGACAACGCACCCGTCCTG
>CANJEJ010000281.1 GCA_947473325.1 Alphaproteobacteria bacterium | reverse complement strand
GGCGATCCGCCGCGTCGCGGCGACGATCTCGTTGTGGCTGCCATAGTTGAGCGCAATGACCAGGTTGAGGCCGGTGTTGTTGCGTGTGAGGTCCTCGGCTTCTGCGATCAGGGCGCGGATGTCGGCGGCGATCGGCGTGTGGTCGCCGATGAAGCGGATGCGGACGCGGTTCTTGTGCAGCGCCGCGAGTTCGCGCCGCAAGTAGAGGCGCAGCAGGCCCATCAGGTCGCTGACTTCTGTCGGCGGGCGTTTCCAGTTCTCCGACGAGAAGGCATAAAGCGTAAGGTACTGCACGCCCATGTCGCCGCAGGCCTCGACCGCCTCGCGCACCGCGTCGGAGCCGCGCTGGTGGCCGGCGAGCCGCGGTAACCCGCGCGCCTTCGCCCAGCGCCCATTGCCATCCATGATGATGGCGATGTGGCGCGGCGGGACCCGCGGATCGCTGACGGCAGGCGCTGCTGTCATGGTCAGACCTGCGCGATGTCCTTCTGTTTTGAGGCAAAGGCCTCGTCGATCTTGGCGATGACCGCGTCGGTCATCTTCTGCACCTTCTCGGACTGCACCTTGTGCTCGTCCTCGGAAATCTTGCGGTCTTTTTCCTGCTTCTTCAGCAGGTCCATGCCATCGCGGCGGACGTTGCGCACGGCGACACGCGCCTGCTCGGCATATTTGCCGGCAATCTTGATGAGTTCGGCGCGGCGTTCGGCGTTCAGTTCGGGCAGCGGCACGCGCACAAGCGTGCCTTCGACCTGCGGATTGAGGCCGAGGCCGGATTCACGGATCGCCTTTTCCACGGCCTTCACCAGGCCCTTGTCCCAGACCTGCACCGATATCAGGCGTGGTTCCGGGGTGGCGACGGTGCCGACCTGGTTGAGCGGCATGTCGCTGCCATAGGCGTTGACCTT
The DNA here is from genome assembly GCA_947473325.1 of Alphaproteobacteria bacterium. Lineage (GTDB taxonomy): Bacteria > Pseudomonadota > Alphaproteobacteria > SHVP01 > SHVP01 > CANJEJ01. The sequence continues at coordinate 2,650 of CANJEJ010000281.1, read as the reverse complement.
GATCGGGTCGAGCAGGCTGGCCGACGCGCGGCCGGTGCGCAGCCCGGCGAATTCCTGCTTCAGTGCATCAATGGCGCCGTTCATGCGGCGCTGCAGGGCATCAAGCTCCTGATCCGACACTTTTTCCCTCCCCCTGGATGATGGCGTTGCCCTCGCCCGCGCCGATCACGGTGCAGCGGCCTTCGCCGGCCACGACCTTGGCGAAGGAACCGGGGGCGTGAATGTCGAACACCAGGATCGGCACGTTGCTGTCCCGTGCCAGCGTGATCGCGGCGGCGTCCATGACCTTGAGATCCTTGGCGAGCACCTCGAGATAGGTCAGGCGCTCATAGCGCTTGGCCTCGGCGACCTTCTTCGGATCGGCTGTGTAGACGCCGTCGACTTGCGTTCCCTTCAGCAATGCGTCGCAGCCCATTTCGGCGGCGCGCAACGCGGCTGCGGTGTCGGTGGTGAAATATGGATTGCCGGTGCCGGCGGCGAAGATGACGATGCGGCCGGTTTCGAGATGGTGGACGCCACGGCGACGGATGTAGGGCTCGCAGATCGACGTCATCGGGATGGCCGACATGACACGCGTCTCGGCGCCCTTGTCCTCGAGCGCGTGCTGCATGGCGAGCGCGTTGATGACGGTGGCCAGCATGCCCATGTAGTCGGCGCCGGCGCGTTCCATGCCTTCCTTGGCCGCCGCCGCGCCGCGCACGATGTTGCCGCCGCCGACGACGAGGCAGACCTCGACGCCCATCCGTTGCACGGCGATGACATCGCGGGCAATGCTGTGAACGGTGCCCCAGTCGATGCCGTAATTCTGCTCGCCCTGCAACGCTTCGCCCGAAATCTTGAGAAGGACACGGCGATATCGGGCGGCATTGGGCATGGGCATTCCCTCGGGCAACCGGGACAGGGACGCCGGCCGGTGGCGCGTTGCGCCTAGGGCACAGGCCGGTCGACTACGCCGTTGACTATACTAGATATTGCGGTCAGGAAGCCACCGCATCAAACATGCGGTAGCCTCCGAAACCACAAAATCCTGTTCAGGTGCGGCCGGTGACCGGACCGCACCCGCCTAGCGAACCGTCGCCGCCACTTCGGCCGCGAAATCCGTCTGCTGCTTCTCGATACCCTCGCCCAGGGCATAACGGATGAAGCCGGTGATCCTGACCGGGGCGCCCAGCGTCTTTGCGGCGCCCTCGACCACCTTGCCGACCCGGGTCTCGCCGTCGATGACGAAGACCTGCTCGGTCAGCACGACCTCCTCGTAGAACTTCCGAATCCGGCCCTCGACCATCTTCTCGATGATGTTGGCGGGCTTGCCGGATTCCTTGGCCTGTTCGACGAGGACCGACCGCTCGCGTTCCACCACCGCCGGGTCCAGTTCCGCCGGCGTCAGGGCGAGTGGGTTGGTGGCGGCGATGTGCATGGCGATCTGGCGGCCGAGTTCGACAAGCTTGGCCGCGTCGGCGGTCGATTCGAGGCCCACCAGCACGCCGATGCGGCCCAGACCCGGTGCCGTTGCGCTGTGGATGTAGGTCGCGACGGCACCCTGCGTCACCGAAACCTGCGCCATGCGACGCAGGCTCATGTTTTCGCCGATGGTGGCGACACGATGCGCGAGTTCGTCCTGCACGGTGCGCCCCGTGCCGGGGAAGGCTGCGCCCGCCGTCTTGGCGAGGTCCCCGCCCTGGGCCAGGCCGAGTTCGGCGACCTTGCGCACAAAGTCCTGGAAGGAGTCGTTGCGGGCGACGAAGTCGGTCTCGGCATTGACCTCGACGATGACCGCCTTGGTGCCCTGGGCGGCAACGCCGACCAGGCCTTCAGCGGCGATGCGGCCGGCCTTCTTGGCGGCCGCAGCAAGACCCTTGGTGCGCAGCCAGTCGATGGCCGCGTCCATGTCACCCTGGGTTTCCCCCAGCGCCTTCTTGCAATCCATCATGCCGGCGCCGGAGCGTTCCCGAAGCTCCTTCACCAGCTGCGCGGTGATTTCCGCCATCTTTCACCTATAACTTTAGAATTTATGCTTTAAGCAATTGATATTGCTTATGCGGCCGGAGCGGCAGTGCCCTCTTCGGCCTTCGGCAGTTCTTCCTCGCCGGCGTCTTCGGCGGCGCCCAGGTCTTCACCGCGGGCGACCATCTCGGCCTGGATGCCGTCGAGCACCGCGCCGGAGAAGAGTTCGCAATAGGTGTTGATGGCGCGCAGCGCGTCGTCATTGCCCGGGACCGGGAAGGCGATGCCATCCGGGTCGGAGTTGCTGTCGATGATCGCGACGACCGGGATACCGAGCTTGTTGGCTTCCTGGACCGCGATCTCTTCCTTGTTGGTGTCGATCACGACGATGATGTCGGGCAGGCCGCCCATGTCCTTGATGCCGCCGAGGGCACGCTCGAGCTTGTCCTTCTCGCGCTGGACGTTGAGCAGTTCCTTCTTGGTCAGGCCCGATTCGTCGGCCGAAAGCTGCTCGTCGAGCTCACGCAGGCGCTTGATCGAATTCGAGATCGTCTTCCAGTTGGTCAGCATGCCGCCGAGCCAGCGGTGGTTGACGTAATACTGGCCGCAGCGCTTGGCGCCTTCGGCCACGACGTCCGACGCCTGGCGCTTGGTGCCGACGAAGAGGATGCGGCCGCCGCCGGCGGCGACGTCACGCACGGCCTTG
>CANJEJ010000280.1 GCA_947473325.1 Alphaproteobacteria bacterium | reverse complement strand
CTTCGTCGCCAGCCGCGGCGATGCAGGCCGTGGCATAGGCCTCGCTTTCGGTATCGTCATCTTCCGCCTCGTATTTGAGCGGGCGGACATTCTGCGCGATCCAGGCGCTGACGAAATCCGTGACGCGCGATGACATGGGCATTGCTCCTTCTGGGCCAATGCCACCCTGCGCGCCTTTTCCGTCCAAAGTAAGGCTCCCCTCGCCCCGGCGGGGCGAAGGGAGCGATATGGACCCTCAGCGCGTGATCTGGCCGCGGATCTCGCCACCGCCATGGGCCGCCGTGTGGACATTCACATAGGTCTGGCCGCCCATCAGCGCGGTCGCCTGCGCCTCGGTCAGCGTGGCCGAGCCCTTGATCGGCGAGGCTGCCGCCGGGAACGGCACCATCACGCCGGCATTGGCGCCAGCAGCCGCCGGCCCGTGGATATGGGCCGCCGCGGCGGGACCGGTGAGTCCGGTGTAGCTGATGTCGTAGTCGAGCTTGCGCGTCACGGTGTCGAAGGTGAAGGTCGCCGTGCCGGCGCCGGCCGTGGCGACAGGCGGGACCTCCTGCGCGCCGTTCAGCATCGCCTTCATCTGCACCATTTCGGCCTGGGCAATCGAGAGGCTGGTGAGCCGCGCGGCCGCGGTCAGCGCGGCGGTGGCGAAGAATTTCATCGGGGTCACTCCCTCAGGGTTGATTGGACGGAACCAGACTGGTCCACAAGGACAACACCGGAAACACATGAATATTCCCGGATACTGGCTCTACCCAACCTTCCCCTGCTGGAGGGTGCAGCCGGTGTTGCTCCCCTGATGGTCAAAAAAGGACCCAGACTCTCTGGGGAATCTCATGCCGCTACGGCATGCCGGCCGTGCACGCACGGCATCCCGCGCCCGGCTATACTGATCACGTCGTAACCGTCCGGTGCGTTTCATGCCGAGTGTCGCCCGCCCCGTCGCCGTTGTCGTTGCCGCCGGCTGTCTCATCGCTCTCCTGACCTTCGGCGTACGCGCCGGATTTGGCCTGTTCCTCGGACCCATGTCGGCAGAGATGGGCTGGGGCCGCGAGACCTTCGCCCTCGCGCTTGCGATCCAGAACCTGCTGTGGGGCCTGGGACAACCCTTCGCCGGCGCGCTCGCCGACCGCTACGGCGCGGGCCGCGTGCTGGCGGGCGGTGCCCTGCTCTATGCCGCAGGCGTGGCGCTGATGGCGGAAGCCTCTTCGCCCCTTGTCTTCAACCTGTCGGCGGGGGTGATGGTCGGCCTTGGCCTGTCGGGCGCCTCCTTCTCCGTGGCGCTTGCAGCGATGACACGCATGACGCCGCCTTCGGCGCGCGGCTGGGTGCTCGGCATCGGCACCGCTGCGGGCTCGCTTGGCCAATTCCTGATGGTGCCGCTCGGCCAGGCCTTCCTCGCCGCCTATGGCTGGCATACCGCGCTGTTCATCCTCTCGGCCCTCATCCTGCTGGCCGTGCCGCTCGCGGGCGTGCTGCGCGGCCGGCCCGACATGGGCACCGGAAGGCAGCAAAGCCTGGGCGAGGCGCTGCGCGAAGCGGGCGGCCATCGCGGCTACTGGCTGCTGCTCGCCGGCTTCTTCGTCTGCGGCTTCCATGTCGCCTTCATCCAGGTGCACATGCCGGCCGACCTCGTCGACCGCGGCATGGCGCCGACGCTGGGCGCCTGGGCGCTGGCCACAGTGGGCCTGTTCAATGTCGCCGGCGCCTATTCGGCAGGCCTGATGGGCGAACGCTTCCGCAAGACCGGGCTGCTCACGGCGATCTATGCGAGCCGCGCCGTCGCCATCGCCGCCTTCGTCCTGTTGCCCCTGTCGCCGGCGACGACGCTGCTGTTCAGCGCGGTGATGGGCCTGCTGTGGCTGTCCACCGTGCCGCTGACCTCGGGCGCCGTGGCGGTGATCTTCGGCCAGCGCTATCTCGGCATGCTGTTCGGCATCGTCTTCTTCAGCCACCAGATCGGCGCCTTCCTCGGCGCCTGGCTCGGCGGTGTCTCCTATGACCTGACCGGCAGCTATGAAAGCGTGTGGTGGCTCTCGGTCGCGCTCGGCGTCTTCGCCGCGCTGATCAACTGGCCGATCAAGGTGCAGCCTGTGGTCCGCGCGCCGCTCACCGGAGTCGCCGGATGATCACGCGCCATCCGCACGCCTTCGCGGCGACGCTGTTCGGCGCCGTGCTGCTGCTGTGGGGCGCCGGCATGGCGCTGGCCTTTGGCGATGCGCTGCTGCCGCCCCAGGCGCGCGGGTTGATGGTGGCAATCTATCCCGAGGCCCAAAGCCCGCAGGAGTCGCTGGCCGCCGTCCGCCGCGCCGACGGCAATGTGGTGGCCGAACTGCTCGGTGGCCGCGCCTGGCTCGTCCACGCCGAGAACGAAGGCTTCGCCGGCCGCCTCAAGCAGGAAGGCGCCATCGGCGCCCTGCTCCGCCTGCCGATAGCGTTACCGGGTGCGGGCGGCTGCTTCTTCCTGCCGGCGCCGGAGGCGGGCACCACGCTGCTGAACTAGCGCCCGCGCCACTTGTCGAAGCTGCGGGCTCCGGTGTAGCCGAGATAGCCCGCGCCGAACAACCACCACAAATCGTCAGGAATGGCGCCCAGCAGATTGGCGATGTTCTGTGCCGCAGTGGTCGCATGCTCCGGCCACCAGATGCCAAGCACACCGCCGCCGAAGCACAGGCCGATCGCCAGGTACATCAAATACAGGAATGTGGGACGCGCGCGGCTGGTCCACGGATCCTGGCTTTGCGCTTCGGCGAGGATCGCTGATAGCGCCACTTCCATTTCTGACAGCGCCTGGCGGCCTTCCTGGGCGAGCAGCGTGGCCTTGGCTTGATCGCGCGCGGCGGGATCGGGCAACAGGCGGTCGATCACCTGGGCGATGAGCGGCGCGAGTGCGGGCAGCAAGGCTGGCAGCATCAGTACACCCATGTCGTCTGCGCCAGGCCGAGTACGGCGGTACGCCGGTCGAGATGCAGGAAGCCCGGCGCGATGCCGACCGACCAGCCGCGATCCCAGGCGAGTTCGATCAATCGCCCGCGCGAGGGGCCATCTGCCATCGCGACATCGACGGCGCAGGTGTCGCAGCGCCAATGTGCATTGGCGATGAGATGCAGGGAGCGCGGATGCCCGCCAATCCGCGCATTGTGCTCGGCGGAGCGGCAGGCCGAGGTGAGTGTCATTGCCAGCCCATAGGAGTCGCGAAGCGCATCGAGGGCTTCCCCGAAACCGGGGGCCAGCACAACCGCACGCGTGCGCGGGCAGGCGAGTTCGGCGTGGGAAAAATGAACAAATTTGGTCATCCTGCTACTCCCTTGCTGCGTAGCCAGGCGGCGATCCAGCCGGTCGCCGCACCCAGAGCCGGCGCCACCCAGAGCAGCGCCCGCAAGCCGCCGCGGGCGCGGTCCGCCTGGCTTTCGAGCGTGCGCAGGCGCAACTCGAACAGGCGGCGCACATCGCCCAGTTCGCCGCGCAGGCCCTGCAATTCGCGCTGCATGGCACCCATTGCCCCTTCGATCTGGCCGAGCGCGCGCAGGATGTCGGGCTGTTCGGTCATGGGTGGACTCCGGCCAG
>CANJEJ010000279.1 GCA_947473325.1 Alphaproteobacteria bacterium | reverse complement strand
GTCTCGGCGAAGGATGTGATCAACGGCACGATCGCGCCCGAGAAGGTCGCGGGCAAGTTCGCGCTGGTCGGCACCTCTGCGGTTGGCTTGCGCGATATTCGTGCGACGCCGATTTCGGCGAACCTGCCGGGTGTCGAAGTCCACGCCAACATGATCGAGACCGTACTGCAGAAAAGTCCCCTGATACGCGAGGCGGGATCGATCGCGGCCGAACTGATCTTCGCCTTTGTCGCCGGCGTCCTGCTGATCGTGTTCCTGCCGATGATCGGCGCGGCCTGGGCACTGGGCATCACCGTCGTCCTCGTTGGGGCACTGTTCGGGACATCCTGGTATTTCTTCAGCGAGCGGCTGGAACTGATCGATGTCACCTATCCGGGCCTGTCAACGATCTTCCTCTACTCACTGCTCACCTTCACGACCTTCTCCAAAACTGCTGCCGAACGCCGCCAGGTACGCGGTGCGTTTGCGCAATACCTGTCGCCGGCGCTGGTCGAGCAGTTGGCGGCGGAGCCGGACCGGCTGCAGCTTGGCGGCGAGATGAAGGAGATGACGCTGCTGTTCTGCGACTTGCGCGGCTTCACCACCATCTCGGAAAGCTTCAAGACCAACCCGCAAGGGCTGACCAAGCTGATCAACAAGTTCCTGACGCCGATGACCGACATCATCATGGCGCGCCAGGGCACGATCGATAAGTACATGGGCGACTGCATCATGGCCTTCTGGAACGCGCCGCTGGATGATCCCCTCCACGTTCAGCACGCGGCCGACTCGTCGCTCGCCATGTTCGACGAGATGCCGAAGCTGAACGAGCGCCTGAAAGCGGAGGCCGAGGCCGAAGGCCGGCCCTTCCATCCTTTGAAGGTCGGCATCGGCCTCAACACGGGTGAAGTGGTCGTCGGCAACATGGGGTCGGAACGGCGTTTCGACTATTCGGTGCTGGGCGACGCGGTGAACCTCGCCTCGCGCCTCGAAGGCCAGTCCAAGGCCTATGGCGTCGACGTCGTGATCGGCGAACTGACGCAGCTGCAGATCCCGACCTATGCAACGATGGAACTCGACCAGATCGCGGTGAAGGGCAAAAAGGAAGCGGTGCGGATCTTCGCGCTGCTCGGCCTGCCGGCGATGCGCCAGGATCCGGGTTTCGCGCCATGGATGGAGAAGCACAACGCCATGATCGCCGCGTATCGGGCCCAGAAATGGGACGAGGTTCTGGCGCTGATCTCCGTCTGCCGCGAAATGTCGCACGCGGTAAAGCCGGGCGGCGTCGATGGCTTCTACGATTTGTACGAAGAGCGCATCGCCGAGTTCCGCGAGAACCCGCCGCCGCCTGACTGGGACGGCGTCTACGTCGCCACGTCGAAGTAGCGATCAAAGAAAAAGGCCGGGATTTCCCGGCCTTTTTTTGTAGCGGTGACGCTCGCCGATCAGCGCTCGGTGAAGCTTTCGTAGCGCAGCTTCAGCACCGGCTTCATCAGATAGTCGAGCACCGATTGCTGGCCGGTCACGATGTTGACCTGGGCCATCATGCCAGGCTTCAGGTCATGCTCGCCGGCCTGGTTGCCGATGAAGTTGCGGTCGGGCTCGATGATCACGCGATAGAAGGCGTTGCCCTTGTCGTCGACGGTGGAGTCGGGCGCTACGCGCACCACCCGGCCATCGACGCCGCCATAGCGCGAGAAGTCGAAGCTCGACACCTTGATCAATGCTTCCTGGCCTTCGGCGACGAAGCCGACGTCGATCGGCTTCAGCTTGGCGTCAATGATCAGCTTCTGGTCCGACGGCACGATCTCGATGATCGGGTCGCCCGGGCGCACGACGCCGCCGATGGTGTTGACGGCCATCTTCTTGATCGTCCCGGCCACCGGGCTCAGCACCACGGTACGCTGCGCCTGGGCCGAGGCCGACTGCAGCAGCTCGGTGGTGCGGGCAATGTCCTGCTCGATCTTGCCGAGTTCAGTGTTGGCCACCGTGCGGCCCTTGAACTGGTCCTCGCGCGCCTTTTCCTGCGCTTCGCGCAACGCTGCCTGGGTGCGCGGGATGGCGACATCGGCGACGCCGATCTCGCCCTTGATCTTCTCCATATCCTGCTCGAGCTGCAGATACTCGGTGCGGGTGGTGAGGCCGTCCTTCAAAAGGTCCTTGGCGATCTTGAACTTCTGCTCGACGCTGCCGAGCTCGCGCTGTAGCGAAGCCTTCTTGGACTGAAATTCCTTGATCTCGAGCTCACGCTGCTGGATCTGCTGCTGCAGCAACTGCCCCGTGCTGCCACGCTCGTTCTGCCGCGCCTCATAGGTGCGGCGCTCGGTGGCGGTCAGGTCAGGGCGGCGCGCCTCGAGGTCGGCTGGAAAGGCAAGCGGCTGGCCCGAGGCTTCTGCTTTCAGCCGCGCCTGGCTCAAGAACAGGCCGTCGAGCCGCGCCGAGAGTTCCTCGCGGTTCTGGCTCTGCGTGCCAAGTTGCAGCTGCATCAGCGGCTGGCCCTCGGTCACGGTGTTACCCTCGCGCACGAACAGCTCCTGCACGATGCCGCCTTCCAGATGCTGGACGACCTTCACCGCGCCTTCCGGCTGGATGAAGCCATCGACGCTGGCGCTTTGCGGCAGGGTGCTGAAATAGGCCCACACGAGAAGGCCCGAAATCACCACGATCACGGTGTAGGCAATGCCGCGCCAGCTCGGAATCGGGTTGGTCGCGACGAGATCGTCGAGCTTGCTCATCCCTTGCTCCGTTGTGCCTGTTTCTCGGCCGCGAGACGGCGCCGGGCGGCGGCATCAAGCGGCATGGGGGGGGCAGCCGGTGCGGCCGCGGGCTGAGGCGCGGCAGCCGGACGCGGACGGCTGGCTGCCGGCGCGGGTGCCTTTGGCGCAGCCTTGGCAGGCGCAGGCTGGGCGGTGCGTTGCGGGCGCTGGACCTGTGGCAGCTTCGGTGGCGGCGGGGCCGCCGTCGGCGCCGGTGCCTTCATTGGCAAGACGGACGGCGGCGAATCCTGGCGCGGGCCGGAGCGCGGCGCCGTCAGCGGCACGGCCTGGTCGCGGGGCGGCCGTTGCGGCATGGGCTGCACGTTGCTCGCGGTCGGGCCCGAGGGCTGGCGCGGCGCTACGGGGCGTTCGTCCGCAGGCGGGCGCGGCGCAGCCTGCTGTTGTGGTGCGGCGGTGCGTGGTGCGGCTTGCGGCTGGGGCGGACGCTGCTGGGGCGCGACCTGCGGCGGCTGCGGCGGGGGATGCTGCGGGCGCTGGGCAACGGGCGGCGGCGGCACTGGTGCGCTGCGCACCTCGGGCGGGCGTTGACCGGGGGCCACGACGGCGCCCTGCGGCAGGGGTGGACGCGATCCCGGCGCCGGCAGGGCCGGCGTCTCGCCGTCGCGGGGCCCGCGAACCTGCTGCTGCGGCTTGCGGCCGCTCAGTTCGGCAAGCACCACGTCGGGCGGACCCTGGCGGATCACCTTGCCCTTCTGCATGACGATGATGTCCTGGCTGCCGGCCAGCAGCGCCATGGAATGCGTGATGACGATGACGGTGTGGTCGCGCGCCAGTGTCTGCAGGATGCGCACGAGCTCTGCCTCGCCGTCGCGG
>CANJEJ010000278.1 GCA_947473325.1 Alphaproteobacteria bacterium | reverse complement strand
GCCTTGTAGTGCTCGCCGGGGATTTCCTGGTTCACCTCGACGGTCGCATAGATGGCGCGGGCAAGCGGCGGGTTCTCCACGATGGGAATGCCATTCTCGGTCGCGAGTTCGCGGATGCGCTTGGCAAGGTGATCGACGCCCTTGGCCACCAGCTTCGGCGCGCCCATTTCGGACGCGTCATATTGCAGGGCGATCGCGTAGTGGGTCGGGTTGGTGACCACCACGTCGGCCTTGGGCACCGCCGCCATCATGCGCTGGCGGCTGCGTTCGAGGCGCAGGCCGCGGATGCGCGCCTTGATCTGTGGGTCGCCTTCGCTCTGCTTGTTCTCGTCCTTGATCTCCTGCTTCGACATGCGCAGTTCCTTGCGATGGTTGAAGCGCTGGTACATGTAGTCGGCGATGGCGATGACCAGCATGATCGCGACGATGCCGATCAGCAGCCGCAGCGACAGATCGCGCACGATCGCGAGCAGCGCCATCATGTCGGCGGTAATGAGCTGGGGCAGCTTTTCCTTCTCCGGCCACAGCACGATCAGCACGATGGCAGCAACGATGGCGAGCTTGATCAGGCTCTTGCCGAACTCGACGAAGTTGCGCAGGCCGAGCAGCTTCTTGAGGCCCGCCCAGGGTGAGATCTTGCTGAGCTTCGGCATCATGTTCTCGGCCGAGAACACCAGGCGATGCTGGACCAGGTTGCCACCCAGCGCCGCCACCACCATCACGGCGAGGACCGGCGCGATCAGGAACACGAGTTCCTTCGTCAGGTTGTTTACCACCACCCGCAGGTGACTCGCGTCGGTGGCGATGGCATGCGGTGCCTCAAGGAAGGGAAGCATCGCTCCGCCGACACCGCGCACCAGGCTGGAGCCGAACAGCAGCATGCTCAAGGTGATGCCGACGAGCATGAAGAGGTGGTTGACCTCGTTCGACTTCGGGACCTGGCCCTTGCCCTCGGATTCGTCGAGCCTTCGTTGTGTCGGGTCTTCTGTTTTTTGGGACTTGTCTTCGGCGCCTTCAGCCATGGTTCACCGGTCCGCCAGAAGTTCGGAAAATCGCACCTCGAAGTGATCGAGGAACCAGAGCATGGTCGGCGGCAGCACGATGGCGAACAGCGCCAGCGAGGCGAAGATCTGCAACGGCATGGCAATGAAGAAGACCTGGATCTGCGGCAGCAGGCGGGCGACGATGCCCAGGCCGATATAGAACATCAGGCCGAAGACGATGAAGGGCGCCGAAAGCTGCACGCCGACCAGGAAAGAACCGCTGACGAACTTGATGGCGAGTGCCGCAAAATCGCCGACGGGAGGCAGTTGCCCCGGTGTGAACAGGACATAGGAATCGAACAACGCCCGCAACGCCATGTAGTGGAGCCCGGTGGCGAAGATCAGCACGAGGCCGAGAATGTTGAGGAAGGCCGCGATCAGGGCGCCCTGCGTGCCTTGCGTCGGATCGACCATGAGGGCAAAGCCAAGGCCCGACTGGAAGGCAATCACGGTGCCGGCGACGTGCAGTGCGGTCATGGTCATGCGCGCCGCTGCGCCGATCAGCAACCCGACCGCCATCTCGCCCAGGATCAGCAGCAGCAGCTGGACGGGAAGAGCCGGCAACGGCGGCAGCGTGCCGATCACGGCGGGCGCCACGGTAAGGGTCAGGACAATGGCGAGCGATAGCCGGATGCGTGGCGAGACATAGGATTCGCCAATCCCGGGCAGCAGCATGATGGCGGCGGCCAGGCGCACGAAGACGAGGAAGATCGCGAAGACATCGACCGGCAGCAGTTCCGTGAGCACCGGTCCCCCTCCCCTAGCCCATCGTGACGATGCGGTCGGCGATACGTTCCATGAAGCTTTGCAGGGTTGAAATCATGAAGGGCAGCAGCAGGATCAGCGCCACGAAGGTGGCGACGATCTTCGGCACGAAAGTGAGTGTCATCTCCTGGATCTGCGTCAGCGCCTGGAACAGCGCGATGGCCAGGCCGACAACAAGGCTCACCAGCATCAGCGGGCCGACGATCAGCAGCAGGACGGTGATGCCGTCGCGCGAAAGGTCGAGGAAATCGTTGACGGTCATCTGCTGTCCGCGCCGTCAGATCGGCATGCGGATGATTTCCTGGTAGGCAGCGATCATGCGGTCGCGCACCGCCATGGCCGTTTCCAGGGTCACTTCCGCGTTGGTCACTGCGGTGACCACATCGACGACGTCATTCGACTTGTTGAGCGACTTGATGCCTTGCGATTCCGTCGCGTTGCCCTTCTGGACGCCGTCTTCCGCCAGCATCTTGATCAGATCGGAAAAGCTCTGCCCGCCGGCCGGTGTGGCACCGACGCCGGACGCGGCCGCCGCCGAAGCCGGCTTCAGAGCCGAGGTCGCGGCCGGAAAGGCCATGTTCAGGATGGGAGATGCCATGGGTCAGTTTCCTTTTAGCCGTTGAGGAGGCCGATCGTGCGCATCAGCATGGCGCGGGCGGATTCGATCGCGCCGACATTCGCGTCGTAGCTGCGCTGCGCTTCCCGCATGTCCATCGCCTCGATCAGCGAATTGACATTGGGCATCTTGACGTAGCCGTCCTTGTCCGCGCCGGGATGCTTGGGGTCGTAGCGCGTGGTGAATTCCGACGCGTCGACGCCGATGCGCTTGATTTCCACCTTGTTGATCTGCTGCGAGCGGTCGAGCACGTTCTGGAACGCCACCGTCTTGCGACGATAGGGATTGCCGCCAGCGGTCTGTGGCAACGTGTCGGCGTTGGCAAGATTTTCCGACACCACCCGCATGCGCTCGCTCTGCGCGCGCAGGCCGGCGGAGGAAATGGCAATCGACTTGAGAAGTTCGGTCATGGCCTGTCACCTGTCTCCTATTGGCGGCCCAGCGCGGTCTTCAGCATGCCGACATGCTTGCGGTAGAGCCGGGTGATGAGCTCGTAGTCGACCTGCGACTCCGACAGCTTCAGCATCTGCTCTTCCAGCACGACGGCGTTGCCCGACGGTTCCGACGGGTACTTCTTGTCCTTCTGGCCCTTGAACTCGCCGACCTTGGCCGCATTGGTCTCGGTGATGTGCTGTGGGCTCGAGCCCGCCATGGCGAGCTTCTTGTATTGCGAGCGCGCCATGTCGGCGAAATCGAGCGGGGTCAGGTCGCGCGGCACATATTGCGGCGTGTCCGCGTTGGCGATGTTCTCCGACAACACCTTTTGGCGCTGGTTGAGCCAGCCCATCTGGGTGGTGATCATCTTCAGAAGCGGGATCTTGCCGAGGTCCATGGCAGCTACCGGTTTCCCCTGTGTGGACGGAGTGTCGGCTGCCGCTTCTTAACAGCGGGTTAACCCCCGGCACTTCTTGCCGGGTCCTGCCTGTTAATGAGGCTTAATCGGTTGTTAACCTTGGAAACCCCATTCTCAGCGGCACTGGACCTAAAGCCATGACCGAGAACGACACCCCCCGCCCCCGCAAACGCCGTGATGTTGCTGTTGCCATTCAGGGCGACAGCCACAACCCGGCAGCGCCCGCGCGGGTCGTCGCCACGGGCCATGGCGCCGTCGCCCGCCAGATCGTCACACTCGCCTTCGAGAACGGCGTGAAG
>CANJEJ010000277.1 GCA_947473325.1 Alphaproteobacteria bacterium | reverse complement strand
GTCTCGGTCGATTCGGTGAAGCAGCTCGAGACGGCCGGGCACAATGTCGACTTCGCGCTGCGCCCGTCGGTCATGGGCTGGCGCCTGTTCAGCGTGTCGCGCGACACGCCGTTCAAGGACAAGCGCGTGCGTCAGGCCGCCAATTATGCCATCGACCGCAACGCCATGAACGACGGACTGCTGCTGGGCAAGAGTGCGGCCGCCAGCCAGTGCGCCACCACCTTCACCAACGGCTACAGCCCGACCGCAAAGCCCTATGCCTATGACCCGGCCAAGGCGAAGGCTTTGCTAACCGAAGCCGGCCATCCTCAGGGGTTCAGCACGGTGTTCGAGGTGCTGACTGAATCCTTCCCGGCCGACGCCGATATCTACCAGAAGGCTTCGGCGGACCTGACCGCGGCAGGCATCAAGAACGAACTGCGCGTCATTACTTTCGCGGACTGGCTGAAGAAGTGGTTCGTGCCGGCCGGCACACCGACGCTTGGCTTCGTTGGTGGCGGTTTCCAGAACGAATGCCACAACGATCAGATGGACGCCATCGGTTCGTTCCGCAACATCTCCTGCCGTCTCGTTCCGGCGCATCACTGCGATCCGGAAGAGGACAAGTTGCTGAACGCGGCGGATAACGAGTTCGACCCGGCCAAGCGCACGAAGATCCTGCAGGACCTGCTGGCGCTGAACAGCGAGAACGCGGCGATGATCTATATGGTCGAGTTGCGCGATCTCACGGGCCTGAACAAGCGCGTCCAGGGTTTCAAGAACGAAATCCAGCGCTGGAACGTGCACGAAGTGACATTCCGCTAGATTGCTATTTGCGACGGGCGGGCGGCGCATGCCGCCCGCCTTTCTTTTTGCGCGAGGTGAAGAGGCTTCGCACAAAAAGAAAGGGCCGCCGTGGATGTCTCCACGACGGCCCTGGATGGTCGTAGCGCGGTCTCGGCTTACGCCTTGAACTCGCGGGCCTCCTTGACGATCGACGGGTCGACGTTGGTCTTGGACTTGTCGTCCCACATGGCGAGGCCGATGTCCTTGAACTCCTTCATCTCGGCCGCCGACGGCTCGTAGATCTGCTGGCCCTTGGCCTTCAGGTTGGCGATCATTTCGCCTTCGAGCTTGCGGTCGAGCACGTTCATCTGGTCGGCAGCGTCCTGGGCCGCGTTCCAGAAGGCCTTCTGGATCGGTTCCGGCATCGAGTTCCAGGTGCCGAGGTTCATCACCTGAAGCTGTGCCACCCACACGCCGCCGGTCAGCGTGGTGAACTTCGCCACTTCATGGAAGTTGAAGTTGTAGGTCCAGATCGGCTGGATATACATGCCGTCGACCACGCCCTGCTGGATCGCGGTGTAGAGCTCGACGAAGGGAATCGGCGTCGGATTGCCGCCCCAGCCACGGATCAGGTTGAAGTCGGCCGGCGACGCGCCCGCCGAGCCGCGGAACTTGAGGCCGGCGACGTCCTTCGGCGACTGCAGCGCGCGGCGGCGGTTGGTCAGCATGCGATAGCCGCCGGCGCCGACGAAGGGCAGCACTTTGACGCCGTAGTCCTTCTCCATCTTCGCGACCTGCTTCTTCATCAGGTCCGAGGTCTTGATGAAGCGCAGCGCGTGGTCCCAGTCGTTGAACAGATACGGCAGGTCCATGAAGATCAGCGCGTCGGAATAGCCGGCGAAGGCCGCCGTCGCATTGCTGGTGATGTCGATGAAGCCGGTCTTCACCGCGTCGAGCTGGCCGATGTCGGTGCCCAGCGTCGAAGCCGAGTGCACCTGGACCTGCATTTCGACATCATACTTCTCGCGCAGGATCTTCGGGATCAGCGAGATCGACTGCGTGCTCGGATCCATCTCCTTGCCGTTCAGGCCGGCGACGATCGGCTTCAGGTACTTCTTCATCTGCTGCGAGCGGGTGATCGCGGGGAAACCCATCGTGCCCGCGGCAACGCCAACCGTGGCGACCGCCGATCCCTTCAGCACATCACGGCGCGACACGCCGCGGATCTTCTTTTCCGTCATTCGTTTGACCTCCCAGGAACGAGGACCTGACTTGGTTCAGGCTGCACTCGGCGGTCGGGTCCCATCGCCCACCGCATGGCCGTATGGTGCCACAAGCAGATCCCGCCTGACAGACTGGTCTGTGGCCTTGCACAGAAACTTATTGTTATTCCCGGACAGGGCGCCGGATGCGGGTCACCTCGCGCAAATCAATGCTGCAGCGCACAACGCCGCATTTCCGCCCCATTGACGTGGCTAATTGTTCTGGCTGGCGGCAGCCTTTCCTGCCGTCGGCGGCGCAATTCGGCTCCCGTCCGCCCCGTGCGGGCGGGAGCTCTTTTTCCCCCTGGTCCGAGGTCCCCATGCTGAAACCCCGCATTTTCGCGATCGCGGGCGCCGCCCTGATTCTGCTCGCCGCCGGTGCGGCGTCGCTGCTCGGCAAGGACGGTACCGGGTCGCATGCCCTGTCAGGAGCCGCCACGGTGGTGGACGAGCGCACGCTGCAGATCGGGGGAGACATGGCGCATCTGTGGGGTCTCGAGCCGCTCGCCGATGCCGGCCAGGCGCGCGAAACCCTTGCGACCCTGGTTGCCGACAAGCCGGTGTGGTGCACGCCGATCACGCCCAGCGAACATGCCGCCATGCGTTGCTTCGTCGCCAACGAGAACATCGCCGTGCTGCTGCTCGCCCGTGGCGAGGCCCGCACGCCCGGCACGCTGCGCGGCGGCGAGAAGGACTGGGTCCGCAGTTACAAGGCAGCCGAAGCCCATGCCCAGCATGCGCATCTCGGCGTATGGCACGAATAGACTTCGCCTTCCTTCTCAGGAAAGCCTTCTAATCTGTTGATGTCGAAGGGGTTTGGGGCGGCTGACGGGGCTCGAACCCGCGACCTCCTGAGTCACAGTCAGGCGCTCTAACCAACTGAGCTACAGCCGCCATCGCCAAACGGCAGGGACGGTTTGTGCCCGACAGGCGCGGGCGCGTCAAGCAATCCGCAAGCCGCTTCAGACGAGCTGGCCGCGCGAGCCGGAATGGCCGGGTTCGACCTGACGGGGCGGCGAAGTCATGGCCGGACGGCGCAGCCGCAACGGCCCGAGAACCGGCGCCACCAGGGCCTGCACTTGCCGCGCGGGCGACCGGGCAGCTAGGTGAAGCTGCAACACTCCGGCCATCGGTTCGAACGTGAGGAATGTGGCATTGGGGAACTCGATCATGGTTACCTCCCGATTTGGAATGCCAGCCGTTGGCTCGGCCGTGCACTGCCAATCCTTAACCAAGATGGTTAACCGCAGCTTAAGACGCGCGCCCCCCTGCGCCCCGGTGTGACGCCCACCTCTCCTGTTCCATCGGAAACGGTCCTAGCGTCCGAAATGCCGGGCCAGCCGCGCAATCGCGCTGTCGAGCGTGGCGTCAGTCTTGGCAAAGCAGAAGCGGGCGAAATGGGCCGGGCCGGCGCCGGCGTAGAAGGCGCTGACCGGCACCGCGGCCACGCCCGCCTTCTCGGTGATGTGGCGGCAGAAGTCCTCGTCCGTGCCGTTGAAGCCGAGCGGCCGGAAGTCGGCGTTGAGGAAATAGGTGCCGGCGCAACCCGCCACCGCGAAGCCGATCCCCTCCAGTCCCCGCTGCAGCCGGT
>CANJEJ010000276.1 GCA_947473325.1 Alphaproteobacteria bacterium | reverse complement strand
TCCGAGGCCGACCTGCGGCCCTGGACAAATGCCCAGGGCGAATCGCGGGCGGCGGACCTGTCGCACAGCGCGCTCGACCGCGCCAACCTCGACCGTGTCCAGGCCGCCGATGCGCGCCTCAACAAATCCTCGCTCACATCCGCCTCGTTCCGCGGCGCCAACCTGCCGCGCGCCGACTTCAGCGGCGCCGACATGAGCGGCGCCAATCTCGAGGGTGCCCGCCTGCAAGATGCCCGCATGGTCGGCGCGATCCTGCAGGATGCCTGGGTCAAGGACGCACTGCTGCGCGGCGCCGACCTGCGGGGCGCCATTCTCGCCCGTGTCGATCTCGGCACCGCCAACATCCGCGATGCCAAGGTGACGCCGGGCCTCGCGCGCCTGTCGGCGGAACTGCAGGCCGTCCTGCGCGAACATGCCATGTGGATCGACAGCCATGGCGCCGACGGCGCCCGCGCGGATCTCGCCGAGGCTGATCTGTCGGGCATGGACCTGTCGTTTGCCTATCTCAGCGGCGCCTCGCTCGGCCGTGCCAATTTCACCGACTCCCGCCTCGAACATGCGGCGCTGGTGCTGGCCGATCTGCGCGCGGCCATGCTGGATGGCGCCGATTTGGCGCGGGCCGATCTCTCCGGCGCCGACCTCAGCGATGCAAGCCTCGTGGGTGCCGATCTACAGCGCGCGCTGGTCGGGCCGGTGGTGATCAAGGGCCGCGACGGCCGGCCCACCGGGCAGACCCGGACCACCAATCTCAGCCGCGCCAACCTGCAGGCGGCCAATCTCGCCGACGTCAACCTGCCGAACGCCACGACCGATGGCGTCAAGACTGGCGACATCCCCGCCTCAACCGCTGTAACGCACTGACTTTGTAGCGATTTTTGTCGATCCGGCGCTTGATCCCGGTCAACGACGTGCGCGCCCGATGGCTTTGCCTGTGCCGTCACCGACCTTACGGACCGCGTGCGCGCCGAAGCGCATGTCCAGCGCGCCGACACGCAATTGCAGGATGCGATCGAAAGCCTGTCCGATGCCTTTACGCTCCATGACTCCGAACGGAAGATCATTGCCTGCACGCAGGCGCGCCGGAATCTCTTTAGCGAGGGCCAGCCGGCCCGCGCATCGCATACTCGTTGTCGAGGATGAAGACTTGCTGCGGGAAACCGCCGTCGAGTTGCTGCGCAGCATGGGTCATGCGGTGGTGGCGGCCGAGAGCGGCCCGCGCGCACTCGAGGAACTCGCGCGCTCCGGGCCCTTCGATTTGCTGTTCACCGACCTGGTGATGCCCGGGGGAATGACTGGCATCGAACTCGCCTCCGAGGCGCGCCGGCGCTATCCCGCGCTGCGGGTGCTGGCGACGTCCGGCTATGCCTCGGTCAACGTGCTGCATGGCGACGCTCGGGAATTGCCCGTGCTGCTCTCCAAGCCCTATTCCGAATTCGCGCTGGCGAGCCACATCGCGCAGGTATTTGCCGAAGAGGCGGAGTGAAAGGCGACAAGGCTGCGGGGAGTCCTTCGCTGTCGCTTTCGGTCTATACTGCCGGCACCCGGAACGGCATCCCGATCACCCTCCGGGTGGGTAAATCCCAAGGCTGTGGCGCCGTTGGCGTCACAGGCCGGTGAGGCGGGATGATTTTCCGCCGCCGGGCCGTTTACCCTGCAGCATTGCTAGCCAGGAGTCCTGAAATGAAGCCGGTTGTATTCGCCCTTGCTCTGGCCGTGTCTGTGGCGCTTGCCGCACCGGCGACTGTCCTCGCCATGGGCAGCGACACTCCCGACGTCGCCAAGGCGACCGCGAATCCCGACTACGCCAATGGCAAGAAGGCGGTCGACGAGAAGAATTACCAGGTCGCGGTGAATCACCTCGCCAAGGCGGCCGAAAAGAACCCGAAAGACGCCGACGCGCAGAATTTGCTGGGGTTCAGCTATCGCAAGCTTGGCAATTTCGACAAGGCGTTCGAGCACTACCGGGTCGCGCTGACCCTCGATCCGAAGCATCGCGGCGCCCATGAATACATTGGCGAGGCCTATCTTGAGACCAAGCAGCTCGCCAAGGCCGAGGAGCATATGAAGGCACTGGAGAACCTGTGTGCCATCTGTGCCGAGCGGCGTGACCTTGATCGGGCGATCAAGGACTACAAACGCAAGAACAACATCAGCTGATTGGCCACCGCAAGGTCATTTATTCCTATTGTGCACAAACCTGCGACGGGTTTGCGCGCCTGTGGCTTTTCCGCAACAAATTCCATCTATCTATAGGTGGGGCTGGGATATTCCTGCAACGCAAGGCTAACTTTCACGTTGGTCGTGTTAAGTTTGCTCTATTCGGCGAGCGGACATGGGGAATGCCCATTGGGGGGAGTCTCCTGATCATCGACGAAATTGACGTGCCCGCGTTGTAGGGGCCGGGCGCTGAACTGGATGTCCATCTGGACGGACTGAGGGGATGTTAAAATGAATATGACGAAACTTCTGGCTGGCGCAGTTGTCATGACGGGTCTGATGCCCGCGGCTGCCATGGCCCAGCAGTATCCAGGCCTCTACCTTGGCCTCGGTGCCGGCGTTGTGATGCCGAACGATTCTGACACGACCGGCATTACGGCAACCAACCTTGAATTCGACAACGGCTGGCTTGGTGCGATCACCACCGGCTGGAAGTTCGGTAACGGCTTCCGCATGGAGCTCGAAAGCTCCATGGCGCGGAGCAAGGTGGAATCGTCGAACAACGTTTCCGCCCCCGGCCGCATCCAGGCGTCGGGCATCCTGATCAACACGTTGTATGATTTCGCCCCTTGGGGCCGGGTCACCCCGTACCTCGGCGCTGGCTTTGGCTATGCCTCGTATACCTCGAAGGGCCTGCCAATTGGTGCCGCCGCCGCGGCGGTCAGCGAGAGCGACTGGGCCCCGACGGGCCAGGCCATCGCCGGCATGACCTTCAACCTCAACCAGCGTTGGTCGCTCTTCGGCGACTATCGCTACTTCGCCGCGCTGTCCGATCCTGAATTCCAGGGCACGACCGGCACGACGGAAGTCGAGTATCAGGATCACCGCCTGCTGCTCGGCGTTCGCTACTCCTTCGGTCAGCCGCCGCGTCCGGCTCCGGCCCCCGCGCCGGCTCCGGTTGCTGCTCCGGCCCCGCCGCCCCCGCCGCCGCCTGCTGCTGCCCCGGCTCCGCCGCCGGCCGCTGCTCCGGCGCCGCAGGTGCCGCGTAACTACCTCGTGTTCTTCAACTTCGATCGCTCGGACATCACGCCGGAAGCTTCGAACATCATCCGCCAGGCTGCCGCCAACGCCAAGACGGCGCGCGTCACCCGGATCGAAGCCACCGGTCACGCCGACCGCTCGGGTCCGGAGAACTACAACCTGCGTCTGTCGCAGCGCCGCGCCGAAGCGGTTCGTCAGTCCCTGATGCGCGAAGGCATCCCGGCCAACGAAATCTTCGTCTCTGCCAAGGGCGAGTCGGAGCCGCTGGTTGCGACGCCGGATGGTGTGCGTGAACCGCAGAACCGCCGCGTGGAGATCGTTCTCCGCTAAGCAAGGAAATCCGGTTTCGACCGGAAGGCCGCGGTGGTTCGCCACCGCGGCCTTTTCTTTTGTCTGGAGGCCAGCCCCGGTGAGCGGGACGGGCGACGGACCCAC
>CANJEJ010000275.1 GCA_947473325.1 Alphaproteobacteria bacterium | reverse complement strand
CCGCATCGTCTATCTGCAGCGGATGATCGACGAACTGAAATCGCGCTCCGACACCATCTTCATGACCGGCGGCCAGATCCGCGACTGGTTCATCGCCGCCGACAAGGCCAGCAAAGGCAAGGGAAACTAACGCCATGGAACCCGTGATGCTGAAAGACCTGCGGGAGCGCGTCGCCCCGCAGCACACTGCCCTCCTGATCGTCGACATGCAGGTCGACTTCTGCGTCGATGGCGCAGGCACCGCGCGTGCCGGCCGCGACCTGTCGCGCACCAAGGCGATCATCCCCAACCTGGTGAAGCTGCGCGATGCCGCCAGCGCCGCCGGCGCGCTCGTCGTCCATGTCGGCTTCTGGACGCTGGAGGAACACCTGTCAGACGGCGGGCCCTGGCTTGCCCAGCGCCGCCGCTCCACCTTCTCGGGCGACAAGCTCGCGATGGAGAACAGCAAGGGCGCCGAGTTCATCCCCGAGCTCAGCCCGAAGAAAGGCGAGGTGCAGATCCGCAAGCACCGCTATTCCGCCTTCCAGGGCACCGACCTCGACATGATTTTGCGCGCCAACGAGATCAAGACCTGCATCGTCACCGGTGTCTCAACCAACGTCTGCGTCGAGAGCACCTTCCGCGCCGCCTTCGAGCATGGCTATTACATCGCCGTGCCATCGGATGGTACGGCATCGTGGAGCAAGGAACTGGGCGAAGCCACCTTGCAGAACGTGACGCACCGCTTCGGCCTGCTCACCAATGTCGACGAGATCGTCGATGCCTGGCGCGGCCAGAACGCCTTCGGCCCGCGCGCGGCCGCCTGAACCAAGAAACCGATATTCCGGGAGTGACCCAAGTGACTGAACGTTCGCTGACCAAAGCCGCTGCCGAATTCGCGGCCAACCTCAAATACGAAGACATCCCCGCCGATGCGCTGCATATCGGCCGCCGCTGCGTGCTCGACGGCCTTGCCGTCATGATCGGCGGCACCGAGCAGCCGGCGCTCGAGGTGCTCGACAGATACATCACCAAGGTCGGCGGTACGGGCGATTCGCGCCTCGTCGGCAACGCCGCCAAGAAGGTGCCGGCCCATCTCGCCGCCATGTGGAACGGCCTTGCCGGCCATGCGATGGACTGGGACGACACCCAGCTCGCCGAGGGCCCCGGCCGTCCCTATGGCCTGCTGTGCCATCCCACCGTGCCGCCGCTGTCGGCCTGCCTCGCCATTTCCGATATGCTTGGCGGCGTGGACGGCAAGCGCTTCATGACCGCCTTCCAGGCGGGCTTCGAGGTGGAATGCAAGATCGCGGAAGCGATCAACCCTGACCATTACATGCGGGGCTTCCACACCTCGGGCACCATCGGCACCTTCGGCTCGGCCATCGCGGCCGGCAAACTCCTGGGCTTCAATGCCGACCAGATGGCGCAGGTGATCGGCATGGCGGCCTCGATGGCCGCCGGCATCCGCGCCAATTTCGGCACCATGACCAAGCCCTTCCACGTCGCACGCTCGTCGGAAAACGGCGTCACCGCGGCCCTGCTGGTCAACGAAGGCTTCACCGCCAATGACGAGGCGCTGGACGGCAAATGGGGCTACCTCACCATCGCCGGCCCGGGCGGCGACCCCGACCTGGTCATCGACCGCTTCGGCAAGCCGTTCACCATCGCGAAGCCCGGTATCAGCATCAAGCCGTATCCGTGCGGCGTGCTGACCCACCCGTCGATGGACGCGCTCCTGTTCCTGATGCAGGAGCACAAGCTGTCGGCCAAGGACGTCAAGAAGATCCGCCTCTATGCGGCGAAGAACATCCTGGGGCCGATCCGTTTCTCCTTCGCGCGCACCGAGCTCGAGGGCAAGTTTTGCATGCACTTCCTGCTCGCGGCGATCGCGGTGGCCGGCGCCGCCGGCAAGGCCGAATTCACCGACGAATTCGTCGCCCGCCCGGACGTGGCCGACATGCAGCGCAAGGTCGAGACCATCGACGACAAGGCGATCGAGGCGATGGGCTTCGAGCGCATCCGCTCGCGCATCGAGGTGGAGACCACGGCGGGCAACACCATCGTGCGCTGGGCCGACGAGAATTATCGCGGCAGCCCGCACAACCCGCTGACGGACAAGGAAGTCGAAGGCAAGTTCCGCGACTGCGCCAAGGGCCTGCTGCCCGAAGGCCAGATGCAGAAGGTGTTCGACAAGGTCTGGGCGCTAGAGAAGCAGGCCAACGTCACCGACGTTCTCGCCGATCTCGACTGGCGTTCGAAGAAGAAGGTGGCGTAGCCCCTTCCCTTCCACACAACAACAAGGGGCGCCGCACGGCGCCCCTTTTTTGTGATTTCAGGCAGTCCTATCGCGCAGGCTCAGGGGGAATTCGGCAGCAACGGTCGCGGTCCCGCCGTCGGGCTCTCTCGTTACGGCGCGGTGTCCGATCGAAGGAAGTCGGCAATCTGGCGAGCCAGACCCTGCTGCACGGCGCGTCTGTCCACGCCCGGCCGGTCCCCGCACAGCGGCACACCCATCACCTGCACGTCATGCTGGCAGGGCGACAGGAAGACGAAATGCCCCTCGCCACCATTCAACAAGATGGTGCGGG
Organism: Alphaproteobacteria bacterium; assembly: GCA_947473325.1. Taxonomy (GTDB): domain Bacteria; phylum Pseudomonadota; class Alphaproteobacteria; order SHVP01; family SHVP01; genus CANJEJ01. The sequence continues at coordinate 1,088 of CANJEJ010000275.1, read as the reverse complement.
CCCCGGGGAGTGCCGCGGCATAGCGCGCCCCATGCTGATCCCAGGGCAGGAAGTCGGTCTGCGTCGCGCCGACGACCAGGGCGGGCAGCACGACATCGCGGAGGGAGTCGCGTTGCAGCGCCGCGCCCAGCGCCGGATCGAGCAGCAGCAGTGCCTGCACGCGCCGGTCTGCATAGCTTGCATTGTAGCGCGCAACGAACGACTCCGGCACATCGCCCAGCCCGCGCCCGTAATTGCAGGAACGGTCCGGCGCCGCCGCCGCGGACATGCAGTAGGCGATCATCTGGCGCAGGTCAAAGCGGGCGCCGGCCAGCAGCGCCGCAGTCTGACCGCCGGCGGAATGGCCCATCATCACAACATAATCCCAGGCGACCGGGCGCCGGAACACTGGCTGTGCGGCGAGTCTGTCGAGGATGGCCGAGATGTCCTGCGCGCGCTGCCATATCTGCGGGATGCTGCGCGGATCCTGCGTCGCGCTGCCGTAGAGGCGCGATTCGGCATAGTGATTCACGCCGACAACGAGGAAGCCCCCCGCCGCAAGACTCTCAGCGAGCCAAGAATAATCTTCTGCGGAGCCCATCGTGCCATGCGAGAAGACCAGCACCCGGTCGGTGATCGCGTCGTCCGCCAGGCATGGCATTGCGCTTCCTGCCGGACAATCGCCCTGGGGGTACCAGAGGTTGATCTTGGCCGGGCGTCCGGTGGCGAGCGTATCGAGGTCGAGGACCGTCATCGCCGGCTGGAACGCGCCGGCAACGTCCGGCACGGACGCAAGCATGAGACTCAACAACAGCGCAGCGCAAATCTTCATGACCTGATCTCCTGTACGGGGGAAAGCGCGTCGCGAGTGGCCTGTGTGCCGGATTCGCGCCGCATGAGGCTGACGAGACCAGCGGCAAGGGTCAGGCCTCCACCGCAGGCGAGACCAGGGCGGGGCGCCATCGCCACCGAGGCGAAGAGCAGCATCGTCAACAGCGTGCCGGCGGTCTGGCCGAGGAGCCGGGCACTTCCATGCATGCCGCCCGCCGTGCCGCTGCGATCGAGCGGCGCCGACAGGTATTAATTTCGGTTGTTGGGCACGTTGAAGT
>CANJEJ010000274.1 GCA_947473325.1 Alphaproteobacteria bacterium | reverse complement strand
GGCGGGGAACGGATGTTCCGGCGCCAGGCGATAGTCCGACATGAAGACGGTGGACCGCGTCGCCCAGGCAAGTTCCGCCCCGAAGGCGCGGTGCGAGGTGGCCGAGCCGAGGATGTAGCCGCCACCGTGAAAATGCAGCACGGCGCGGTCGGCGGCGCTGTCGGGAAAGGCAAGCCGGTCGGCCGCCGCCCCGTTCAGCGCCAGCCGCTCGACCGTGAGGTCGGCGCGCGGCTTCATGGCGCGGCGTTTCTCGGTTGCCGCCCGGTTGTCGGCAAGCGGTGCCGTCGGCGCCACGCTATGCGCCGCGATATGCGCCTTCAGCGCCGCGATCTCGCGATTGGCCATCACGCAGCTCCCGTCAGTGCATTTCCTGGCCGCCGGAGATATCGAGATTCTGCCCCGTCACATACGAGGCTTCGTCCGAGCAGAGCCAGGCGCAGGTGGCGGCAATGTCCGATGTCAGGCCGACGCGGCCGAGCGGGATCGTCGCCGAGCGGCGCTTTAACAGCTCGTCGACCGTGATGCCCATCGTCTTGGCGCGGTATTCGTTCTGGGTGGCGCCAAGGCCGGTGGTCACATGGTTCGGGCAGATCGTGTTGACCGTGATCTTGTGCTGGCCAAATTCGAGCGCCGCGGTGCGGGTGAGGCCGACCAGCGCATGCTTCGACGAGACATAGGCGCAGAGGTCGGGGAAGGCATGCTTCGCCGCCTGCGAGGCGATGCTGATGATGCGCCCGCCGCCGCCCTGCCTGATCATCTGCTTTGCCGCATGCTTCATACCGAAGAAGGCGCCGCGCAGGTTGACGTTGAGCACGGCGTCCCATTCATCCTGGCTGAACTCCAGCATCGGCTTCATGATGTATCCGACGCCCGCGTTGTTCACCATGATGTCCAGGCGGCCGAAGCTGTCGACCGCCTTCTGGACCGCCGCTTCGATCTGCGATTCCTCGCGCACGTCGCAGATGGTGCCGACCGCCTCGCCGCCGCCCTTCCTGATCTCGGCGACGATCTCTTCCATCTCCTCGGTCGTGCCGATGTATTCCTTCGAGAAATGCGCGCCCTTGGGGGCGCCAATGTCGGTGAGGACGACCTTGGCGCCTTCGGCGACGAGCCGCTTCGCCATCGCTTCGCCAAGGCCCTTCTTGCGGCCCGCGCCGGTGACGACGGCGACCTTGCCCTTGATGGTCGGATACATCAGTGCATCTCCTCGCCACCCGACACATCGAGGCACTGGCCCGTCAGGTAATCGGCATCATCGGAACACAGGAATGCGGCCATGGCGGCGATGTCGCTCGCCCTGCCTTCGCGCCCCAGGGGAATGCGGCTCCGCATCGCGTCCATATACTGGTCGTGCGTCTGGCCGCCCAGCGCGCTGAAATGCTTGTTCTGCCAGTCGCCCAGGCCGGTGGTGACATGGTTCGGGCAGATCGCGTTGACGCGGATCGCGTGCTTGCCGAACTCGAGCGCCGAGGTGCGCGTGAGGCCGACCAGGCCATGCTTCGACGAGACATAGGCCGCGGCGCCGGCGAAGCCGCGCTTCGCCGCCTGCGACGCGGTGTTGATGATGCGCCCGCCGCCGCCCTGTGCGATCATCTGCTTCGCGGCATGCTTGGTGCCGAAGAAGCAGCCGCGCAGGTTGACGTTGAGGACCGCGTCCCAGTCCTTCTGGTCGAGCGACAGGATGTCGGTCATCAGATAGCCGATGCCGGCATTGTTGATCATGATGTCGAGGCGGCCGAACTCCTTCACCGTGAAGGCGACGGCGGCTTCGACCGACTTCTCATCCAGAACGTCGCAGACCACGGCCGCCGCCTTGCCGCCCGCCTTCCTGATCTCGGCGACGATCTCGTTCATCTCGTCGCTGGTGCCGATGTGCTGCTTCTCGAACTGCGGGCCCTTGGCCACGCCGATGTCGGTGATGACGACGGCGGCGCCGTCCTTCGCCAGGCGCTTCGCCATGGCTTCGCCGAGTCCCTTGTGGCGGCCCGCGCCCGTGATGAGCGCAACCTTGCCGGTGAGCGTGGACATGCGTGTGCTCCTCAGCCCGCGATGTGTTCGGTGACGATGAAGGTCGGGCTGTCGGCAAAGCTTTGGAACTTCGCGGCGACGTCCTTCATGCGCGGCTCGGCGCCGATGTCCTTGCCCAGGCCGTCGATGTCGTTGATGTGCAGGATCTCGAAATATTTGTAGGGCGGCTTCGCGTCGGATCCCATGACCCCCTCGGCGCGGTAGACCTTGAACTCGTCGACCGACTTCATGCCGCCGGCGATCGGGATGTCCACCTCACGCGCCCATTTCTCATAGGCGGCGGCATCCTGGCCCGGCTTCAGGTTGAACAGGACGATAAGGGTGCGTTTCTTGGCCATGGGACACTCCAGGGTACGAATTCAGGTTCAGACGGGACGCCAGATCGGCCCGCGCGCCTTGACGCCCGCGAGCAGGGATTCATCGAAGTCGGGCAAAACATGCCCCTCGGGCTGCGGCGGCCGCACCGGCGCGCCGGATTTCTCGGCGATCACGGCATGGACACGCGGGTCGGCGTAATAGGCGCTGTAGGCGGCGGCGACAAGGGCGGCGAAGTCGGCGGGCGCCGCCTTTTCCACAGCGCGCAGGGCGTCATCCTGTGCCGGCGCGGGTTGATCCGCGAAATCGGCAGGCAGCGCCGACAGGGCGGCGCGGACCGCCGCCGACTGGACTGGAACGAGTGCGCCTTGAGTCCGCACCACGGCACCCAGGCCGAGGGCGCCGGCGGCCGGCCAGCCGTCACCGCCCGGCAACAGCCGGTCGAGCGCAGCATCGAGCAAAGCATCCGGCACGCTGGCCAGAGGCGTGAACATGCGTCCTCCCGCGGACCTGTCCGGCCTTGGGCCGGCGTGTTGGGGGACCATTATAGGTAGGGACCGGAGCGTTGCCACCTTTCGGGGCGGGCGGGCTGTCATCCTCAGGCGCCGCGGCTGGCGATCATGTGATCGGCGGTGCGCAGCGCCAGCGCCTGGATCGTCGGGGTGGGGTTCACCGCCGCCGAGGTGACGAACAGGCTGCCATCGACGATGTAGAGGTTCGGCACGTCATGGCTGCGGCCCCAGCGGTCGGTGACCGAGCGCGCAGGGTCGCTGCCCATCTTCGCGGTGCCCATCAGGTGGAAGCCCGCTTCCGACAACAGCGCCTTGTCGACCACGTCACGGGCGCCGGCCTCGACCAGGGCCTCGCGCGCCCGCGCCATGCCATAGGCCAGCATCCGCTCGCTGTTCTGGTCGAGTTGGTAGTGGAGCGCGGCGGATGGAATACCCCAGGCGTCGCACACACTCGCATCGATGCCGACATGGTTGCGCTCATCCGGCAGGTCTTCGCACAGGATGGAGATGGAGCCGGTGCGGCCGGCTAGAGCCATGAAGTCGCGGTGGTGGCTTTCGCCCCAGGCGAGCGGCTCCGCCCAGCCGCCTGTCGCCGTCACCATCGGCCCCTGCGAGCGCAGGCCCGCCATCATGAAGCCGCGCGCGAAGCCGCGCGCCGGGTCGGTCTCGTAGAACTGCTGGCAATAGAGCGACACGGTGGAATTGCCGGTGTGGCCGTTGATCATCGCGTCGAACACACCGGTCACGTTGGCGATCGGGTGGAACATCAGGTTGCGCCCGACGAGGCCCGAGGAATTGGCAAGCCCG
>CANJEJ010000273.1 GCA_947473325.1 Alphaproteobacteria bacterium | reverse complement strand
GTTCCCTTCTTCCTGATCCAGTCACTTGGTTATGCACCGGATACCGCCGGTCTGCTGATGGTGATTCCGATCACCTTCAACTTCATCGGCTCCGCCGTGGCGAGCCGCCTCACGCCGAAGCTCGGGGGCGATCGGATGGTCCTGTTCGGCACCAGCATCCTGATCGTCGGCACCGGCCTGATGCTTGTTTTCGCCCTGCTCGATGTTCGGGAAGCCTGGGCGGTGCTCGCACCGGCTGCCCTGACCTATTTCGGACTGGCCAACTCGTTCCCCAACGCTTCGCAGGGGGCCCTTTCGCCCTTCGCTCGCCGCGCCGGCACGGCCTCGGGTGTCAACGGCTTCATGACGATGGTCATAGCGGCGGGGGCGGTCTTCGTCTCGGGCCAATGGCAAGATGGCAGTGCCTTGCCGATGGCCGTGGTCATGGCAACCTGCGCAGTGGCCGCGCTGGCCAGCATCCTGTTGCACATGCTGCTGCCGCCCTCGCAGTTCCGGAACGAAGAATAATCAGGGGAGGCGGCGGCCCAGCTTTCCGCGTTCCGCCAGCGCCATGAGCTCGTGCTTCATCACCTTGCCGCCGGGATTGCGCGGCAGGTCGTCGACCAGGTGGAAGGTCTTCGGAATCTTGTAGCGCGCAAGGCTCGCCTGGCAGTGCGTGCGCAAGCCTGCCTCATCGCAGGCTGCGCCGGGCTTCACGATCACTGCTGCAGTCACCGCCTCGCCCCAATAGGCATCGGTCACGCCAAAGACGGCGACCTCCTGCACGGCCGGGTGCTGGGCCAGCACCTCTTCGACCTCGCGCGGATAGACGGCGCTGCCGCCTGTCTTGATCATCTCCTTCTTGCGATCGACGAGGTAGAGGAAGCCCTCGTCGTCGAGCCGCCCCATGTCGCCGACGCTGGCGAAGCCGTCGCGGAAGGCCTCGGCCGTCGCCTCGGGCCGCTGCCAGTAGCCGTTGAACAGCATGGGCGAACGCGCGAAGATTTCGCCCACCTCGCCCTGCGCCACCTCTTTGCCGTCCTCACCCAGCAGGCGCAGCTCGACCGCGGGATAGGGCAACCCGACGCAGCGCTGCTTGCGGCGCTGGTCGACGGGGCGCAGGTTGGTGACATAGCCCATCTCGTTCGAGCCATTGAGCTCGTGGAATACGGCGTCGCCGAAGCGTTCGAGGATCCGCGCCTTGGTGGCATCGCCGAGCGGTGCGGCGCCGGAGATGATCGCTTTCAGCGCCGGTGCGGGCGTCGTCTCGCCCTGCTGGAACAACGCCTCGAACTGGGTCGGCACCAGGAAGGTGCTGCTGATGCCGTTATCCCTCAGGTGATGCGCCACCGCGGCCGCGTCGAAGCGCGGCAGGATTTCGCTGTAGCCGCCGAAGAAAAGCGGCGCCAGGGCAAAGGACAGGCCGGCGCCCGTGTACATCGGCGTTGCCGCCAGGCTGCGGTCATCTGGCGAATAGCAGGCATATTCCGCCGCCATCGTATAGAAGCCCATCACACGCGAACGGTGCGGCAGCAGGCAGCCCTTGGGCTTGCCGGTCGTGCCCGAGGTGTACGAGATGATGAAGACATCCCATTCCTCCTGGGCGATGCCCGGCGGCGTCGCCTTCGCCGCGGCGCGCCAGTCTTCATAATCCTTGCCGATAACGATCATGGTGCGCACCGTGTCGAGCGGTGCACTGCGCGCGATGTCCTCGAGGTCGCGGTGCACGAACAGCACCTCGGCGCCGATGTCGTTGCAGATATAGGCCATCTCCGGCGCCGTCAGGTTTGGCGGCACGATGGCGGGCGGCAGACCCGCCTGCGACAGTCCGAGCACGAGTTCGACGAATTCCGGTGCGTTGGGCAGGAACAGCGCCGTGCGGCTGCCCGGCTTCAGCCCGAGCCCGTGCAGCGCGCCGTTGGCGACGCGGTCCATGCCATCGACGATCTGGCGATAGGTGCGGAATTCACCCGCGACGCCGAGCGCGGTCTTGCCGGGGGTGCGCCGGCCTGCGCTGCGCACCCCGTCGGCAATCGTGATCGGCCGATAGCTGGCCGGCCGGTTCATCGGCCGCGTTTCTTCGTCGCCTGCGCCTGCGCCTGCGCCTTCACCTTGCGCTGCGCCGCCTTGGCTTCCGGCAGCCTGGTGAAGACCTTCAGCGCGTTCTCGCGCAGCATCTTCCGCAAGGGTTCGGGCCGGAAACCCAGCTCGGCGATCTCGTCCATGCAGCGCTTCGGCGACAGGGCCGGCCAGTCGGTGCCGAACAGGACCTTGTCCTGGCCATAGGTATTGGCGTAGTGCACGAATTGTTTCGGCCAGTGCTTCGGCGCATAGGCGTCGCCGCAGGTGTAGACATTCTCATGCTTCCAGCACATCGAGATCATCTCGTCGGTCCACGGTATGCCGATGTGGATGCCGATGATCTTGAGGTCGGGGAAGTCAATGGCGACGCGGTCGAGCAGGATCGGCCGCTGCAGGGTCGCAAGCCGCCGTTCCTGCTGATAGATCAGGTTGTGCCCGACCTGCATCATGATCGGGATGTCGAGCTCGCAGCACTTGGCGTAGTACGGATAATATTGCGCCGCGTCGGGCGCCAGCTCGATCCAGTGCGGATAGATGTGCGCGCCAACGAAGCCAAGCTTGGTGACGGCATGTTCCAGTTCGCGCAGGCCCTGCATGCCGCGCGTCGGGTCGATACCGGCGAGCCCCGAGAAGCGGTCGGGATATTTCTGGCAGGTCTCGTAGACGTCCTCGTAGGGCACTTCGAAGGAGTGGCGTTTCTTCATGTCGCCGGCACGCACGGCGATCAGCAGCGAGCGGTCGACATTTCCCTCATCCATCATCCCGATGTAGTCCTTCATCGGCACGCCCTTGTGGTACTTGGCCGGCATGCGCAGCTGGGCCATGGCCCGTTCATCGAGGCCGACGCGGCCGAGCCGGATGTCCTTCGGCGTGGCGGGGGAGCAGACAATGTCGATGGCACCGGTCATGAAAACTCCCTGGGGCCGCGTCTATTCGCGCGGCAGTTGAATGGGTCGCGATCTGGTTCCCGCCTACTTTCGCGAAAGGTACTCTGCTACGCAATCGGCTTGTCGCCCGCCTCGCGTGCAGCGCCTGCGTCCGCCTTGTCATCGCTGCGGCCAATTTCTAGGGTGAGCCCCCACAAGATTGGGGGTTTGGCGTTTGCGCGCCATGCACTAGCGTCACGACTGGGGGCTCGCCGGGATTCTGGCGGGCGTGAGCGACACGTTACGGTGAATACATGACAATGCACGCCGGCAATGCACCGGCGGGCGCGAAACCGGGAACCGCTGCCTTCGCAGAACTGATGCCGCGCTGGCGGCATCCGCGAGGCCAGCGTGCCGTGACCGCGGCCACCATCCTCGCTGCCTTCGCCGCCATCGGGGTGGCCGGGACCTATCTGCTCTATCAGGGCGCGGCCGTTGCCGCCGCGCCGCTGGTGCTCAGCCTGCCCATCGTGGTCGCGGCATTCTTCTTCGGCTATGCCGGCGTGATATCGACCGCGTCGTTCATGGCCGTTTCGGCCGGTGTCGCGCTGGCCGCCAATCCTATGTCCTTCATCGCGACGGTGACGATCCTGACCGGCATCGTGCTGCTGTCGGTTGTCGGCGGCGTGGCCGCCTTTCTGTTCCAGATGGTCGAACGCCGCGCCCGCATGCTCGACGAGGCCATCGCCCATGACCGCATCACCGGGCTGTCG
>CANJEJ010000272.1 GCA_947473325.1 Alphaproteobacteria bacterium | reverse complement strand
CGACGCGCGACACGCTGAGCCGGTCCAGCCGGCTCGACTGGTCCTACCGCCCCTCGCCTTTCCTCAACAACGTGACGGCCAATGCCGGCGTCCAGCGCAACGGCAATGCCAACGATGTTTTCGGCGATATCTCGCGGGTGGGCTATCGCAGTGAGCTGTCGGCGTCGCATGACATCAACATGCCGCGGGCTCGCGACGACGAGGTGGAGCGGGTGACGAATCTGCGCGCCGGCTCGGCGCTGGTCTTTGCCGACGGCTATTTCGGGATCAGCCGCCCGGTGACGGACAGCTTTGCCCTTGTGGTGCCGAACAAGGCGCTGAAGGGCCAGGCGGTTGGTGTGAACCCGCGTGGCGACAACAAGGAATATCAGGCCGAGAACGGCCGCCTCGGACCCGCCGTGCTGCCGGACCTCACCTCCTACCAGCAGCGCCGCGTGCTGGTGGATGCACCGGATCTGCCGATCGGCGTCGATCTCGGCAAGGATGTTTTCGATGTGACGCCGACGATCCGCGCCGGCACCCTGATCCGCATCGGCACCGAGGCGACCGTGCTGCTGACTGCCATCGTGCTGGATGCCGCCAGCGAGCCACTGGAGCTGGGGGCGGGAGAGATTTCGCGCGAGGGCGACAGTTCCTTCACACCCATCCTGGTCTTCACCAACCGCGGCGGCGTCGTGAGCTCGGAGGGCTTGCGCCCGGGCAAGCACCTGCTGACCATGTTCGACTTCCCCGATTCACCGATCGCCTTCGAGATTCCGGCCGGTGCAACCGGGTCATACGATGCTGGCCGCCTGCGACTTGGCGCCCGCACGGGCGACGGCATCCGGCCGCCCGCCACCGGTGTGCCGCCGGCGAAGCCCGAAGACCTCGCGCCGACCCGCCGTGCCGATGCCACACCGGTGCCGGCGACACCGTCGGCGCCAGCCCCCGACGCCGCGCCGGCGCCGCCCGCCGTGCCGATTCCGCCGGTGGCCTCCGCGCCGGTACCGCCGCCTGTCGTCGCCGCTGCCACGCCGACGCCGGGGACGGCGGCACCCGCGACCTCGTTGGCGGAACCGTCAGGCGCCGCCGCTCCGGCAGCGCCCCCGGCAGTTGTCGCAGCGGCACCGGTTGTCGTGGAGCCGACGGGCAGCGTCGGCAATCTAGGCACCTATCGCATCCAGCTCGCCGCCTTCCGCGACCCGGATGAGGTAGCCGATGCCTGGAAGATGATTCAGGCTCGTCATGCCGACATCCTTGGCCGCTTCGGCGCCTCTGCCGTGGAGGTCGAGATACCCGATCGCGGTACGTTCTATCGCCTGCAGGTTGGACCGCTGCGCGATGCCACGCTGGCACGCCGCCTGTGCGCCGAACTGAGCAGCCGCCGCCAGAGCTGCATAGTCATCACCCCGGCCAGCCGCGGCCCGGCCGTGATCTCCGAACGGCCGTTGCCATCGATTGCCCAGGGGCCCATTGAAGCGCCCGCCACCGCACCGGCGCCATCGCCGGCCCCGTCTGCGCCAGCAGCGGCACCGGCCGCGCCGCGTGCGGTGCCCGTGCCGCTGCAGCCGGCCAGCATCGAAGCGCCGCTCGCCGGCGGCGTGATGGTGCAACTGACAGCAGCCCGCACCGCTGTTGCCGCCGAGACGGAATGGGCCCGCCTGCAACGCCGGCACAGCGACGTGCTGGGCGACCTGGAAGGCTTTGTCATGGAAGTCGATCTCGGCGCCGGCAAGGGCGTCGTCCATCGCCTGCAGCTGGGGCCATTGCCCGACCGCGCTGCGGCGGAACGGCTGTGCGCGACCCTCAAGGAGCGTGGTCAGGATTGTCTGCCGGTGCCGGGCAGTGTCCGTGCCGCCGCGCCGGAGGCCGCCCCCGCCGTGTCGCAGCCACGCGCCGAGGCCGCGCCTGCGGAGGCTGTCCTGGCGATCACCACGGTTGCGGCCCAGCCGATGTTCCGCGTCCAACTGGCGGCCCTGCGCGGCGGGGACGCTGCCGGGGCCGAATGGCGCCGGCTTGCCGCCCGCTACGGCGAGACGCTGGCCGGGCTTGCTCCGCTGCTCGTCGCCGCCGACCTCGGCCCCGGCAAGGGCACGTTCCATCGCCTTCAGGCCGGGCCGCTGCCCTCGGAAGCCGCGGGTGAGCGCCTTTGCGCGGCACTGAGGGAGGAAGGCCAGGGCTGTCTCGTCGTCAACGCCGGAGCGACGGCGGTCACCGAAAGGCCGGGGGCGACGGCCTATGCTGCAAACCGGTAAGGTCAGATCATGCTGAACATGCGCGTCTTCCGAACGGTTTTGCTCCTGCTGGGCGGTGGTGCCCTTGCCCTGTTGCTGGCGGGGCCCGCGGCGCTGTCCCAGTCGAGCGGGCTGCAGAACGACCTGCCGCAGACCTGTAACAACCTGCGCTTCGGTTCGGTGCCGGACTTCCGCTGGCAAGGCGAAGGCGGCGGCTACAACCCGTTCACGCCGCAGGCCTACACGCAGGAAGGCCAGCTCGAGATTCGCAGCACGGTCGGCACTTGCAGCTTCTTCGTCACCTTCGGTCCCGGTTCGGCGGGTAATTTCAACCGCTACATGGTGCTGGGGGCCAACCAGCTGCCCTACAACATCCACGACTCGGTGACCCGCAGCAACGTGCTGAAGGACCTGCAGAGCGCGAACGAAAACGAGATTTTGACCGGGGTCATCGCTGCCGACAATCCCGGCACTGAGACTGTCGATCTTTCCTACTATGTCCACATCACACCGGGCCTGATCCGCCCGGCCGGCGACTACACCGACAATGTCGCCCTGACGCTCTACCGCGGGACGCTGACCAACTACACGCAGATGGCGACCCGGACGATCCGCTATCGCGCGCTGATTCCGAAGGTGGCGGAAGCGTCAGTGGTGTCGAGCGGCGCGCAGTTCGATGCCAACGCCACCCAGTACAACGTCGATTTCGGCGTGCTGCAGGAAGGCGACCGCGACCGCCTCGACGTGCTGGTGCGCACCAATGCGGGCTACAAGCTTGAGGTCCTGTCGCAGAATCTCGGAAAGCTCCGCCGCGTCGGCGGCGTCAGCGGCACGGTTCCCTACACCCTCACTGTCAATGGCCAGACCATCAATCTGAGCAGCAAGGTGACGATTGCCGAGCGCTCGGGTGTTACCCAATCAGGTGGCGACCGCTTCCCGATGCAGATCGAGATCGGCACCCTGGCCGATGCGGTGCCGGGCAACTATCGCGACGACATCACGGTGATCGTGCGCACGACGGACTGACCGCCTTCAGGGCCAATCCCGTCTCTCCGGCTTTGAGGTAACAGGTGAAACCCTATCGCTGAGGCCCTAGAGTTAGGCTGATATCCGCAGGGGCGCGGATCGCCAGACGGGGACCGGCACTGAACACGATCATGCGAAAGAACAAGGAGCCATCCGGCCGGATTGGCGGGGCCGCGGGGCGCAGCCCGTCGGCGTTCCGGCGGGCATCCATGGCGGCACCCTCCGTCCCCGGTTCCGTCCGCGCATGACCGTTGTGACCGACAGCAGCACTCGGAAGCTCGCCCCGCCAGGTTCGGCCGTGGCCGGCAGCGCGGCGCAGCTCTATCGCCAGTTGCTGATTGTCTATCTGCGCGGCACCGCGGCGGCAGTCGTCGTTACCTGTGTGCTCAGCCTGATCGGGCTCGAACTGACCTTGCGCCAATGGCTGCTGGGCATCGCGCCGGTGCCACTGGTGATTGGCCTGG
>CANJEJ010000271.1 GCA_947473325.1 Alphaproteobacteria bacterium | reverse complement strand
TGGCGCCGCCGATCACCGGTGCGGCATCGGACGTCCATCGCGCGCGCGGCACCACGACGCCCGCCTGCGGATACCGCGGGGGCCCGCCCACCAGCCGGCCCCACTCCGCCTGCAAGTCGATGGCCCGCTGCGCGCCTTTCGATTCGGCGACGGACGCCAACGGCTCGGGGAGGACGGCGGCATCTGCTTCGCCCGCGAGCATCGCCTCCATCGCTGCAACGTAGGTGGGCATGTAGCGAATTGTGACGTGTCCCGCCATATCCGGCACGCGGGCGAGCAGCGTGGTGAAGATCGTTTCCGGCATGTTGCCGCGCAATGGCACGGCGACAGCGCGATCGGCAAGATCGGCCCAGCTGTTCACGTCGCTGCGCCGTGTCATCACCTGCAGGATGCCCCACACCGTGACGCGTACAAGGCCGAGCGGCAACCCCTGCCGGAAAAGGGTGGCGGCGACATTGGTGGGAATGATGGCGATATCGACGGCACCGGCCTTCAGGTCCGCCTGCATCGCCATGTTGTCGGGCCAGACCGCGAAGTCGCTGGCACCGAACGCGTCGACCAGCGCCGGGTCGGTGGCAGCGCGCGCCAGCGTGATGGCTGGTGGCACGGCCAGGCCCCGCAGGATCAGGCCGCGTGGCATGGTGGCGACCTAGCCCTCGCGCTTCCCGCCCGGACCGGGCGCGGGAATGATGCGGCGGATCCCGCCGCCGGCCGACTTCTTCTCGGGCTTTGCCGGTGCGGCAGAGGATGGTGTGCGCGACACGCCCGGCACCCATTTCTGGGCGCGACGGCCGTCGAGCGTCCAATATTCCTTCGGCTTGGCCGCACCTTCCGCGGGCGCGGCCTCGGTCTGGCGCTCCTCCATCGGGATGGCCTTGCCGCCGCCGCCATAGCCGCGGAACAGCGCCTCATGCGGAATCTCCAGCCGCTGGCCACGGCCGAGCACGGCCTTCCACACGCCATCGCGGGCGACGATGGCCAGAATCTGCTCGCCGGTCTTGCGGCCATAGCGGGCCCAGATCTCGTGCAGATAGGTTTCCATGGCAAAGCTCGGCTCGTTGCCCGTCAGGTTGCAGCGGCCGCTGGCGAAGAGCTGGAAGATGTTGGGTTCGAGCGGCCCGGCATCGAGTGCCAGGAACACGGCAGGCATCAGCTTCTGCCCGTCATGCTCGACGGCGTAGTGCGCCTGCGCGACATAGAGCAGCAGGTGGAGCTTTCGCAGCGACAGCGTGTCACCCGCCGACTCGCCGCGCGCCTGGAACCACAGCGCAATATCGAGGGTGGAACGGGCGGCAGGCGGCTGGGGCGTCACGCAGACCTCGCGAAATTCACGAAACAATCTAGCGATCAGCGGGCGATTGGCAACCGTGACCGGTCTTGCGTCTGCCGCACGGCCCCTTTAGGGTCCGGCGAATTCCCGCCGCGCGCAATGGAGCTCTTTTGCCATGGAAATGACTGGCGAATACCGGATTCCTGCCCCCAAGCAGGTGGTATGGGAAGCGCTCAACGACACCGAAATCCTCAAGGCCGCCATCCCTGGCTGCGAATCGGTGGAAAAGACATCGGACACCGAGATGACCGCCACCGTCACTGCCGCCGTCGGCCCGGTGAAGGCAAAGTTCCGCGGCAAGGTGACGCTGTCCGACCTCGACCCGCCCAACGGTTACACGATCTCCGGCGAGGGCCAGGGCGGCCCGGCCGGCTTTGGCAAGGGCGGCGCCAAGGTGCGCCTCGACGACGACAATGGCGGCACCATCCTGCGCTACGAGGCTCAGGCCCAGGTCGGCGGCAAGCTCGCGCAGATCGGCGCCCGCCTGGTCGACGGCGCGGCGAAGAAGATAGCTGACCAGTTCTTCGCCAATTTCTCCCGGATCGTGGGGGATCGCGCGGCGGCGTCGGCGCCTGCCGCCGCCCCCGAGGTGATGGCGGGCGGAATCACAGCCCCGCTTCCGCCACCGGTGACCCCCGCGCCGGCAGCAGCCGCCATGCCCACGCCGGCCAAGGGTGGCCTCAAGCCGGTGGTCTGGATCAGCGGCCTGATCGTGCTGGCGCTGGTGGTTCTTTATCTTGTCGACGCCTTTTGATCCTTTTCGACGCAATTTTTTGATCGCTTGACCATCGAAGCGGGGCCAAGGGAAACTGCGCCCGGGATTCCATCCGGCGCGTTGTATACTGCTTCACGCCATCAATCCCGGGCAGCTTTCCGACCCGGGACCGAACAATCTGCTGAGCGAGGACGAACATGCCCCAGGTATCCATGACGGTGAACGGCAAGGCCGCGAGCATCGCCGTCGAAGCGCGCACCCTTCTGGTCGAATATTTGCGCGATCACATGCGCCTGACGGGCACCCATGTGGGCTGCGACACAACCCAGTGCGGCGCCTGCACCGTCCATATCGACGGCAAGGCCGTGAAGTCCTGCACCATCCTGGCGGTCCAGTGCGAAGGCGCCAAGGTGACGACCATCGAGGGCCTGGCCCAAGGCGACAAGCTCCACCCGATGCAGGAATCCTTCAAGGAACACCATGGCCTGCAGTGCGGCTTCTGCACCCCCGGCATGGTGATGGCCGGCATCGACATCCGCCGCCGCCACCCCAATGCGTCGGAAGAAACCGTGCGCCACGAGCTCGAAGGCAACATCTGCCGTTGCACGGGCTACCACAACATCGTCAAGGCGATCATGCACGCGAAGATGTAGTCGCCACGGCGGCGCGTTTTCCAGGAATACGGTCGGGCCCCTGGGCCCCGGGAGGTCGTGATGTCGGAAACAGGCATTGGTGCTTCAGTACGCCGCAAGGAAGATGTCCGCTTTCTGACCGGCGCGGGCCAGTATGTCGATGACATCACCCGTCCGGGCCAGACCTTCGCCTGCTTCCTGCGCTCGCCGCACGCCCACGCGATCATCAAATCCATCAAGACGGAGAAGGCCGAGAAGATGCCCGGCGTCGCCGCCATCTTCACCGGCAAGGACATCGCCGCCGCCGACCTGGGCGGCCTGATCTGCGGCTGGATGGTGACCGACAAGGCCGGCCAGCCGATGAAGACTCCTGGCCACCCGCTGCTCGCCCTCGACACCGTGCGCTATGTCGGCGACCACGTCGCCGTGGTGATCGCGGACACGCAGGAACAGGCGATCGCGGCGGCCGAGGCCATCGACGTCACCTATGACGCGAAGCCCGCGCTGGTAAACCCCGCCGATGCTATGAAGAAATCGGCGCCGCAGGTCCACACCGACGTGCCGCAGAACCTGATCTACGACTGGGAACTGGGCGACCGGGCTGCCGTCGATGCCGCCTTCAAGAAGGCCCATCATGTCACCAGCATCGACCTCATCAACAATCGCCTGATTCCGAACGCGATGGAACCGCGCGCGGCGCTCGGCGAATACGACCGCGGCTCGGACAGCTTCACGCTCTACACCACGTCGCAGAACCCGCATGTGCACCGGCTGGTGATGTCGGCCTTCATCAAGATCGCACCCGAGACCAAGCTGCGCGTGATCGCCCCCGACGTGGGCGGCGGCTTTGGCTCCAAGATCTTCATCTATGCCGAGGAAGTGGTCTGCGTCTGGGCTTCGAAGTATGTGGGCGGCCGCCCGGTGAAGTGGACGGCCGAGCGCAGCGAGAGCTTCCTCGCCGACGCGCATGGCCGTGACCACGTGACCCATGCCGAGCTCGCCACCGACGCCGGTGGCAAGATCATCGGTTTCAAGGTTCACACCAAGGCGGCCATGGGCGCCTATCTCTCGACCTTCTCGTCCTGCGTGCCGACCTATCTCTATGCCACGCTGCTGTCGGGCCAGTACAACATCCCGGCGATCTATGCCGA
>CANJEJ010000270.1 GCA_947473325.1 Alphaproteobacteria bacterium | reverse complement strand
TCGCAAGCGGACCAAGGCCGGCGGCGAGCGCCGCGCCCGCCCCGCCACTCGACCCGCCCGGTGTGAAGCCGAGGTTCCAGGGGTTGCTGGCGCGCCCCGTCAGCCCGCTTTCGGTGACACCCTTGTGGCCGAACTCCGGAGTTGTCGTCTTGCCGAGCAGCACGAGGCCGGCCGCCCGCGCCGATGCAATGCAGGGCGAATCTTCAAGCCAGGGACCGTGCGGATTGGTGGCGCGCGAACCATGCCGGGTCGGCCAGCCACGCGTCTCGATCAGGTCCTTTACCGACACCGGCACACCATCAAGCGGCCCCAGCGGCTCGCCCTTGGCGAGGCGCGCTTCCGATTCCCGCGCCGTCGCCAGCGTGCCGGCGGGATCGAGGTGGCAGAAGGCGTTCAATTGCGGCTGCAGCCGTTCGATGCGATCGAGGATCGCGCGGGTGGCCTCAACCGGTGACAGCGCGCGGCGGCGGTAGAGACCGGCGAGTTCGGTGGCGGACAGGCGGTGGATGTCAGTCATGGTCGCTCTGGTCAGTGAAGCACGCGGACGGGGCGTGGCCAAGCCCGTTGCCGATCAGCGAAAGGTGGCGACCCGGGTTCCAGCCGTGGCAAGATCGGCCCATGCGCATGCCCCGCCTTGCCCCCCGCCTTGTCAGCCTCGGCCTTCTGGTCGCCGCGCTCGCGCTTGGGGGTTGCAACGAGATCATTCCGAAGTTCGAGTTGCGCGACGACTACATGGGCAAGCGCTTCCTGCAGCCGGGCAAGGTTACCGGCGAGGTCGAGCGGGATGCCTATGGCAACCCGGTCCTGCCGAAGCAGCCGGACGCCCCCCGGTCATGAAGCTGCGCCTGTCGCAGGTCACCGTGCATGTGCGCGACTGCGACGAGGCTCATGCCTGGTATCGCGACAAGCTCGGCATGGTGAAGCGCCAGGACGAAACCTATGCCAGCGGCATCCGCTGGCTCACCGTATCCTGGCCCGACCAGCCGGAGCTCACGCTGGTGCTCGACCAGCGGCCGCAGTTTCCCGGCGACGCGGGCGTCGGCAAGCAGCCGGTCTTCGTCGTCGATACCGACGACTGCGTCGGCGCCTATGAGCTGTTCAAAAGCCGCGGCGTGAAATTCAAGGACCCGCCGATGAAGGAGGTGTGGGGCACCACCGCGCGCTTCTATGATCTTTACGGCAACGAATTCCACATGAACGAGAAACCGAAGAGGTAGCCATGCACCCCTTCTCGATTCCTGACGATTTGGCCAGCGCGATCACCCGGCGCCGGGGCCACCTGCACGCCTTTCGCGAGATTGACGCGAAACGCACAGCCCTCATCGTCGTCGACATGCAGAATGCCTTTGTCAAGGAAGGTGCCGGCCACTCGTATGTTCCAGCCGCCGCGTCGGTCTGTCCCAACATCAACCGGCTGGCGGAGTCCCTGCGCGCTCGCGGCGGTCTGGTAGTCTGGATCCTCAACACCTACACGCGGGAATCGGACCAGAGCTGGTCGCACTTCCACCAGAACCTGTCGACACCGGCGGGCTTCAAGCGGCGCTCGGAAACCATGGCAGCCGGCACGCATGGCCATGAACTTTACGCGACGCTGGAGCCAAAGCAGGAAGACCTGCGCCTGCAAAAGACGCGCTACAGCGCCTTCATCGCGGGTTCGTCCGGCCTTGAGGAAACGTTGCGGGCGCGTGGCATCGACACGCTGCTCATCACCGGGACGGCCACCAACGTGTGCTGCGAGTCAACCGGCCGCGACGCCATGATGCTGAATTTCAAGACGATCCTGGTGTCGGATGGCTGCGCGGCGCAGACCGACGCCATCCACGCTGCCTCGTTGCACGGCTTCATGCTGAACTTCGGCGATGTCTACGACACGAACGAGGCGATCGGCCTGCTGGAGCGGTCAACCAGGGCCGCGGCCGAGTAAGGTCAGCGCAGCGCGGTCAGGACAGCCTCGCGCCAGCCCGCGGTTCCCGACGAGATGAACGCATCGGCCTGCGGCTTGCCCGCCTGTGCGTGCAAGCGCATGGCCAGTTCCGCCGCCGCCCCCGCCTTGAACAGATCGACGACCCTGCGATGCACGGTTTCCGGCGCCAGCGCCTCGGGATCGTCATGGGCGGCCAGTCGGCTGCGGTCGTACCACGGTCGGTAGAGGCCAGCGTCACGGCAGCGATGCCAGGCCTCCATCCAGTGCCCGCCATGCCAGAGCGGCGTGATCGTCCGCGCTTCAGAAATGTCCGTGTCGCCGGGTGGCGCGCCGTCGATGGCGATCAGCCGGCCGACGGGCAGGTGCTTGCGCAAGGCCGCGCCGACCGCCGCGCCAAAGCCCTGACCGACAACGTCGCAGCGGGACACACCGG
Source organism: Alphaproteobacteria bacterium (assembly GCA_947473325.1). Classification (GTDB taxonomy): domain Bacteria; phylum Pseudomonadota; class Alphaproteobacteria; order SHVP01; family SHVP01; genus CANJEJ01. Next base: position 1,487 of record CANJEJ010000270.1, on the reverse strand, counting down.
CGGCGCGCAGCGCGGCGGCCACGGCTCCGGCAATGTTCGTGATGCTTTCCGGCAGTGGCCCGGACGATTCTCCGTGACCCGGCAGGTCCAGAACGATGACAGGACGGTCTGCCATTGCCGCAAGATCGCGCAGCGCCGCGCTCGACTCGCCGGCGCCGTGCAGGAACACAAGCGGCGCCCCCTCGCCTGCCTCGCCCCGCAGCGCGTAAAGCGCGGCGGGCGCGGCGGCAAGAAAGCTCTGCCATAGTCTTTCGCCCGTCGGCCGCGCAGCAATCGGTGCGGGTTCAGGCAGGCCAGCGGAATGACCGTGCAGGAAGTCGCGCGCGCGGTCGATCAACTCCTGCCGCTCCCAGCCGGTGCGCAACACCTGCATGTGTGGCCCAAGCGGCGGCAGCCGGTCGAGATGGACGACCAGCGGATCGGGCCGCATCGTAACCAGCAAGGTCGGCACCATCACATCGCGAATCACGGCAGCGCCGTCGAAGCGGAAGGCTGCCTTGTAGCCGATGAAATAGCGTTCACCGACACGCAGCCAGTCGATCATCCGCTCATGCAGCGCCTGGGCCGATGGCAGGTCGACATCGACGCGCATCCCCTCGCCCGACCGGTGCCAGGGAAACCAGCCATATTCATGGCGGATGCGCGCCCACAGCCAGACAAGATGTGTGGCGTCCCAGCGCGGCGCCAGCGACGGCGTGTAGTTTGCCGTCAGGTCGCGCTGCTCGTCAGGCGAGAAGATGACATAGCCGTCCAGCGCACAGGCGGCGACACGGCCAGGATGACGGCGAGCCAGATTGGCTGCGATGCAGCCGCCGGTGTGGTTACCATAGATCAGGAAGCGCTGCACGCCGATGGCGTCCATCGCCTCGACGATCGCGTCGGCATAGTCCGCGATTTCCGGCGAATCGAGCGGCAGAGGATCGGAATGGCCGTAGCCCGCGGTGTCGAATGCGAGACAGGTGAAGTCGCTGGCGAGCCCCTGCATCACCGGCACGAGGTCGGCCGACGACAGTGGCGACTGGTGCAGCATGACAAGCGGCGGTCCCTTGCCGGCGCGGCGCACATGCATCTGCCGCTTGCTTGTCGTGATGAAATGGCGTTCGATCGCGGTCACGACATTCTCCATCCTGTCACCGGTCGTCCCGGCCTGTGGCGTCCGCAGCATTCAACGTGAACCGCCTCTATGCAACACCGAAGCTATCGCGGGAAGATTCTTTATCTCACCGACGGCAAGGGCGAGATGGGACGCGAGCATTTTCATGTCACCGTCCACGGCAATGGCGATCGTACCATTCGCGCCTATGTCGAGATGGACGACGACGACCTCATCCGCGATGTCACCTACACGGTGAACAAGGCCTTCCAGCCGCTCGACGCCTTCGTGCGCCTGACGATCAAGGACCGCTTCACCGGCTCGGCCTGGTACCGCTTCACCGACAACCTCATGGAATGCGAGGCCTATACCGTCGGCGAGGGACGCATCCGCT
>CANJEJ010000269.1 GCA_947473325.1 Alphaproteobacteria bacterium | reverse complement strand
GGACGTGGTGCCGTCGCCGCTGACGCTGCAACTGGGCTTCGTGCTTGAAAACCCGTCGCCCGGCGTCGACATCACGCCGCTGAAGGACAAGCGCGTGCGGCTCGCCCTCAACCTTGCCGTCGACAAGGAAGCGATCAACAAGAACCTGATGGGCGGCATCATGGGTCTCAACACCCAGTATTCGGTGCCCACCGCCTTTGGCTACAACCCGGCGATCAAGCCCTTCCCCTATGACCTGGCAAAGGCGAAGCAGCTGATGACGGAGGCGGGATACCCCAACGGCTTCAGGATGAAGGCGGAGATTCGCGAATCCTTCGACGCCTTTCAGCAGGTGGCACAGGATCTCAGCAAGATCGGCGTCACGCTCGAGATGACGCCTATTGTCCATGCCGACTGGATCCGCAAGTTCCTGCAGGTGAAATGGGATGGACAGGCGTTCAGCCTGACGCTGGGTGTCGCACCGGAGATCGACACCGTGCGTATGATGCTGTTCCAGTCTTGCCGCAAGAATCCGGCCTATTACTGCAACGAGGACATGATGCCGCTGATCAATGCGTCGGACGCCGAGTTCGACCCGGCGAAGCGCGAGAAGATCCTGCAGGAGCTGATGGTGAAGATGACCGAGGACGTGCCAGCGCTTTTCCTGTTCGAGTTGCAGGACATCAACGCCTATGGCAAGCGGGTGCGTGGCTTCAAGAACGTCAACCGCGTGTTCAACTACCACGAGGTCACGCTGGCCAACTGAACCTCTGGCTTCCCGATAGAGCCAGAGCAATCACTTCAACTTTGGTCGACCAAATATTCGACCAAGGTTGAAATTGCTCTAGGGCTGGGCCTTTGTCACATAGGAGCCCGGTGCATCCGGCAGCGTCCCGGTCAGGGCTCCGCCAGGGACACGCGCCGGCACCTGCTCGCCCGAATGGGGGCGCAGCCAGTCGGCCCAGTTTTCCCACCACGAACCGGGGTGCTGCGTCGCGCCTTTGAACCAGGCTTCGGGATCGGCAGGCAGGGTGTCGTTGGTCCAGTGGCCGTATTTGCCGACACCGGGCGGGTTGACCACGCCGGCGACATGGCCCGATTGCGCCAGCACGAAGCGTGACGGCCCGCGCATCAGCTGCGTGGTGCGATAGCACGAGCGCCAGGGCGAGATGTGGTCTTCCTTGGTGGCGAGCACATACATCGGCAGGTCGATGGTGCCGAGATCTATGTCGATGCCGCCAAGCTTCAGCGCGCCCGGCCGGCACAGCTGGTTCTCGTGATACATCTTGTGCAGGTAGAAGCTGTACATCGCCGCCGGCAGGTTCGTGGAATCCGAATTCCAGAACAAAATGTCGAAGGGGAAGGGCTCTTTCCCAAGCAGGTAGTTGTTGACGACGAAGGACCAGACAAGGTCGTTCGCGCGCAAAGCATTGAAGGCCTGCGCCATGATGCGGCCGTCAAACACGCCCTTTTCGCGCATGTGCTCATCAAGCAGTTGCAGTTGCTGGCCGTCGATGAAGACGGTGATCTCGCCGGCTTCGGAAAAATCCATCAGCGCGGTCAGGAAGGTGACGCTGTGCACGCGGGCGTCCTTCTTCGCCTTCATCCACGAAAGGGCGGCGGCTGACAGCGTGCCGCCAACGCAATAGCCGACAAGGTTCAGGTCCTTGGCGCCGCTTGCCTTCAGCGTCGCGTCAATGGCGCCGATGACGCCCTTGGTCATGTAGTCGTCAAATGTGGTTTCGGCGAGCGAGGGGTCGGCGTTGACCCAGGAGACGAGGAAGACTGTGAAACCCTGTTCCGTCAGCCACTTCACCATTGAGTTCCGCGGCCGCAGGTCGAGGATGTAGAACTTGTTGATGCAGGGCGGCACGATCAGCAGCGGCCGCGCATGCACGGTGGGAGTCGCGGGCGAATACTGCAGCAGCTGCAGGATCGGGTTCTGGTAGACGACCTTGCCCGGTGTGACGGCGACATCCTTGCCGACGACGAAGGCATCGGGTTCCACCATCGTCACCCGGCCGCGTTCGAGATCGGCGAGCAGGTGGTCGAGACCCTTGACCAGGTTCTCGCCCCGCGTCTCATAGGTGGCGCGCAGCACTTCCGGGTTGGTTGCCATGAAGTTGCTCGGCGACATCGCATCGACGAACTGGCGGGTGAAGAAGTCCACCTTCTGGCGGGTCTTCTCGTCCAGGCCCTCGACGCAGTGCACGGTGTTCTGGATCCAGCGCGATGTCAGTAGGTAGGACTGCTTCAGGAAGTCGAAGGTCTGGTTCTCGTTCCAGGCCGGGTCCTTGAAGCGCTTGTCGCCGCGGTCGGGCTGGATCACCGGCGCGGCATCATCGGATCCCGCCATGCGCTTGGCGGCGGCTTGCCACAGGTTGATGTAGTCCTGCCACAGCGCCCATTGCGCCTCGGCCAGCTTGGCCGGGTTCGCCAGCATCTTCTGGCTGAGTTCCAGGAAGGCTTCGCCAAGGCCGGCGGTGTTGAGCGGGGAATCGGCGGCCTCGGGCTGGCGGGCGAGGAATTCGGCCACCAGCTTCTGGCTTTTCTCGGCAATCTGCTGGAACGAGCGGGCATAGGCTTCCATGTCCGCCGCCGCAAAGCCGCCCGGTGAGTCCCCAGCCTGTTGCTCGTCCATCACCTGTTCCCTTATGGTAGGACGCGACGTCGTTGAATCGACTGCACTTTCCGGCGCTGATGCGATTTTCTGGCAGCGCCGGGCCGGGCCTACCGGATTAACGTCCATGGTGGCATGGCGTCCGGGCTGGTCAAAGTCGATTCCCGGCGTTTCGCCGCGCCCCGCGCGGGTGTGAATGGTATGGTGTCACCGGCGCCAAGGGGGCTGGCGATCTCGGGTTTATCGAAGGGTTTTCGGTCATGATACGACGGCGGCACGACACCACCGGTCCGAAGGATTTGCGCCCCCTTGCCCGGGCGGCGGCGATCGCTTTTGCGACGGTGGCGCTGGCTGCCTGTTCGTCGGTGCCGGACTGGGTGAACCCGGTCAAGGCCTATGACAGCGTCTTCGGCAGCAGCCCGAGCCCGGCGCCGGCCGCCCGCACTCAGACCGCCCAGCGCGGCGCCTCGCCCAATCTGTCTTCAGTGCCCGCCCGGCCGCAGACATCCAGCGCCGCCGAGCGAAGCCAGGCCACGCAAGGCCTGGTCGCGGACCGGGGCAATGCCCGATACACCGACGACATCGTCCGTTCGGACGACGAAGGCGGCGTGCCGCTGCCGCCGCGCAGTGGCCAGCCGCCGGCTTCGGTCCAGGTGGCCCGTGCCGTGCCGCCGCCCCCGGCGCCTCGCGCGGTGCCGCCGATGACGTCGGGCCGGGACGCGCCGCCGCCTTCGACCTCGTTGCGCGACACGCCGGCGTCGATGCCGGCCACGCCACGCGAGACCATCAGCGCCGCTCCGGTGCCGCCGCCTCCGCCGCCGCCCGTCGTTACCGCCCAGGCCTCGCCGGCACCGGCCGGCGATCCGCTGGCCGACCGCCGGGTGACACCTGCCCCGCCGCCGGCGATGGCGAGCACCTCCGATCCGCTGGCCGACCGGCGGGTGACCCCGCAGCCGCGCCCTGCCGGCGCCGCCGACACGCTCGAATCGCGCCGCACCATAACCCAGCCGCGGACCGCCCCGGCGCCGCAGGCCGTGCCACCCGCAATCCCGCCGGCCGTCGAACGGGTCCCGATGGCCCCGCCGCCGGTCATGGCGCAACCCATGGCGCCGGCGCCGCAGATGGCCCAGGCCGCCGCGCCGGTCCGGGCTGCCCCTGCACCGGTCATGGTAGCGACGGTCGCACCCCAGCCCTTGCCGGCGCCGGTGGCACCGCCACCGGCCCTGCGTGACGAGCGTGACGCCAGCTTCGCCCTGCGGGGCGCGGCGCCTGCGCGTGCCCCCGGGGCGCAGGATGCCTTTGCCGCGACCTTCAACAGCATGATCGCCCAGTCGGCCGCCACGGTGACGACGGCGCCGGCCAATG
>CANJEJ010000268.1 GCA_947473325.1 Alphaproteobacteria bacterium | reverse complement strand
TTCGTCACCTTGTCCATGCCGCGGCGGTTGAGCGTACCGGTCAGCGGATCATAGAGCGCTTCCTGTTCGCGCTGGCGCAGGGTCTGCGCCAGTTCAATGCCGAGGCGCGACGACATCATGCTGAGGAGGCCGATCGCACTGCCAATGTAGAAAACCATCAGCGCATAAAAGGCACCTGCCGTCAGTAGCCCTGGTTGGAGCAGGGAGCCGGTGGCGTCCGTGAAGGCCGCGCCTATTCCGCGTACCAGCAGGACGACGATGCCCATGACGAGCACGGCGACAGTGGCAAGGTGCGACCAGTGTCGAACATGGCGCCAGGCGACCAGACAGAGCTGCAGCACGTGGCCGACCTGCAGCGCCAGCACCAGAGACGCGATGACGATACGCGTCTCGAGGTCGGGATCCGCGTAGAGGAACCAGGCCAGTCCGAACGTGCCGGCGGCGACCAGGCCGGCCTGCAGTTCCCAGATGAAGCGTCGGCCGGCATAGGCGGCCATGCCATAGGCCATCGCCGCGATCGCGCCGAAGATGACGACGTTGGCCAGCATGATCGAGATGGCGTCCGGTGCCACGTCGCGCAAGGCGAGCAGCAGCGTGCCAACCGCATTGGCCAGGCTGCCGCCCCCCCACCACTCCGGACCACGGAAACGCCGCTGGCTAAGCCCGGCCGAGATCAGCGCGAAGCCAAACAGGGCCGACACCGCAGTGTAGGCAAGAAGCAGAGTGCGCGGATCGAGGTACACGGCGGGAGGCAGCCTAACACGAGGCGTTCCCTGGCGGCAGTTTTCAGACCCCGCCCGCCACTATCGCGCCGTCCCGTGATAGAAAGCGCCATGACCCCTCGTCTGATGCTGCGCCTGGATTTCGGCCCTGAGTCGCGAATTGGCCCCGGCAAGATCCGCCTGCTCGAACTGGTGCGGGAAACCGGCTCCATTTCCGCCGCCGGAAGGGCCATGGAAATGTCTTACCGCCGCGCCTGGCTGCTGATCGACTCGCTCAACGCCACCTTCGGTCAGCCGGTCGTAAAGACCAAGCTGGGGGGCAAGGGCGGCGGCGCCGCCAGCCTGACCGGCTTTGGCGAGGAATTGGTGTCTCGCTACCGCGCGATGGAGAAAAAGGCGGGCAAGGCCATCGCCGCCGATCTGGAACGCCTGGAAGCGGCCCGTCTCACCAGCGCTGATTGAAGCGCCTGCAGTCACGACCGGGGCAATCGGGAAAAGCGGTCAGGACCAGCGAAACGGCGGCAGTCCGGCATTGGCCTGGTGAAAGAGGTAAAGCGTCGTGGCGCCCCAGGCTGCGCAGACGACAACCGTCGCCGCGACGGCTGCAAGACGCGGCAGCGTCAGATCAGCAAGCAGGCCCGCCACGGGGCCTGCCTGCATCAGATGGGTCGCGAAGAAGTGCGGGATCCGCCGGTCACCCACTGTCAGTGACCAGCCGGTGAGCGGCAGACGCAGTGCTCCGGCCGCTTCGGCCCCGACATGATGGGTCAGGGCGCCGCCCATGCGGAACGCTATGACCAACGTCAGCACCGTACCGCCAATCAGACCGATGATGGCACCCAGGCGCGTTGCCGGGCCAAGCGCTGCCGCGGGGTCGTGAAGGAGGGCAACGCCCACGATCGCGGCCGCCACCGCGATGACCACCGCGCCAGCCGCCATGCCGGCATACATTGCCGCGTGGAAAGCGCTTTCGAGATTGAAATGCGATGCCTGCATTCGACCGGCCTGGATCATGATGTAGGCAACTTCGAAGGCCGTTGCGGCGAGCGAGACTAACGCCACCCAGCGCAACACCGCGCTGTCGCGCGACGCCGCGCTTAATGCCGAAGCGAGCAATGCGAGAGTTGCAAAGTGGAGTGCCAGCGAAAGCTGGAACTTCATCGGCTTGGCCCAGACACCGGCCCCATGGAGTTGGCGCCCGTCAAAAAATGAAATGGCCAGGGTCACGCCAAACAGCGCCAAGAGAATCAGTGCGCCCGCTCCCCACAAAGTCTCGGCCCGTTGAGCCAGCACGTTGCTCATGACATCACATTCTTTTCTCGGCATCGCACATGTAGACACTGTCTACAATATTATGTAGACAGTGTCTACTATCGGTTGCGCTTGGGAGTACGCCGTGAAGAACAGAGCACGAGGGTCGGGACCCGGATCGGGTAATGAACACGCGCGCCGCGTGCTGGAGGCGTATGGACCGTGGGCCGTGGTAACCGGCGCATCGGATGGCATGGGCCGGGCCCTGTGCGAACACCTGGCCCGTGCCGGTTTCAACCTGGTGATGGTGGCGCGACGGGGCGACGTGTTGGCTGAGTTGGCGAACAGGCTGACGCGCGAATGCGCCGTCGAAACTGTTCCAATGTCCCTGGACATGGGACGCGCGAGTGACATCGACCTGCTGATGGCGTCCGTGAACGGCCGCGATGTCGGACTGCTGGTCGCCGCCGCCGGCTACGGGACCTCCGGCCCATTCGCAGCCGGAACGCTTGAACGCGAACTGGACATGCTCAGCGTCAACTGTCGGGCCGTCCTCGTGCTCGTACACTTCTTCGCGTCCCGCTTCATGGACCGAAGACGAAGCGCCATTGTCATGTTCGGATCGCTAGTCGGGTGGCAGGGCACGCCCTACGCGGCGCACTATGCAGCGACAAAGGCCTATGTCCAGGTGCTGGCCGAGGGGCTGCGTGTCGAGCTTGCCCCCCACAACATTGACATCCTCTCGGCCGCGCCCGGACCGGTCGCGAGCGGCTTCGCCCGCCGGGCCGGCATGCGGATGGGCGCTGCGACTTCGACCACTGCAGCAGCCGCTGATATCTTTCGTTCGCTCGGGCGTAGCGGCACGATTGTTCCCGGCGCCCTTGGCAAACTTCTGACCTACTCCCTCGCGATTTTGCCGCGTAGGCTGCGCATCCAAGTCATGGCGCGGGTGATGCGAGGAATGACAGGCCAGCATGAAGAAGAAAGCAAAAGAGCCAGGTAACCTGCGCGAAGACTGCGTGGCAGAAGCGCGGGCGATCGTCGAAGAGGACGGACTGGAGAAGTTGAGTCTGCGCGAAGTCGCACGGCGGCTCGGGGTTTCGCATGGGGCGCCCTATCGGCATTTTCCAAGCCGCGACCATCTCCTCGCCGAGGTCGTTGCGCGCGCGTTCGGTGAATTTGCCGCCCATCTCGATGCCCGCCACAAGACCGGCACGCCGCAAGAAGACCTTGCGGAGATGGGCCGCGCCTATCTGTCCTATGCGCTCGCCCACCCGCTCAACTACCGATTGATGTTTGGCACGCCCTTGCCTGACCCGGAGGCTCACCCGGGCATGATGCGTGAAGCGCGGCACGCCTTCGCGCTGTTGCGGGGTGGACTTTGTGCCGTCCACGCCGCCAGGCGTCGCGACGCCAGCGATGAAGCGCTTGATCTGGATGCGCTGTTTGTCTGGTCGATCATGCATGGCCTGTCCAGTGTCTTGGGCGGCAGCACGATCGACCAGATAGGTCTGCCGGCGCGAACGCTGACGAAATTGCCCGAACATTCCCTGATGCGCATTGGCAGGGCGCTGGGAGTCGACCCCCAGGAACGGGACGGAACATCATGAACGTCTTCGAGGAAGCCGCTGCCAGCCTGACAGGCCTGCAGCAATTGCAGATGATGATGGCAAGCGGGCGGCAGCCGCCGATCTGCGACACGCTGAAATTCGCGCTGACGGAGGTGGCGGACGGCCGCGCCGTGTTCACCGGCACGCCCGGCGCGCATGCCTTCAACCCGCTGGGCACCATCCATGGCGGCTATGCCGCCACGCTGCTTGATTCGGCCTGCGGCTGTGCCGTGCATTCGAAGCTGTCGGCCGTGCAGGCCTACACCACGCTGGAACTGAAGCTCGCCTATCACAAGGCGATGACGGCGAAGACCGGGCCGGTGCGCGCCGAGGCGACCGTGCTGAGCTTCGGCCGTCGCGTCGCCTTCGCCGAGGGCCGGCTGGTCGATGCCGCGGGCACGC
>CANJEJ010000267.1 GCA_947473325.1 Alphaproteobacteria bacterium | reverse complement strand
GATGATACCCCCTCTTAATCAATCGTCAAGACTTCGTACCGCCACCAATTCTTCCGCAGAATACGAAGCAAGAAGCAGGCCATGAATGACCGGCGTCACACTGCCAGTCGAGATTCGCCAGAATGACAAGATCATCCGTGGTTAATGGGTGGGACTCGGCGCTCCACCCCCGACAAAAGGGCACCAAGAAAATTTTTCCGAAAATTTTAGTTAACTGGCCCGGGGGGCCCTTCCCTATGATGCGCGCCCATGTCCGAGACGGCCGTCAGCAGTTCCTCTCCACGCCAGCATTTCCAGCGTCAATACAAGCAGGTGATGTGGGCGACGGTCATCGGGCCGTTGGTTCTGAGCTGGGCGTTCGGTTTTCTCATCGGCGAAACCTGGCCGTATTTTTTTGGCGTCACGTTGCTGTCGCTGGCGCCGCCGTTGTTCGGCATCCACGATCTTTTCTTCGAGTTCGCCGAATGGGTGGACCGCCGCCGCAAGGCCGAGGTTGAGCGTCAGCGACGCGCCACGATTCTGGCCGAGGACGCCGAGGCGTTTCGCGCCACCGTCGCGCGCCTCGGCCATGACGAGCTCTGGCATCTCGCGCGCTCGATCGTCGATCGACGGCCGGGCTTCACGCTCGAGCATGGCAACCCGGCGCTGGCTGCGCTGATCAACGCGGGCCTCGTCGAACCGGCGCGGCATTTTCGCGCCGACGGCTATCCCTACTACATCCCCGACCGTCCGTGGATCGTCATGCACGAACTCGCGGACGAGATCCTGCGGCTGCGTGACCGCAAGGGCCCGCGCGCCAACAGTCTCGCCGACGACCATGTGCCGGAAGAGCTGGTTTTGCTGTATCCGGAGCGCTATCGGACACGCGAGCCGTGGACGATGAAGCGCGTGGGACGCGTGGCGTTGCATGTGGCCGAACGCGGCGCGCTCGGCATCGCCTCGCTCGCCTACCAGCTTGCCTTCGTGCAGGTGTTCTGGGGACTTGTCGTCGCCGGAATCGGCGCTGTCGTGATCGTCCTCGTCTCGGCGGGCTGGGCCATCGGTGCGCTCTATGGCTGGCTGTTCGGCTGACGCCTGATCTGACACAGATTTGACACTCGCACGCGGAGCACAATCCCGCCGACAACAGGCCGTCGAGTACCCGTGTCTTAGAAGGAGACAGCGATGGCCACGCACCCCTATGCGCCTGCGAATTTCATGCGTTCCGAATCGGGCAGCAACCGGCTGACCGTCGGCGCTGACATCCGCCTCAAGGGCGAGATCGAGGCCTGCGACACACTGGTGGTCGAGGGCCGCATCGAAGCCGCATTGGAAAGCCGCCTTCTCCACATTGCCGAGCACGGCGCCTTCAGCGGCAGCGCGGTGGTCGATGTCGCCGAGATCAGTGGCTCCTTCGACGGCAACCTGACCGTGCGCGACCGCCTGATCGTGCGCACCACCGGCAAGGTCGGCGGCATCGTGCAGTACCGGCGGCTCGAGGTTCAGGATGGCGGCGAACTGAGCGGCGATGTCCGCACCCTGGTCGAGAAGAAAGACGCCGCGCCGGTTCGCAAGCCGGATCCGCCGGCCAATGACCGGCGGGAAGAGAAGACCTCGGTGGCCCAGATTTCCGGCCTGCGCGAAGGAAAGACCCTGCAATAGAGGCCGCAGGCCGTACCCGCCCGGCGCTCGATGGCTCTCGTCCGCAAGTCATTGATTTTGAATTACAATTTATCGACCGACAGGATCGCCACAATTCCGCCACGAACAGGCTGCGTCGTGGATAACGAAATTGTGAGGCAGATCAAGGGGTTGTGGATTATTTGCTGGAGCCCCCTGCCGCGGTCTTGGCGGACCGCCGTATCCTTCCTGCGGACGGCCCATTTCGAGCCGCCCGATTTCACGAAGGAACACACCCCATGGTTCGTATGCTTGTCGCAGCGCTGATCGCCGTCGCAGTCGCTGCGAGCGTGACGCCGGCATCCGCCGCCGGCTGCGCAGACGAAATGAAAGCGGTCAAGATGGCCTGGGACAAGGCGCCCGCCGGACCGAAGAAGGACGCCGCGCTGAAGGAATACAAGGCGGCCGAGCAGGCGCACGCCAAAAAGGACGAGAAGGCCTGCATGGGCGCCATCGCCAAGGCCAAGACAGCGATGAAGTAACAGTCACCGCGCCTCCCCGCGTGACGTGACCCCGCCGGCAACGGCGGGGTCTTTCTTTTGTGCGGCGGCTCTAGCGCGGGCGGCCGAACAGGAAGGTGACGTTGGTGCGCCGGCTGGCAAAGTCGGTGTGGAAGGAAAACGCGTCGGTGCGGTGGATGGTGGTGGAGCGAAACACGATGGCGCGGTTGCAGCGATAGGTGACGCGCTCGGCCCGCGCCCCGGGTTCCTCAGTGATGCGGCGCAGGATCGCCACCTTCTCGTCGAGCGAACGGGAAAAGAAATCCGCCGGCCCGGCCCGGTTCCACAGCTCCAGTCCGCCACGCGCCGGATCCTTGTTCGCACTGTCGGGCGTGATCCAGAAATTGAGGCTGACAGTCGCCGCATCGATATGCAGGTCGAGACCCGAGCCATCCGCCAGGTAGCGATAGGCCCAGCACGACGTCAGCTGATGCGGCCCGAACACGCGCGGCATCCGTTCGCGCAGGTTGGCGGCGATCTGGAACAGGAGCGGCGTAGCGAAACCATTCGCCATGGAGGCGCCGACCTCCGAGGGAAAGTCGAGCTGGTACCAGATCGTCGACAGCAGGCAGAAGCGCTGCAGCCGCGCCAGCGCCTCCGCGTTGAGGAATTCGTCGAAGGTGACATGGCCGGGCGCAACGGCCAGGAACCGCGCCTCGATCGCCGCCCAGTCGAGATCGCCATTAAGCGCCCCGCCCGAAACCTCGGCCGCCTCCTCAAGGTGAAGCAGGCGGTTGTAGAGCGCCGCGACTTCCGGCGCGGGAGGCACCACGGTCATGGGATGCGTCGCATCGTCCTGCAGGTGATCTGCCGCCGCACGGAAAGCAGCCGGGGCACCGGCGTGCCGGGCCAGCGCGGAAACGCCTTGCGCCGCCATATGCTCGAGTTGCGCCGCGTCGTGCAGCAGCTTGGGACGCGAGATGCGCTGGAAGCTCGGATGGTTCGCCGGCGCATCGCGCGCGCGCAGCTGGCGCACCGGTTCGAGCAGAACGTCGGCGGCCGCACCGGGGCTCTGGTCCGCGACCAGCGCCATGGCGAGCTGGCGGCGCGATCCCGCATGGCCGGGCGCCGCACGCAGGGATCGCCGCAGCGCATCTCCTGCGCCGGCGATGTCGCCCTTTTCCAGCCGCACGCAGCCCAGTCCATAGAGCGTGTCCGCTGCGGCCGGACGCAGCCGCGCACCATGTTCCGCCGCCACCTGCGCGCCGGCCAGGTCATCGAGATCGACCAGCGCAAGCGCGAGATTGGCCCAGGCTTCGGCATAGTCAGGGTGGCGCGCGACGGCGAGGCGATACTCCGCCACCGCCTCGGCGAAGCGCTGCGCCGCCGCCAGGGCGTTGCCCAGATTGTTGTGCAGCTCCGCCGGCGCCGGGCCAAGCGCAAGGCCATCGCGGTAGGCGGCGATCGCGTCCGCGAACCGGCCCTGCTCGCGTAGCGCCATGCCCAGGTTGTTGTGGGCGGCGACAAGGCGCGGATCGCGCTGCAGCGCCGCGCGCGCCGCCGTGGCCGCCTCTTCGGCCTGGCCGGCATCGAGCAGCGCGCGCGCGAGGTTGGCTCGCACCCCGGCATCGTCCGGCGCCGCATCGGCGGCGGCGCGCAGCCAGTCCACCGCCTTGTCGAGATCGCCGAAGCGCCGCGCCACCATGCCGCGCAGGTGCAGCGCCTGCGGCTGGCCGGGCTGCTTCGCCAGGATGCAGCACGTTGAAGCCGCGCGCGCGCTTGTAGCGGGCAAGGATGTCTGTGGCCGTGTAGCCCTCCGGATGCCCGACGTGCAGTCCCGCGCCGCTCGGGTAAGGGAACATGTCGAGGATGTAGTACTTCGGCGGGAGCTGGTCGG
>CANJEJ010000266.1 GCA_947473325.1 Alphaproteobacteria bacterium | reverse complement strand
GGATGGCGAGGTTCATGTCAGCCCACCTTGTCCTGCAGCTTCTTCACCACGTTGAGCACCAGCGTGGCGGCGCGCTGTTGCGCCGGGTCGGCCTTGCGCTTCTCCATCTCGCTGGCGATGGCGGCGAGCGCGCCTTTCTGCGCCTTCTTCGGGCGGGCGGCGAGATAGGCGGTGAGCCAGTTGGTCACCAGGCGCGGGTCGGGCCGTTCTGCCGCCATGCCCAGCAGTGTTTCCGTTGCGTCGGCCAAGCGCGTCCTCCGTTTGGATACAATTATCGGGCCGGTCGTTCATGGCCCGGCGGCAAGGTCAGGCACCTCGCGATTTCCTGATTAGCACAGGGCGTCCTGCCGGCACGGAGCTTTCCATCCGGGTTGCACCCAAAATCGACCGCCCATACTGTTTCGGCGGACAAAGCAGGCCGAAGCGGGCAGAGACTCCGCACGGCCACAACGACGATCGCGCGGCAGGCGCGTCACTGGGAGGACACCATGAGCATTTCTCGTCGCACCATCCTGAAGGGTGCTGCCGGCGGCAGCGTGTTGCTGGCCGCCCCGGCGCTGATCGGCCGCGCGCAGGCGCAAGGCAAGAAAGTTCAATATATCTGTCCCTTTGCCTACCAGCTCAGCTTCGCGCCCGAACTCAATTCCGTCGCCGGCGGGCACCAGGCGCGCCATGGCCTGGACGTCCAGGTGGAAGCTGGTCGCGGCGGCGCCATGGCCGTTCAGCAGGTGGTGGCCGAGCGTGCCATGTTCTCGCGCGCCAGCGGGCTGGAGATCGCGCTGTCTGTTGATCGTGGCGCCGACCTCGTCGGTATCGCCACCATCGTGCAGGCCTCGAACTTTTTTGTCGTCAGCCCGGAGGCGAAGCCGATCCGCAACGCCAAGGACATGGTGGGCAAGACTATCGGCGTCGTGTCGGTCAAGGGCACGACGGAGAACCTGCTCGATATGATGCTGATCAAGCACAATATTCCGGTCGACAAGGTGCCGCGGCAGACGGTGGGCAATGCGCCATCGGCCTTCGCGCTTGTGCAGCAGGGGCGCATCGACGCCATGATCGTCAGTATCCCCACGGTGACGCTGCTGCGCCATGCCGGTGAGAAGATCCACGCCTGGAGCACCGATCAGGAGGCGAAGACCCCTGGCCAGGTCTATTTCTGCCTGCGCTCGACGGTCGAGAAGGAAGCAGACACGGTGGCGCGCTTCCTGCGCGGCATCCGCGATTCGGCGCGCGAGATGCTGGCGGCCGACACGCAGGCAAAGCGCGAAGCGATCGTCAAGCGGCTGGGCGACCAGTTCAAGATCGAAGGTGCCACCAACCTTGTCGCCGGCGCCCAGACGATGGTCGACGAGGAGGAACTCTGGCTTGCCGAGGGCAAGGAGAACCTGCTGATCAACGTGCCATCGCGCTACAAGGAGATGACCGACATGATGGCGGCCATCAAGCTGATCGAGAAGCCGCTGGACCCCACCCGGCTTTACACCAATGCCCTCATCCAGGACGCGCTGAAGTCCTGAGCATGACCGTTCCTGGGCAGGGAGGCGCCGCCATGGTCGGCGTCTCCGGCGCGGCCGCGCCTGCGCGGCCCGTCGAAATCGATTTCGCCGGCGTCGAAAAGCGCTTTCCCACGCCTGAGGGCGTCGTCCATGCGGTGGCCAAGACCGACATCCAGGTCCGGCAGCAGGAATTCGTCGTCCTGCTGGGCCCGTCGGGCTGTGGCAAGACGACGATTCTGCGCATGATTGCGGGCCTGCTGCAGCCATCGTCCGGCACCATCGCGGTGGCCGGGCGGGACCTGTGGCAGGGGTCCCGCCGCGACAGCCAGGCGCTGGCCGAACTCGGCATTGTCTTCCAGGATGCGAATCTGTTCCCCTGGTACTCGATCGAGCGCAACGTGGCCATGCCGCTGGAGTTGCGTGGTGTATCGCACCGGGAGCGGATGGAACGGGCACGCGCGCTTTGCGATCTCGTGGGCATAAAGGGATTCGAGAAGCGCTGGCCGCGCGAATTGTCGGGCGGCATGCGCCAGCGCGCCGCCATCGCCCGGGCGCTGTCCTACGATCCCGAAATCCTGCTGATGGATGAGCCCTTTGGCGCGCTTGACGCGATGACGCGCGACACGATGAACCTGGAGATCCAGCGCCTGTGGATGATCCAGAAGTCGACCATCGTCTTCGTTACCCACTCGATCGCCGAAGCGGTGTTCCTGGCCGACCGCATCATTCTGCTGTCGCCGCGACCGGGCCGCATCCGCAGCGTGACGGAGGTGACCTTCCCGCGGCCGCGCGACATGGTGGTCCAGACGCAGCCGGAGTTCCAGGACATCGTCCGCCACTTGCGTGGCGAGCTGGAGGACATGGAATGAACTTCCTGCGTCGCCGCCGGGCCTGGATCACCACGCCGCTCCTGCTCGCCATCTTCATCTACTTTTGGGATCTTTACTGCCGTCTGTCCGGCATCCATCCCTTCATCGTGCCGCGTCCGGGCGCGGTGCTGGACCAGTATCTCACCATGGTTCAGACCCGCGCGCTGTGGGAGCATTCCTGGATCACCGTGTTCGAGACATCGGTCGGCTTCTTCTTCGCCTGCGTCATTGGCATCGGTGGCGGGGCAATCCTGGGCAAGGTGCGCTGGCTGGAAGAGGCGATGCGACCCTTTGTCATCGCCACCCAGGTGATACCGAAGATCGCGCTGGTCTCCCTGTTCATCCTGTGGTTCGGCTTCGGCCCGGAGCCGAAGATTCTCGTCTCCACCGTGCTCGCCTTCTTCCCCATCCTGACCAACACGCTGCTGGGGGTGAAGTCGGTCGATCTTGGCCACAAGGATGTGATGAAAAGCCTCAACGCCACGCGCTGGCAGACGTGGCGGATGCTGGAGCTGCCGAGCGCCATGCCCGCCATCATCGCCGGGCTCGAGGTGGGTGTCGTGCTCGCCTATATCGGCGCCATCGTCGGCGAGTTCGCCGGCGGTACCAAGGGGCTTGGCTATCTGACGCTGGAATACCAGAATGGCTTCAACGCGCCCGGCCTGTTCGGTGTGCTGATCCAGCTCACCGTGATCGGCTTCGCGCTCTACCTGCTTATCCTGGGCCTGCGTCGCAGCCTGATCCCCTGGCACGAATCGGTGCTGGTGGAACGGCCGGCTGTGCCGGCCTGAGAGAAAAGGCCCCCGGGAGTGATGCCGGGGGCCTTTTGCCTGTCAGGCTGCGATCAGCTGCGGGCGAGACCGCGGTTGAACTCTTCGGCCGTGATCGTGCCGTCGGCGTTGCGGTCGCGGCGCGCGAACATGTCACGGCTGCCCGCGTCATACTGGGCCCGCGTGCGGCCCGTGCGATTCTCGTAATGCTTGTTGCGATAGCTCATGTATTCGTCGCGCGTGACGGTGCGGTCGTTGTTAGCATCGATTGCGCTGAACAGGCGGGCCTCGCCGTTGATTGACGAGGCGCGCGTGTTGCCGGTGCCGGCACCGCCCGACGGGCCCGGTGTCCAGTTGGCCCGGTGATAGGCGAGGCGCAGCTTCTCAAGGCACATCTTCGGGTCGTTGGCCTTCTGCCCGACCAGCGCTTCCCTGTAGAACTTGTCGACGTCGGCTTTCACCTCCGGGTTGCTGATGCGCCCGACGCGATCGCTGACATAGCGCAGACCGAATTCGCAGTCGGCGTTCCAGGTCGTTTCCTGGGCATATGCCCCGCCGCTGATGGCCAGCGGCAGCACAAAGCAGGCCGCGGCGGCCCAGTTCTTCACGTTCATGATGACCTCCGTAGTGGATCCCCGTGCAATTCAAACGCCGCACATGCGCCACTGTTCCGCTGCGGGTTTGGAAGAGATGGCGGTGACACAAATGCCGTGGCGGTTGGCTTTCACCAATCCGCTGTCCGCTACCAGGGTGTGGGATTCAGCTGCGATTCGCGCTGCCAGACAGCGGCGATCCCAGTCGGCGGAACCCGGTGGCCCGTCGCCGGTTGATAAGGCAGACCCTTTGCAGGTGAGGACAGGACATGATCCGCAAGAGCCCGGTACCGCCGACCGAGATCGTCATCCCCGCCGTCATTGGCAAACGGGATG
>CANJEJ010000265.1 GCA_947473325.1 Alphaproteobacteria bacterium | reverse complement strand
CTTCGACGCTGAAAAGGCGCGCGCCGATTTCCCCATCCTCAAGCGCCAGGTGCATGGCAAGCCGCTCGTCTTCCTCGACAGCGCCGCCAGCGCCCAGAAGCCGCAAGTCGTGATCGACGCCCTGGCCAACTGCCTCGGCAACGAATACGCCAACATCCACCGCGGCGTGTATTACCTGAGCGCGCTGTCGACGAAGAATTTCGAAGCCGCACGCGAGAAGGTGCAGCGCTTCATCAATGCGAAGGAATCGCGCGAGATTATCTTCACTCGCGGCGCGACCGAGGCGATCAACCTGGTCGCGCAGAGCTGGGGCGGCGCCAACCTGAAGCCGGGCGACGAGGTCCTGGTGTCCGGTCTGGAACACCATTCCAACATTGTGCCCTGGCAGCTCATCGCCGGGCGCATGGGTGCGAAGGTCGTGGCGGCGCCAATCGACGACAAGGGCGATCTGATCCTCGATGAGTTCTTTGAAAGGCTGTCGAG
Source organism: Alphaproteobacteria bacterium (assembly GCA_947473325.1). Classification (GTDB taxonomy): domain Bacteria; phylum Pseudomonadota; class Alphaproteobacteria; order SHVP01; family SHVP01; genus CANJEJ01. The sequence goes on along the minus strand of CANJEJ010000265.1, from coordinate 3,589 downwards.
CCGCACCCGCATCGTCGCCATCGCGCATGTCTCGAACGCGCTCGGCACCATCCTGCCGCTGCAGGCCATCATCGAGGCGGCGCACAGGCGCGGCATTCCGGTGCTGGTCGACGGCTGTCAGGGCATCGTCCACCGCGACGTCGACGTGAAGGCGCTCGATTGCGATTTCTACGCCTTCTCCGGCCACAAGCTCTATGGGCCGACCGGCATCGGCGTGCTCTATGGCAAGGCCACCCTGCTGTCGGCCATGCCGCCCTACCAGGGCGGCGGCGAGATGATCGAGACGGTGAGCTTCGAAGGCACCACCTATGCCGGCATCCCGCATCGCTTCGAGGCCGGCACCCCTGCCATCGCCGAGGCGATCGCGCTCGGCACCGCCATCGACTACGTCTCGGGTTTCGACCGCGCCGCGATCCTCGCGCATGAGGAAATGCTCATGGAGTACACACTCGACGCCTTGCGCAGCCGCAACGACGTGACGCTGGTGGGCATGCCGAAGAAGCGGGCGAGCATCGTGTCCTTCACGATGAACGACATCCACCCCCATGACGTCGGCACCATTCTCGACCAGACCGGCGTCGCTGTTCGCGTCGGCCACCACTGCGCCCAGCCGCTGATGGACCGATTCGGCATTCCGGGCACGATCCGCGCCTCCTTCGGCCTCTACAACACGAGGGCCGATGTCGATGCGCTGATCGCCGGTCTCGCCCAGGTGCGGGAGATATTCGGATGAGCGAGCTGCGCGACCTCTATCAGGAAATCATCCTCGACCACGGCAAGAGCCCGCGGAATTTCCGCAAGGTCGAGGCTTCGCGCCACCAGGCCAAGGGCTACAATCCGCTGTGCGGCGATTCGGTGCAGGTCTTCCTGGAGATCGACGGCGCTGGCCGTATCCAGGATGCGGCCTTCCAGGGCCGCGGCTGCGCGATCTCGATTGCCTCGGCCTCGCTAATGACCGATGCGATCAAGGGCAAGACGGTCGACGAGGCCAAGGCGCTGTTCGACCAGTTCCGTCACCTTGTGACGGAAGACGATCATGGTCATGCCCATGATCATGACGATCTTGGCTCGCTTGTCGCGCTCGGCGGCGTGCGGCAATACCCGTCGCGGGTGAAATGCGCGACTTTGGCCTGGCACACGATGGTGTCGGCGGCCGCGGGCGAAGCGAAATCGCCTGTTACGACGGAGTGATGGGGACGATGGCGGACATGCAAGTTTCCGACCCGGCGCAGTTCGCGCCGGCGAGCGGCGAGCCCGACAACAGCGCGTTGATGGATCAGATCGTCATCGCGCTGAAGACGGTGTTCGACCCGGAGATCCCGGTCGACATCTACGAGCTTGGCCTGATCTACGACGTCAAGGTGAACGGGCCGAAGCTCCACGTCACGATGACGCTGACAGCGCCCGGCTGCCCGGTGGCCGGCGAAATGCCGCTGATGGTGGAACGCGCGCTGATGGGCGTCGAAGGGGTCGAGGAGGTCGAGGTTGACCTCGTCTGGGACCCGCCCTGGGAGCCGTCGCGCATGTCGGAATCGGCCCGGCTAGAGCTGGGTATGGACTAATGGGCTCCGCGACCCAATATTTGCGGTAGGATGACAACCATGATTGAAGCCACCCCTGTTCTCTCCCTGACCGAACGCGCGGCTGCGCGGGTGAAGACGTTGCTCAGCCAGAATGCGAGCGAGGCGCTCGGCCTGCGCATCAGCGTCAAGAAGATGGGCTGCTCCGACATGAGCTACACGATGGATTTCGCCAAGGCGGTGGCCGAGGGCGACCTGGTCATCAGCGCCCATGGCGCGACCGTGGTGGTGGACCCGGCGGCGGAGCCCTTCATCCGCGGCACCGAGCTTGACTGGGTGGATGAGAAACTCTCCAGCCGTTTCGTCTTCCGCAACCCGAATGAAGTCGGTCGCTGCGGTTGCGGGGAATCCTTCAAGGTCGCCTGACGCGTCCGTTTCGCTTCGGCCTAGAGGGCGCCTGCGGGCGCCCTTTTCTGTTTCAGGCGGCCGCCGGACAGGCGGGCGCGGCGGGCGACCCAGCGCATCATGCGGATGCGAAGGGGTGCGATATCCAGGGCGGCGATCATCGCGCCAAGGGGCAACATCCAGAATCCGAGGACGGGCAGGAAGCCGAGAAAACCGCCCGCCATCAACAAAAGTCCCAAAATTGTCCTAACCCCAAAAGGCACGTTCCGGCCAGTCCAGGTCAGGACCTTCAGGGCCCGGGGGTAAAACTCCCGCTCGAAGCGGGAAAACCAGCGTTTCAGGGATTCCATGGTGCTTCACTAACGCCGGATTGTGGCGAATTGACGAAGAGGTGGTTGTGACATACCGCGTCGTAAGGGCCTGTTTTTGACACAGTTTTACGCCTTGAGACGTTTTCGGCGGACAACCTACTAAGGGTCAGTTCGCAAAAAACGACGAGGCCACCATGACCCCGACGACTCTTTCGACGCTGACCTGCCCGGAAACGCAGAACCTTGGTGAGCTCATTCCCGCTCTCCGCCGCTACGCCCGCTCGCTGACCGGTGACGCCGATGCGGCCGAGGACCTTGTCCAGGACTCGCTCGAACGCGCCCTGTCGCGCATCCACCTGTACCAGGAAGGCACCAACCTGCGCCGTTGGGTCTTCACCATCATGCACAATCGCTTCTGCGACATAGCCCGCCGCAACCGCCGCCAGGGCCGCGCCATCCCGATCCATGAATGGGATGGCGACGTCGCCATCGGCCCGCGTCAGAGCGAGCGCATGGAAGTGTGGGACCTGCAGAAGGCCCTGAACCGCCTGCCGGAAACCGACCGCAAGGTCATCCAGCTCGCTGCGCTCGATGGCCTCAGCCACGAGGAAACGGCCCAGGAACTGGGTGTGGCGATCGGCACGGTGAAGTCCCGCCTGTTCCGCGCTCGCGAACGCTTCCGCAGTTCGATCGACATGGCTTCCGAGCCGCAACACGCCGCTGCATAAATCGACTGCTCTAAAAGGGCCCGGGTCCTCTCTCCCCGGGCCCTTTTTGATTCTGGCGGCTGCTGAACCGGCTGCGCGCTACGGCTTCGGCCCAACCCGAGAGCAACGCCGAACGGCGGCTTTCCGAAATGGCGGGCGTGAACAGGCGCTCGCGCCGCCATTGCTCCCCGATCGCGGTGAGGCCGGGCAGGGCGCCAACCTGAAGGCCGGCCAGCAGCGCCGCGCCCAGCGCCGTCGTCTCGGTCTGCAACGGTCGCTCGACCGGTACGTCCAGCACATCGGCCAGGAACTGCATCAGCCAGTTGTTCACCGCCATGCCGCCGTCGACACGCAATGCAGCGACTGTCGCGCCATCCGCTTTCGCCGCGTCCAGCAGGTCGCGCACCTGATAGGCCACCGCCTCCAGCGCCGCCCGCACGATCAGCGCCCGGCCGCTGTCGCGCGTTAATCCGCTCAGCATGCCACGCGCATCCGGGTCCCAGTGCGGTGCGCCGAGGCCGGTGAAAGCCGGTACGAGATGGACGCCGCGATTGTCGGGCAGGCTCGCCGCCAGCGCCTCGGTTTCCGAAGCGCTGCGGATAATCCCAAGTTCGTCGCGCAGCCATTTGATCGTCGTGCCCGCGTT
>CANJEJ010000264.1 GCA_947473325.1 Alphaproteobacteria bacterium | reverse complement strand
CGAACTCGTTCATGAAGGCGGCGCGGCCGACCGAGCCCGACTTGTCCGGCCCGGCGCTCGCCGGCAGTGTGGAAACGGCGCCGCCTTCCGTTGAACTGTAGAGATTGACGAAATTGGGCGACAGTTGCACCCGCACCTTGTCGCGCTCGGCCGCGTGGAGCATGGAGCCGCTGGAGATCAGCACCCGCAGGTTCGGGAACAGCGGGCCGTCATCGAAGGGCAGTTCAAGCAGGCGGCGCAGCAGGGTCGGCACCAGGAACAGGGACTGCGGCTGCCGCTGGCGCACCGCCTCGACCAGTTGCATCGGCTGATAGGGCGGCGGGAAGAAATCCACCGTGCCGCCCAGCATCAGGTGCCCCATCGAAAAGCCGCGCCCGCCGCCGAAATAGAGCGGCGTCGCCAGGATATGCGTGTCGCGTTCGCAGAAGCCGAGCGTCACGGCCTGGCACAGGAAGCGCAGGGTGACCTGGCGGTGCGACAGCATCGGCCCCTTGGGAATGCCGGTCGTGCCCGACGACAGCGACAGCCAGATCGGCGCCTCGGCATCGTTGGGGAAATGCTCGTCCGGCGTGATCTTGCGGCGATCCTCCAGCCATTCGTCATCGACGACGAAGCTGCGCACGCCTTCGATCGGGCCGAGGTCGGAAAAGGCCCCGGCGGCGCCGAAGAACTGCGTCACGTTGCGCTTTTCCGCATCGGTCCAGCGGCAGTCCATCGGCAGCAGCACCGCGCCCATGCGGATGAGGCCGAGCAGCGCGATCAGATGCTCCGGGGTGTCGGTCATGGCGAGGCCGACAATGTCGCGCTCCTTCACTCCGCGCTTGCGCAGCTGGGTCGCGGTCTTGCGCACCAGGCTGTCGAGGCTGCGGTAGTCGATGACGCGGTCCCCGTCGATCAGGGCCGGGTGATCGGGCCGCCGCCAGGCGTGGTAGCTCAGCTTCTCGGTGATGTTGGAAAACAGTGCCTGCATGGTCAGAGCCCCATTTCGCGGGCGATCAGCTCGCGCTGGATTTCATTGGCGCCCTCGCCAAATGTGTAAAGGCGCGAATCGCGCCACAGGCGCTGCATGTCGCCTTCCATGGAATAGCCGAAGCTGCCCAGCATCTGCATGCCGTGGTCGGTCACATATTGCAGGCATTCCGAGGCGAGCATCTTCGCCTGCGCCGCTTCCTTGCGGCAGCGTTCGCCCTGGTCGACGAGCCAGGCGAGGCGGTAGAGCATCAGCCGGGTCTGGTCGACCCGCGTCTGCATGTCGGCGAGGCGATGCTGGATCGACTGGAAGCTCGACAGCGTCCGGCCGAACTGCACGCGTTCCTTCACATGGGCGACGACGATGTCGACGGCGCGCTGCGACTGGCCGGTGGCGCTGGAGGCCTGGCCGGAGCGGCTGAACTGCAAGGTCGACATCAGGTTGCGGAAGCCGCCGCCTTCCTGGCCGAGCAGGTTGTCCTCCGGCACGAAGGCCTCGTCGAAAGCGATGTCCCACGACGTCAGGCAGTTGTTGCCAACCTTGTTCAGCTGCGTCATGTGCACGCCCGGCGTGTCCGGCGGGATCATCAGCATGGAAATGCCGCGGCCGCCCTGGCTGCCCGCCTCGGTGCGGCAGGCGGTGACGATATAGCTCGCCGTCTTCGCGTTGCTGATCCAGGTTTTGCGGCCGGTCACCTTCCAGCCGCCGGCCACCCGCTCGCCGCGCGTGGTGAGGGCGCCCGCGTCGGTGCCGGCGCCGGGTTCGGTCAGGCCGAGCGCGAAACGCAGCTCGCCATTCGCCACCCTGGGCAGCAGGCTGCGCTTTTGCGCCTCCGAGCCATAGGTCAGGATCGACATGCCGCCGAAGCCGAGCGTGGTGCCGAAGATCGAGGCCGCCATCGCCGCGTGATAGCCGAGCCGCTCGTTCGCCAGCGCCACTGTCATCCAGGATCCGCCCAGCCCGCCATATTGCTCGGGAATGGGAATCGCGAGCAGGCCGAGCTTCGCGTATTCCTTCAGCAGGAAATCCGGCGGCTCATGCGCCGCGTCACGCCGGCGCACCTCGTCCGGTGGAAGATGCGTCGCCATCATGCGGTCGATCGAATCGAGCAGCGCGCGTTGTTCGGGATCGATGCTGAAATCCAAGGGGGTCTCCACCCGCGCAAGCGCGGTCTGACGGGGATTGAACGAAAAGCCTGTCCGGCGGGGAGGACAGGATACCGGCTGCGGCGGGGCCGGGCGCAACGAGTTTTTCTTGCCGGGCAGGCAACGATTTCTCGCTACTGGATCGCGTGCGTCCGGCCGCTGTCGATCACCCAGTCGCGGAACGCCATCATGGGCTCGATGCTGGGCGAATCCTTGGGGTAGATCAGGAAATAGTCGTGGGTGACGGGATATTGCAGGTCGAAGGGCCGGATCAGGCGGCCCTCGTTCAATTCCGTCTCGATCAGCCCGCTGCGGCCGAGCGAGACGCCGCGGCCGCCCATCGTCGCATCGATGGCGAGCGTCGACAGGCTGAAGCGGTGGCCGCGCGTCGTCGCGAGATGCGGCACGCCGGCAAATTCCAGCCAGCGCGTCCAGTCGGGAAAGGTCTCGACCTTGTTCATCGTGTCGTCGTGCAGCAGCGTGTGGTGCTCAAGGTCGGCCGGCGTGTCGAGCGGGTTGCCGAGGATCGCCTGCGGGCTGCAGATCGGAAACACCGACTCGGTCAGCACGCGTTCCGCCGTAAGGCCGCTGAAGCCGGGATTGCGTACGCGCAGGATCATGTCCATCTCGGACGGCCGGAATTCATAGATCTGCGCCGAGGCCGAGATGACGATCTCGATGTCCGGAAAGGCCGCCTGGAATTCCGGCAGCCGCGGCAGCAGCCATTTGGTGGCGAGGCACGGCGCGGCGCGGATGGTCAGCGGCCGTGACTGGCCCACGGTGCAGGCGGCTGAAACGGCGAAATCGATCTGGTCGAAGGCAGTCTGCAGGTGCGGCAGGCAGGCCTTGCCGGCGAGCGACAGTTCGATGCCGCGGCTCGAGCGGATGAACAGCGTCTCGCCGAGAAAGTCCTCGAGCGAGCGGATCTGCTGGCTGATCGCGGCGGGCGTGACATGCAGTTCGTCGGCGCCCTTGGCAAAGCTGAGATGGCGCGCCGCTGCCTCGAAGGCGCGCAGGCCGTTGAGCGGCACACTGCGTCGTGACATGCGAAGTCTCCCACGTCCGCGCCCGTGTCTGGGTATTTCTGCGCGGGGCGATGCCGTCCTTGATAGCGCCTTTTCTGCGCCGGGCGTGAATCCCGCAGGGCGCCGCGTCCATCTATACCACATTAAGGGATTGATAAATAAACAGGACCCGGCGGCGGCAGGGGTGGACGGCGCTGCACGCGCACAGCCCCGGAACCGGCCCAATCCGTTACGCCGGTTAGAAAAGCTGTCCGCCCCGGCAAGAAATTGCCGCCGCTGGCTCGTGGAAACATGTTGCGCCCGCGCCACCAATTCTATCTTCTACCGTGCAAATCACGGCGTAAAATGGCCGGTCATCTCATACAGGGAGGGTACACATGGCATTCGGTTCGAAACTTCTCGGCGCGGCGTGCGGCGCGGCGCTGATGCTGGCGGCAGGGCAGGCGTCAGCCCAGACGCAATTCCTGAAGATCAACTCCGGTCTCGCCGGCACCTATCCGCTCTATGGCGGCAAGCTCGCCGACGTCATCAACAAGAACGTCAAGGGTGTGCAGGCGGCGGCCGTGTCGGGCGACTCGGTGCAAGCCCAGATCGACATGCAGAAGGGCGAGATCCACTACAAGATCGGCTACACCTACGACGTCCGCTGGACGGCCGACGGCAAGTCGACCATTCCGATCAAGACGCCGGACGTCTGCCACATCCAGACTCTGTACGGCTCGGGCCTCTTCACGGTGGTGAAGCCGGACTCGCCGATCAACACGCTCGCCGACGTGCCGAAGGGCAAGTACCGTATGTGGGTCGGTCCGAAGAGCGGCATCTTCTACAACCTGATCGTGCCGACATTCGAATCGAACGGCGTTGCCCTTGCCGATGTCGAAAAGGCGGGCACGGTGCTGGAAACCTATGGCTATGCCGACACCGTCGCCGGCTTCCAGGACCGGCGTCTCGACATCACCTTCTTCGCGGGCGG
>CANJEJ010000263.1 GCA_947473325.1 Alphaproteobacteria bacterium | reverse complement strand
GAGTACTCATCCACACGCGGCACTGAAGGCCCCGTTCTCCCTAAGACGGGGTCTTCTTTTTTCTCGTGGGCGTGGACGACTTGCGGGTTCGGCGGCTCCCTCCGCATCCTTGGGCTAGGACGTGACGATGCCGTCGAACGGCCCCAACGATGTCGCCAGGATGGCCTGCGTGGCGCCAATCAAGGCGGCACATCGCTGCCAGTCTCCTGACGTCGAAACGTCGGCCTCGCCCTTGGTCTTGGCCGCCATGCCGGCTGCAAACGCAGCCGCATCGACACCATGCCGCAGCATGAGCAGCCTGGCCGTGTAGGAAACTGCGAAGGACATGGAGACTCCCGGGCTTGGAGAACGGCCGCAGGCTATACCAGGAATTGGAAGGAGACGCAGATCCATTGGGGTAGCTGCGCGGGGCAAATGCCACAGCCGCTTTCTCCACCGCCAAATCCGGAGAGCGAAGCAAAGTCAGCAGTGATCAGGCATGGAGATCCAGAGAGCGGACTGCCTGAGATTGTCTTACAGCGCCCGCCCAGGCGCCCCACATGCAACGGACCGGCACATGGATCGTGAATCGGCCCGCGGCCCACGAACGCGACATGGCGATCAGCAGCCCCCGAACCAGGAGCCCTTTCATGGACCCAAACCAAATTGAGACCTTGCGCAATCTGCATCGGGTCGTTTCGGAGAACCAGTCCAAGTTGCGTGGCTCCCTTCCGGAAGGCACCGGCGGCATGGACAGGGTGGGTCGCCCGCTGGCCGTAACCATCCGCGACATTCTCTCGGCGTTCGACGCGTGCGCCGGCGCCGGCGTCAATCCAACGTAGCTGTCGCTGCCACGATTTTCGGGGCGGCCTATGAGCTGCAACGGCGATTGATCAATAGGGATATCCTGCGCGGCCTTATCGACGAGAGTCGCTTGCCCCGGCAGGACGGCGCGCTCGGCATCTGCGTGGGCCTGCAATCTCGCGACCATCCCTGATCTCAGCACAAAGCAAAACCCCGGCCCTTGCGAGGCCGGGGTTTTGAATTTGGTTGCGGCGACCCGAAGCCAGCGTTACTTGGGCTTGGCTAGCGCGTGGCTTTGTCCACCCACCAAGCCACTAAAATTAATTGACAAATTGCAACTCGGAAGGGGCTCGGCACCGCTCGCAAGCACATCCTCCCAAATAAAGCCGAAGGCCGCCTTGCGGCTGACGAAGACACCGCCAAGGCGGTGATCCTCCCGATCCAGCCGCCATAGTCCCGGCGGTACTGACAAGTTAAGTGGCTCGGCGCGACAAAGCCGCGCTTGCTTCACAGCCTTAAGCGGGGACAGTCGCAGCTTCCGACGCCCGGTTCGCTTCGATCGGGACGCCGCCCTATTTCCAAGCGCCGAAGGAGAACCAGGCCTGGCCGTTCGACACTTCTGGCGGCACGGCCTCGCCGCGCACGCAGGCTTCAAATAGTTCATCCGGCCAGGTGCTGTAGTTCGGAGCCTTGAACTGGAGATACTTGTGCTTCGCAAAGCCGGCATCGACGAACAGCTTCGTCAAATCCTGGTGGCGGAAGGCGTAGTAGAAGGGCTCGTTGTTGTAATAGGCGTCCCAGTCATAGACGAAGTCGTCATAGGGGTTGGGCACGATCGAGGCGGGCGGCAGTTCCTGGTTGATCATCAGCCCGCCCGGCTTCAGCACGCGATAGACCTCCTTCAGGATCTTCTTCGAAGACTTCACGCTGATCTCGTGGAAGAAGAAGCTCGACGTCACGAGGTCAAAGTGGTTGTCGGGATAGTCCAGCGTCTCGGCATTCATCTGGGCGAAGTGGACCTTTTTGCCCAGGGCCTCTGCCCGTGCATGACCATATCGCAGCATCGGCGCGCCGACGTCGATTGCATGGGCCTCCGCGTAGGGGAAGACGTCCATAACAGCGAAAAGCTGGCGTCCAATAGAACAGCCGATATCGAGGTAGGTCTTGGGCTTGAAGTCCGGAAACTTGATCCGGAGTGCCCGAGAAGCGGTGGCGCCCCAGCCGCCCTTGCTGCGGTGGGCTAGTCCACCCGAGAATACGAGGCCACCGTGATAAAGAACGGCGCCCTGTGCAACGTCGTCGGCCGCGTGTTCTTCATGGAAGCAGCCCGGCATCAGATGAACGTCCAGTTCTGTTACCGTCTTCGGGATATGAACGTCCGGGTTCAGCCGCAGCGAACCGCCGGTCGGGGTTGCAGCGGCGACGTCCTTCGCCGTCTGGATCAATTCGGGCAGCTTACGCTCTACGGAAGGCTGAACAGTCCACCACGACATCAGTTGGGCGTTGTGGCGTAGCGCACTCCATTCCTGGAAGATGGGTTCGTCCAGCATCTCCCGGCGGACTTCGTTGCCTGTCTTCGGCTTGCGGCCTTGCCGTTTCTCGAAGCCCGGCTCTACGACATTTTCGTAGACCGACTTCATGTCCTTGGCGAAGTCGACGAGAACGCGCTTGCGCAGAACCGAGGTGAAGCGCTGGCGCGCGATCTCGTCATGCGTCGGTTCCACGAGATCGTCGATATTCGGCAAGTTGGACATAGCTGCCTCCTGTGGGATTTCTGACGTCCGATGATGTCATTAAACCACGAATCGCTTTGAGAGGGCTTCAAGACGCAACCACAAAGGGCTCGTGCCACTGCGTCTGTCGCGCGGGGCGGTGGGCGCAGAAGGCGACCGGCGGTGGCGCAGGGTCTATGCGCAGGGTGGCGTGCGTTGCACGAAGCGCAGAATATGGTCGGCATAGCCCGGGCCATTGTTGTAGGGCAGCGGGATGCCAGCACCGGTGATGACCTCAAGGGTCGCACCGGGGATCAGGTCGGCCACGCGTTTGGCGTAAGTCCGGGCCGGCGTGTCGGGCGAAAGCACCAGGGTGGGGTGGCACACGGCGCGGAAGATGCGTTCCATCTCGCCTGTCCTGAGCGATTCCTCGACGGCCTTCAGGCCCCAGAGATTGCGGTCATACACGTTGCACAGGTCCATCACCATCTGATGGATGTCGGCGACGCTGTTGTAGGCGCCATATTTGTGCTCCAGATCCGTCCACACACGCTGGATATGGCTACCGTCGCGGCGCATGTCGGGCTCATGAAGGTGGCCGGCCCGCTCCACCAGTTCTGCCGCGGTGTAGAAGGGCACGGAGCCCAGGACGAGATGGCTGACCGCCTTGGGCGACCGCCGCGCCGCCTCCAGCGCGAAGACGGCGCCAGTGGCGATGCCGACCAGCACCACCTTCTCAGTCGTGATCTTGCGCATCGCAGCGAGGATCCGATCACCATACTCGGCAGGGCCGATCTGCCCCGGTGGCGGGTCGGACATGCCATAGCCGGGGGTGTCGAGCGCATAGGCGCGGGCCTGGGCGCCCAGGTGCGGCAGGGCGGCGTCGAACTGAGCCGACGAGGTCGGCGTGATGTGCAGCAGCATGATAACGGGCCCGTTGCTCCCCGTGCTGCGATAATGAACCTGTCCGTATTCCGTATCGATGTAACCCTTGCGCATAACCTGTTGCCTGCCACTCGTGTATGTGGAAAGGCGAGTGTCGCATTGCAGCCTGTCTGCGGCCACGTACATCTCGCAGGTGCTGGCAGGGTACTGGCAAGTTCAGTGGCTAGGCGGGGCACGGCATCCACGGTGATTGGCCGCAATCAGCGGGCCGAACTTGTTGACCCAGCAACGAATGGCCTTGCGGCTGCCCACAATGCCGCGCTGCAACATCAGCTCCTCGACATCGCGGATACTGAGGTAAAGCGAAAATACAGCCCCACGGCGTGCCGGATCGCGTCGGGCGGGAACCTGTATCGATTGAATGAGATCGGCCGCATCGTCTTCCCCTGAAACGGACCCATCCTGGGCCCCGAAGCGGAAACAAGTTAGCGTTAGCCTGTCAGCACCTTTATGCGGGGAAACATGGATCTTCATCTCACCGGGAAAGTCGCAATTGTCACCGGGGGCAGCAAAGGCATCGGAAAGGCCGTTGCCAGGGAGTTGGCGCGCGAAGGGGCTCGGGTTGCAATCGTGGCGCGTGACAGGGCGGCGCTCGATGCTGCTGCAATGGAAATCGCTGAGGTCACTGCTTCCAATGTGAAGGGCTATGTAGCCGATACAGGCGATGACGCGGCTGTAAGAGCGGTGGTTTCCGCGGTGGTTCGGGATCACGGACGAATAGACATTCTCGTGAACGGGGCTGCTCAACCT
>CANJEJ010000262.1 GCA_947473325.1 Alphaproteobacteria bacterium | reverse complement strand
GCCTGCTCGAACATGTCGCGCACGCGGCTCGCGCCGACGCCGACGAACATCTCGACGAAGTCGGAGCCCGAGATGGTGAAGAACGGCACGTTCGCCTCACCCGCAATGGCGCGGGCGAGCAGCGTCTTGCCGGTGCCCGGCGGGCCCACCAGCAGCGCACCCTTGGGGATGCGGCCGCCGAGGCGCTGGAACTTCTGCGGGTCCTTGAGGAAATCGACGATTTCCTCGAGTTCTTCCTTGGCCTCGTCGATGCCGGCGACGTCTTCAAACGTCACGCGGCCATGGCGTTCGGTCAGCAGGCGGGCGCGCGACTTGCCGAAGCCCATCGCCTTGCCGCCGCCGCCCTGCATCTGGCGCATGAAGAAGACCCACACGCCGATCAGCAGCAGCATGGGGAACCAGGACAGCAGGATGCTGAACAGCGACGGCACGCCGTCTTCCGACGGCGCGGCACGGATCGTCACGCCACGTTCGCTGAGCTTGCCGACGAGCGCCGGATCGTTCGGCGCATAGGTCTTGAAGGCCCGGCCGTCGGTGTAGGCGCCGGTGATGTTGTTGCCCTTGATGACAACTTCACGCACCTGGCCGCCGTCGACTTCGGCGAGGAATTCCGAAAAGGCGAGGTCGCGCTCGGGCCCGCGGGTCGGGCTCTGGAAAAGTTGGAACAGCGCGATGACGAGCAACCCGATGATCGCCCACAGCGCCAGATTCCTGCCGAAGTTGTTCACTGTCCTGGACCTCTCCACTGAGTCCCGCGCGATCCGGCTGGGCCGGTTGGCGGCGGGGGGCTGAGCATACACGCGCCCGGATCGGAATCCGAATCCGACAGGGCATATGTGGGCCCGTCAGGAGGGGAAACAAGCTGAAATGGCCCGGGGCCGAGGGGCGCCGCCGTCCGCTCCGGCCTGACGTTCACGCCAGCGTCAGGAACAGGCCGGCGGCGGGAGTGTTCCCGCCGCACCAGAATCCCGTTCCGGCCCGGATTCAGGCGGCAGCCGGCCAGTGTCGTCGCCCGGCCGGCCCGCAGCCGCGCCTGCGCCCGGGCGAGCGCGGTTTCCACGGGCACGCGGGGGGCACCGCCGACCGCCAGGCAGACGCGGCCAAGTAGGCCCGCCGCCAGCCTGTCGGGCAGCGCGGCGAAATCAGGGTTAATGCGCGCCCGCCCCGCGTGCAGCGCGACGAAGCGCGCCAGCAGACGGACCATCATCCGCTCGTCCGCACGACGCAGATGACCAAGGCGGATGGTGAGCCGGTAAAGGCCCGGGCCACCCTGCCCCGCGGCAATCTCGGCGCGCAGGCGGCTGCGTTCGAAGCGCGGGTCGCGGTTGCCCGGGTCCTCGATCCAGTCCGTGCCGCCGGCGCGCAGCCAGGCGCAGAGATCGTCATGACGGCAGCCGAGCAACGGCCGCAGCAGCCGGCCCCAGGGGCGTTCGACCAGCGCGCTCATGCCGGCGAGGCCGTGGAGCGTGCTGCCATGGCGCAGCCGCAGCAGCAGGGTTTCCGCCTGATCGTCAGCCGTGTGCGCGGTCAGCAGATGGAGCACGCCCTGCGCGCCGCACCAGCCTTCCAGCAGGGCATAGCGCGCCGCGCGGGCACGGGCCTGGATGCCCGCCGCCGGCTTTGGTCCCTGCCAGCACAAGATGTGGTGTTCGATGCCGTGGGCCGCGAGGAAGCGAGCGACCTGCGCCGCTTCGCTCCCCGATTCCGCGCGCAGCGCATGATCCACGGTGAGCGCCGTGACGCGCCCCCCGCGCGCCCGCGCCCAGATGTCGGCAAGCAGGACAAGCGCAAGGCTGTCGGCGCCGCCCGAGACGGCGACTGCGAGATGCGGACGGGATTCAAACGCGGCAAAGCCACCCAGCGCGCATGCGAGGGCGGCGGCAGGATCGGCCGCCGGTTCAGGCACAGCCGATGCGGGCCTGCTCCTGGCTGGCGCGGCGCTTCAGGCGGATGTCCGCGTCGGGATAGGCGGTCGCCAGTTCCCCGAGTGCCGAGCAGGCCTCCTTGGTGCTGCCCATGCCGGCGAGCGACAGGCCGAGCTTCAGCAGATTGTCCGGCGCCTTGGTGCCCTTCGGATATTTCTGGAAGCCGACGAGGAAGGCATTTGCCGCCTCGGCATAATTGTTCCGCGCGTAATAGGTTTCGCCGAGCCAGTACTGCGCGTTGGCTGCCAGCTCATGGCTCGGGTTGCGCACCAGGAAGGCCTTGAAGGCGCCTTCCGCGGCCGGATAGTCGAGCGCCGTGAGCAGGCCGAAGGCGCGGTTGTACTGCTCCTCCGGCGAGCCATCGGCCAGGTTGGCAGGAAGCGCTGCCGTCTGCGCGCCAGCGGGCGGCGTCAGGGTCTGGGGCGGGCGCGCCTGCGCCTGGCCGGCGGGCGGCGTCAGGGTCTGGGCCGGGGCCGGTTCGGCGGCGCCCATCTGGGCCGGCGGCGTGCCGGCAGCGGCACGCTGGTTCAGCGCGGCCAGGTTCTTCTCGATTTCCGACAGGCGGAGATCGACGTCCTTGACCAGCTTGTCGAGCCGCGTCTGCGCCGTTTCAGCACGGAAGCTCGCGGTTTCGACCGCACCGGTCAGGCGGCGCAGTTCGGCCTCGAAATCGTTGAGGCGGTCCTGCTGGTCCTGCAGCCGGGCCGCCATGCCGCTGGTGGCGGCAGCGTCGGCGGGACCGGCCGGACGACCAGTGGGGGCCGCGGCGACCGGGGGAGGCGGCGTGCCGGGACGGCCGGTCTGGCGCTGCAGGTCGGCAAGCTGGGCCTCGAGCTGCTGCAGGCGTTGCGCCAGCGCGCGGAATTCACCGCTTTGCTGCGCCACCGCCGGCAGGGCCGTCACGGCGAGGGTGCCGGCAAGGATCAGGGAGCCAAGAATGCGCGGGTGATTTCGGGAAATGCCGCGAAGGAACGCAACCATGGCCGCAGGTCCTTTGGAGAAGGGGTCGAAACGCCAGGGCAACGTGTCCACAGGTCGAACCAAAGGTTCGACCTGTGGGCACAAGTTGCTCTGAATTCATCAAGATTCTAGAGCAGCTATCGGTGATCAAGCGAGTCCGCTTGATCACCCACTGCTCTAGTCCACCATAAAAATATGGCAGAAAACAGGTCATCAGAAACGCGAAACGCCCGCCCGCCAAAAGGCGGACGGGCGTTCCTCGGCGGACTGCGCCGCGTCGTTCCGAGTTAGTTAACGACGGAAACGCCGCGCCGGTTCTGCGACCAGGCCAGCTCGTTAGAGCCAAGCGCCACAGGGCGCTCCTTGCCGTAGCTGATCGAGGTCAGGCGCGAGGCGTTGACACCCTTGGAGACCAGGTAGTCCTTGACGGACTTGGCGCGGCGCTCGGCGAGGGCGAGGTTGTATTCACGCGTGCCGCGTTCGTCGGCATGGCCTTCGATCGAGAGGCGCACGTTCGGGTAGCGGCCCATCCACTCGGCCTGACGGTCGAGCGTGCGGCGGGCTTCCGGCTTCAGCGTGAACTGGTCGTAGTCGAAGAAGACGCGGTCGCCGACGTTGGCGACGAGGTCCTGCTGCGACCCGGGGACAAGCTGGGTGGCCGGGGGCGTGGAAGCCTGGCCAGCAGCGGCGCCGCCGGTGGTGGCACCGGCCGCGCCACCCGTCCCGCCGGAGCCGGCGGACTGTTCAGGAGCGGTGCTGCACGCGGCCACGAGGGCGGCGGCGGCAAACATGGTAATAAGCTTGAGGCGCATGGGAATCATTTCTCCGTGGCGGCGCAGTGTCGTCTATGTTTTTGGTAATGAACGTGTTTCTACCCGTCCGGGGTGACAAATCCCCGCCCGGCACATGGGTGCACGGTCGTGGATTTCAACAAGAAACCCCATAGACATTGCTAAATATTTACGCGGTGGCGACCGCGCTGTCTAGCTCCAAAATGGAGAAAACTGGGCAAACACAACGACTTTGCGTCAATCTTTAGCGTTGTTACCGTCCCGGTCCGGTAGAAGACAGGGGCGACCACGCGGGGTCAGACGCATCGACGGGGGTTAATACCACACGCTCGTTGTAACCGGTCAAGTCAATCGACCACAGCTGCGTCTTCCCGCCGCTGCCGTCATTGCCGCGCGGGGCCTGGCGATAGAACATGAGGACGCGGCCATTCGGCGCCCAGGTCGGGCCTTCCTCGAAATAGCTTTCCGTCAGCAGCCGTTCGCCCGAGCCGTCGGGCCGCATGACGCCGATATGGTAG
>CANJEJ010000261.1 GCA_947473325.1 Alphaproteobacteria bacterium | reverse complement strand
GCTCCAGCGCCTCGGTCAGCGTGCCGGTCTGCTCGAAGAAGTCGAGCATGCGGTTCGACAGGTTCCACACATTCATGCCGACCATGTTGGTCAGCGTCAGCACCATGGTAAAGGAACCGATATCCATTGCGCCGTCGAGCGTGCGGCGCAGCGCGATATAGACCAGCACAGACAGCATCGACAGCACGGCGATGGCCTGGAAGACGCGCATCAGCGTCAGGAACCAGCGCAGGCGCACGCTGCGGTTGCGTTCCTCGCC
Organism: Alphaproteobacteria bacterium; assembly: GCA_947473325.1. GTDB lineage: Bacteria > Pseudomonadota > Alphaproteobacteria > SHVP01 > SHVP01 > CANJEJ01. The sequence goes on along the minus strand of CANJEJ010000261.1, from coordinate 3,969 downwards.
GAGATAGCCGCTGAGGAAAGAGCGTTCGTGGCGCCAGCGCGCAAATGCACGGATGCTGTCGGCGTTGGTGATGGCGTCGATCAGCTTGCCGGCCGAAGTGCTGGCGGCGGCCGAAAATTCCTTCGACATGCGTACGCAGCGATAGGCGAGCAGGCCCGACACGCCGACATAGATGATGGCCCAGCCAACAAAAAGGATCGCGAGCAGCGGCTGCTGCGTCGCCAGAAGGGTGATGGCAAGCGACAGGATGATGACGATACGCGTCATCTCGAAGGTGATGAGTTCGAGAAGGCCGATGCAGGCACGGCCCGCTTCCTTGATCTTCTGGCCGAGCTTGCCGGCGAAGTTTTCCTGGAAGTAGCGCGGCGAATGGCCGAGCAGGTAGCCGAACATCAGGTTCTGCACACGCTCGCGCAGGTAGGGCCCGGTGAAGATGTCGACGATCTGGTAGCAGCGCAGCAGCAGGGTGGCGGAGAACCACATCGCCACCATGACGCCGAACCACAGCATCACCGTTTCGACCTGGCCAGCCGTCGGACCGACGGCGGCAAGCAGGCTGTTGACCAGCCGCTTCAGCGCATAGGGCTCCACCGTCTCAATGCCCTGGCCCAACGCCACAAAGGCGATCATCAGGATGTAGCGACCGCGGTAATGGCGGCTTGCGACCTGCCACAGCAACCCCCAGGGGCTGGACGGCAGCGAATAGACCGGCGCGATGTCCTCCAGGCGCGCGGATGCGAGACCCGAAACGGGGTCGAGGCGCTTCAGGTGCGAGGACGGGGCGAAAAGGCCGGCAATAAGGGAGCCGACAGCGGGACGACCGGACATGACGCTGCTGCTGAAAAAAGCAAAGCGCCCGAACCGCCGGGCGCCAAGGCTCCTTTGATACGCCTGCCGACCCGCCGCCGCCAGTGGGCGCAATCACAACCGCGACAGCGGCAAGACGCCGCCAGCAAGCCAGGTGCATAGGTCGGTCGGCGCCATGCGCGGCACCCAGCGTCGCAGGGGCCACCTTTCCCGCCAAACCGGCGAAAACCCGGTTGCGGTCCCCGCACTTCGCCTGTTCAATCGCGTGCCTCATCAGCGCGGCGAGCGACTGGACCTGATTCGCCAGGCCGTTGTGCGGGATGGGGCGCCCACCATCCCTCCAATCCAGAATTCCGCCCGTGACCCGTAGCCGTTATCCCCGCCTTTTCTCCCCCATTTCGCTTGGTCCCGTCACCCTCAAGAACAGGACGGTGATGAGCGGGCATCACATGGGCCTGGGCGATGGCCGTGGCGGCATCGGCCCGCGCCTGCACGCCTATATCCGGGCGCGAGCGCAGGGTGGTGCCGCGATGGTGGGGATCGAATCCTCGCCGGTGCACCCCAGTTCGATCAAGGGCGTGCGGCCGCATCTGTTCCGCGACGAGCTGGTGCCCGAGTTGCGCGCGCTGGCCGATGACGTCCATGAGGCCGATTCGCGCCTGTCGGTCATCCTCTGGCATGGCGGCCACAACGTCAGCCATCTCGGCGCGGGGCCAGCCTGGGCGCCCTCGCCCGTGCCCTCGGCCATCTACAACGAAACGCCCAAGGCGATGACGGCGGGCGATATCCGCGCGCTGGTCCAGTCCTATGCCGATGCTGCGCGGCGTTGCCGCGAAGGCGGTCTCGACGCGGTCGAGGTGCAGACTTCGTCCGATTACCTGCTCGGCTCGTTCCTCAACCCGGTGTTCAACCGCCGCACCGACGCCTATGGCGGAAGCGCCGAGAACCGCCTGCGGATCGTGGTCGAGGTCCTGGAGGCAGTCCGCGAAGCCGCCCGCGGCAAGATGGCCGTGGCTGTGCGCACCTCGGTCTCGCACCAGATTCCGGGCGCACCGCTCGCATATGGCTCGGAAGATTCGCTGGCGATGATGGAGATGCTCGCGGCAAAGGGGCTTGTCGATTATGTCAGCCTGATCACCGGCTCGCATTTCGCGCTGTCCGAACTGATGCCGCCGATGACGCGGCCGCGCGCCGGGCTCGGCGCCGAAGCCGCGCGCTTCCGCGCCGCGCTGCCCGTGCCGGTGATGGTTGCGGGCCGCATCCGCACCGCCGGCGAAGTGGAAAACGTGCTGGCGGCCGGCGCCGCCGACGTGATCGCGCTCGCCCGGCCGTGGATCGCCGATCCCAACTGGCTCCACAAGACTATGATGGACCACGAGGCCGAGGTCCGCCCCTGCACCAGTTGCAACGAAGCCTGCACCTTCGCCCAACGCGGTCATGGACCGGCCACCTGCACCGTAAACCCGGAAGCGGGACGCGAACTGGAACTTGGCGAACCGCAGCCCGCTGCAGCGCGCAAGACGGTCGCTGTTGTCGGCGGCGGCCCCGCCGGCATGGAGGCTGCGCGCGTTGCCGCCCTGCGCGGCCATCGCGTCTCGCTCTACGAGGCAGAGGACGAACTTGGCGGTTCCATGCGGCTCGCCGCGCGCGCGCCGCATCGCGGCGAATTGCAGCAGATCCTCGACTGGTGGCTGCATGAACTCGAACGCCTGGGCGTGCCGATCCATGTCGGCCGTCACATCAACGATCCGGCGAGCCTGAACGCGGATGCAGTGATCTGGGCCGTCGGCAGCCAGACCGCGCCCACCGCCGTATGGCGCCGCCGGCCGCACCTGCGCAACGGCATCCCCGGCAGCGCCGCGCTGCCGCATGGCCGCGACGTGCTACAGGGGCGAAGCAGCGTGCAGGGCACGGTCTTCATCATCGACGAGGAAGGCAGCTGGCCATCGATTTCCTTTGCCGAGCAGCTGGCCATCACGCCGGGCGTCAAGGCTGTCACGATGTTGTCTGCGAACAACCCTGTGGCGCCCGACCTGATCGGCACGACTGAAGCGGGCGAGGCGATCGCCCGGCTGCGCAAAGCTCAGGTCATCCTGTTCGACGGCGTCGTCGCCCGGGTCGACGGCGACAGCGTGGAAACCACCGACGGCCGCTGGTTCGGCCCCTACGATTCAATCGTGATGATGACCGGCACCGCGCCGCCGTCGAGCGTGCCGGCCGATGTCCTGCCGGCGGGCGATTGCGTCGCGCCGCGCGGCGTCTGGGCCGCTGTCAACGACGCGGCCCGGGCAGCACGGGAAATCTGATGATGCCCCCTCTCCCGCGTGGGAGAGGGGCTATCTGAGCACTATTTCCGCGCCGCCAGCGTCCACCACAGCGCGCCATAGGCGTGCGTCTTGGCATAGAGCGATGAGCCGTATTCGCTCTGCAGCCGCGTCTCGATGACGTTCTGGGGCTTGAAACCCGCCTTCACCGCCAGCGCCGGCATGTCCATTTCGCGCATCTTGCCGCGGAAGGGTTCGGCGTTGAAATGCGTGGTCCAGTCGCGTTGGAACTGGTCATACGGATCGGGCCAGAACTTGTTGAACTCCGGCACGTCGCCATGCGCCATCACGCCGCCCTTCTTCAGCAGGCGGTAGCACTCGTTGATGATGTTGGGCACGGCCTTGGCCGATGTTTCGTGGAACAGGATCGCCGAGACGACGAGATCGAAGGATTCGTCGGGGAAATCGGTGTGCTCGGCGTTCTGCTGGCTGAAATGCACAGTCTTGCCCAGCGCTTCGGCGCGGGCATGGGCATAGCGCACCATCGGCGCGCCCAGGTCGCAGGCATGGACTTCGGCATTGGGGAAATGATCGACCAGCGCGAGGGTCTGGTGGCCGACGCCGCATCCGAGGTCAAGGATGCGCTTCGGCTTGAAATCGGGCCAGGTCTTCTTCAGATACTTGGCCAGCGTGTCACCGACATCGTCGACAAGCGGCCCCTGCCCGCCCATGCCGTACTGGAACGCGCCGAGGTCGTAGAGCGCACCGGCGAAAACGTCGTTCGTGGTGTCCGACAGTTCCTGGTGATAGCCGCCGGGCTGGCAGTGGATATGGATCTCGCTGTTGTAGCGCGGCACGTCGAGCGCGGGGTTCAATCGCAAGGTGCCCCGTTTTTTCG
>CANJEJ010000260.1 GCA_947473325.1 Alphaproteobacteria bacterium | reverse complement strand
TGTTGATGCCCTGCTGCTTGTACCAGCGCGCGACCGCGCGAGTTTCGTTCTCGTTGAAGGGCTCCAGCACCTCGCCCCTGAAGTTCAGGCGTTCAGGGATTTCCTTCACGTTGGACAGGTGGACGATGCGCGGCGGCTTCACCCACACATAGATCGAGCCGCGTTCGCCCGGCACGGTCTGGCGCGCGAGTTCCAGGATGTGGCGGAAGCCCTTGGTGACCATCAGGCCCATGGGCGGGAACTTGCGCTGCAGGATCGCGTTCACCGCGACCGTCGTGCCATGCAGAACGGCCTCGATGCTCTTCGCGTTGCCGCCCTGCTGGTCGAGGAAGGACTTCAGTGCGTTACGAACGGCAAGGTCGGGCTGCGCCGGCGTCGACGGCACCTTGATGACCGTGCGCTCGCCCTTTTCGTTGATCGCGAGCAGGTCGGTAAACGTGCCTCCCGAGTCAATGCCGATACGGTAACCCATCAGGCGGCCTCCCCAATCGCGGGCATGACAAAACACTCCTTGGCAAACAGTTCGTCCACAGCGACGCGTTGCGTCGCCAATCCTTGTTCAAGCGAATAGTCGATCAGCGCCTCGATGACCTTGCGGTTCGGCTCGATGCCGTAGACCCAGGGGTCCTGGCCGCCGAACACCTCGTCGATCTCCTCGAGATCGTCGGGCACCCAGGGCAACGCCACGGCGAGCGGACCCGTTACCAGCAGGCGGGCACGGCCCTGGCGCTTGGCGCGCTCGAAAGCTTCGAACAGGTTCGCGGCGATCCAGCGGTTCGCCTCGTAGATGTCCCGGCGCACGACGATCGTGTGCATGATCGGGAAGATGCCGGTGCGCCTGTAATAATCCTTCTCGACGTTACGCGAGTCGGGAAACATGCGGCGCACCTTGCCCTCGCGGCGGACGAGCGACTTTGGCCGCACCGGCGCGATCAGCGCATCGAGTTCGCCCTTGTCGAGCATCTCTTCGAGATGGCGGTGTTCGGGAATGACCGAGAGGCGGATGTCGGACGGCAGTGTCAGGTGCGCGCGCTCGGTGTATCCCGCTTCCGCGAGGCCGCCGGTGAACCATTCCATCTCGCGTGGATGCACGCCGTAGTCGTGCTGCAGGAAGGCGCGGATCCACAGCCCCGCCGTCATCTGGTATTCGGGGATGCCGATGCGCCTGCCGCGCAGGTCCTGCGGCTTCTCGATGCCTGCCTTCACGTTCACGAAGAGATAGGAATGGCGGAAGTTGCGCGACGGGAAGACCGGGATGGCCACGAAGCGGCGGTCGCCGCGGCCGGCCAGCGCCACGAAAGTCGACAGCGACATTTCCGCCGCGCCGAATTCCTCGTCCCGCACCATGCGGCGGAACAGGTCGCGTAGCGGCAGGACGATGTAGTTGAGATCGACCCCGGTGATCTTGACGCTGCCGTCCATGAGCGGCCGCGTGCGGTCCCAGTAGTCGCAACCGGCAAAGGTCAGCTTCAGTTCGCTCACAGCGGCACTCCGTGATGCACATGGTCCCGCAGCAGCGCGGCGGGCCACAGTGCGCCGACACGCTCGGCGGTGGCGACGACGGCCGGCGCCATGGCGACCAGATCGGCCCGCTTCACGCGATAGACCGGAGCCGACACCGTGACCACGGCCACCACCATGCGCGGCGCGCGCGCGAAGACCGGCGCCGCGATGGCGACCACGTCTTCCATGTTGGATTCGGTTTCCAGCGCATAGCCGCGCTGGCGGATGTCGGCGAGGTCGGCCAGCACCTTGTCGAGAGGCGGATGCGAGCGCACCGGCACGTCGCTGCGGCTGCCCGCCAGCACGCGCAGGCGGTCGGCCTCCGGCAGCCAGGCAAGCCAGGCGCGCCCCGTCGCCATCGTGTCGGGGTGGGCGGCGGAGCCGACAAGGCCGCGCAGCGTGACGCGCTGGTCGGCCTCGGCCTTGGCGATGAAGCGCAGGCTGTCGCCATCGACGACGGCAAGTTGCACCAGTTCCTGCACGTTGCCGGCGAGCGCGCGAAGGGCCGGCAGGCAGGCTTCGGGCACATTCAGACGGTCGACGAAGCGATAGGTCAGCGCCGCGAGGCGCCAGCCCAGCACATAGCGATCCCCCGCCTGCGGCAGACGGCGGACATAGGAGTCGGCCTCCAGCGTCGCCAGCAGGCGCGATACCACCGAAATCTCGATGCCGAGCGTGGCGCTGATTTCGGAAACGGATGCGCCCGCCTGGGCCCCGGCGAGGAACTCCAGCACCGCCATGCCCCGCGACACCGCCGAGATGGCGGAAGGCGTCTTGCGCGCGAGGGCGATGGGTTCAGCCATGACAATCCGATTGCGGGCAGCAACTGAGTTGCTGGAAGCCTAGGCCGACTCCCCGCAAGGCTGCAACAGGAGTCTTGATAGGTCAGCAGAGTAGACCTTGACCCGGGCCCTCCCCCTGCGCTTCAACAGTCCGACCAGAACAGTTTAAGGGAGGACCGAACATGGCAGGACCCGACGTGCGCCAGATGAAGGCGATGGCCGAGCTCTATCGCGCCGACAAAGACATTCCCTATGAAACCATCCACGCCGTCGAAGGCGCCAAGGAACAGGGCGACCTGACGCTCAAGGTGCTGATGGTCACAAAGGACTTCGTCATGCTGAAGGCGAAGCGCGGCAAGGGCCTGATCGATCCCGTGCACCAGCACCCGGACCACGAGTCCGTCGCCATGCTGGTCTACGGCAAGCTGAAGATGAAGATCGGCGACAAGGAATTCATCGCCGAGGCCGGCGACGTGTGGCGTCATCCGCCGGGCGTGCCGCATGTGTCGGAAGCGCTCGAGGAATGCGTTCAGATCGAGATCAAGTCGCCTGCGACCAAGACCTGGTCGTGACACGGTCACCCCGATGATCCAGACCCGCCGCGGATCCCGCGGCGGGTCTTTTCATTTCGGGGTGACGACTAGATTTCCTGATGCCGTGCTTAACCGCCAGCCGCCACCATTCCTGTATAGGGGTCCGCCATGACCACCGCCGAACGCCGCAACGCGCCGATCACCTCGTTCACCCCACCCGACCGGATCCTGATGGGACCCGGGCCGTCGCAGGTGCATCCGCGGGTGACTGCGGCATCGGCGCGGCCGACCATCGGGCATCTCGACCCTGAATTCGTCCGCATGATGGATGAGTTGAAGGAACTGCTGCGCCAGGCCTTCCGCACCCGGAACGACGTTACCTTTCCCCTGCCCGGCCCCGGCTCGATGGGCATGGAGGCCTGTTTCGTCAACCTGGTGGAGCCGGGCGACACGGTCGTTGTCTGCCGCAACGGTGCCTTCGGCGGCCGCATGAAGGAAAATGTCGAGCGCGCCGGCGGCAAGGCTGTTCTCGTCGATGACGACTGGGGCAAGCCGGTCGATGTCGCCAAGGTGGAAGCCGCGCTCAAGTCGGCCGGCACGGTGAAGGCGCTGGCCTTCGTCCATGCCGAGACGTCCACGGGCGCGCTGTCGGATGCCGCCGCGCTGTGTGCACTGGCAAAGAAATACGGCACCCTCTCCATCGTCGATGCGGTCACGTCGCTTGGCGGCGTGCCGGTCGAGGTCGATGGCTGGGGCGCCGATGCCGTTTATTCGGGCACCCAGAAATGCCTGTCCTGCCCGCCGGGCCTGTCGCCCGTCACCTTCAGCGAGGCTGCACTCGCCGCGGTGGCGAAGCGCAAGACGCCGGTGCAAAGCTGGCTGCTCGACCTCAACCTCATTCTTTCCTACTGGCGCGGCACCGGCGGCGCGCGCAGCTATCACCACACCGCCCCGGTGAACGCGCTCTATTCCCTGCACGAATCGCTCGTCATGCTGTTCGAGGAAGGGCTGGAAAATTCCTGGGCCCGCCACAGGCGACTGCACGACAAGCTCGTTGTCGGCTTGAAGGGCATCGGGCTCGAGCTGCTTGTCGAACCCGCGCATCGCCTGCCGCAGCTCAACACGGTGAAGGTCCCGGCCGGCATCGACGAAGGCAAGGTTCGCCGCGTCCTGCTCGACCGCTATGGCATCGAGATCGGTGCCGGCCTGGGGGCTCTTGCCGGCAAGGTCTGGCGCATCGGCCTGATGGGCCAGAGCTGCAGCGAGCGCCATGTGACGCTGTGCGTCACCGCGCTGGGCGAAGCCATCAAGAGCTAGACAGCCACCGGCGACCCTTGTCGCCGCGCCGTGCCTGAGTACCGTCCCACAATTGCCACGGGCTGGCTTGAGGTACCCCGGAACGCTTATGGGACCTCGGCGTTT
>CANJEJ010000259.1 GCA_947473325.1 Alphaproteobacteria bacterium | reverse complement strand
GGGTGATTGCCTGCCAAACCGGAACCAGCCGATATTGGAAGAATGCCAGACCGTGCGATGCGCCGATGACCGCACATCCTTCAAGGGAAGAGCCGTCTGCCCATCACGATGTCTCCTGCCATCGCCCGGCCGCTCAGCGTCACTGCTTCCCGGCTTTGGGGCGTCTTTGGCCGGGGATTCCTGAATGACGTCCCGTCGGACGATGCGGAACCTGTGGTTGGCCTGGCCTCTCCTTCTCGCCGCCGCGCCGGCGGCCTGGGCGCAAGACGTTGGCGGCCTGACGGCATTCGAGCCACCGTGCGGCCCCACGGACATGCCTGGTTACGCAGCCATTGGCGCGGCGCCCAACATTGGGATGTGGGCGGGGCGTGCGGACCTGGGTGGCCACATCCCACCGGGTTGCATCCCGTGGGACCTTGCCAAGTCGACCGACGTGATCGCGGTGGCCGCGCAATTCAAGCACGCGGGACCGGTCGAGGACCTGCTAGCGCGGTTCGGCGCCATTTCGTCGTTGCAGACTATTCGTTACTGGTCCGTGACCGACGCACGGTGGGAGCAACTGATCCGCCGGTCCACGGCTCTGTCAGCGGCCAACGCCGCAGACGCCCGGCCGGATTTCACGGCGGACGAACTCCGCAGTGGCAACGACCTGCTCTTCCTGCAGGAGGAGAACCGTACCTCGCCAACGGTCTATCGGATGCGGGTCACGGTGTTCTCGGTCGATAGCTTTGTGATTGAACTGGAAAACATCAGCCCGATCCGGCTGATGCTGATTCCCCTTGTCGGTCGCGGCGCGTTTCACACCGTCTGGTTCCTCAACCGACTTAATTCGGAGCACTGGGGATACTATGCGGTGGTCGGGAACAGTGGGTTAGGCGGTTTCTCCTCGAACCGCAAGTCGGTTATCAACCGGGCGGTCGCGACGTTCCGACATGTCGCCGGGCTGCCAACCGACCAGGAGCCGCCAGTGGCGCCATGAGCTCTGGCAGACCAGCGCGAGAAGCCCGGCAGGACGATGATGCCACGATCCTTGCCGGCAATGCCTCATTCGGCTCAAACCGCTGGCGACCTATCGCGACTTGTCGCTGGAATCGCTGGACGACGAGCTGGCCGGCAGCGGAAAGATCGCGCCGGCGACGCAGCCGCCAAGAAGGCTGACCGTGGCGAGGGCGAAGGCGAGACTACGTAAGGATCGGTAGAGCATGGCTGTCATCCCGCGCTGGTAAAGTCAGCCCGCAAACGACTGCGAGAAGCCCACGTTCCGATCAGGCAGATGTTCAGCGTCCCAGCACATGGCGTACAGCATCGATAAAATGCAGCCAGGTGGCGGCGCCGACCATGTCGCCGTCATTCATCAGCTCTTCGGCCCGCTCGGCAGCGGCCTTTTCGGCGCCATCGCCATAGCGCTGGATAAGAAGCCGCGCGGCCTGCATCAGGGTTGCCGACATTGGGGTTCTCCTTCCCCTCCAGAAACGATAGGGCCTTTCTACCCATGTGCGGGGCGGTAGGCGCGGGGCAAAGCTGTGGCGGTTGTGACAAAGAACGGGCAAATGGCAGACGCCTTGCCATTTCCGGGCACTTGTTGTGACTTCGGACGAATCTCGCGCAATCGCTCGCGCGCATCCGGCCACCGCGGGAACTCTGTCCCATCGAAATGGGTTTTTCCCGTGAACCGCATTTCGCAAAGGAGACACGGATGCGTACCCTTCTCATGGCTTCGGCCGCCGTCCTCGCCCTCGCCGGCCCCGCGCTGGCACAAAGCGTCACCACGACACCACTGCCCGCACCGGACGCCGCCGCGTCGTCCACCACCACGACCGTCAATCCCAATGGATCGACCACCCGCAACTCCCAGGAAACGGTGGTGAACCCGACACCATCGGGCACCGTCACGACGACGCGGGAAACCACCACCACCACCCCGCCGCCACCTCCGGCTTCTGTCGTGACGTCCAACACGCCAAACCCGGTGACACCGAAGATTGACCCGTCAATCGCAGCGCTCAACGCCAGCAAGCTGATTGGCGAAGATGTCTATGACACCCAGGGCGAGGAACTGGGCGAAATCGCCGACATTCTCCTCAACGACCAGGGCCAGGCTTCTGCCGTGCTGGTTGAAGTGGAAGAGACGGGCTTCCTTGGCTTCGGCGAACGCCTTGTGATGATCGATCTCGCCCAATTGCGCATGCATGACGACCGCATCGTCGTCTCCGACCTGACTCTCGACCAGCTGAAGGTGATGCCGGAATACAAGCAATCGACGGCCTGGCGCCGGGCCGACCGCAACGTGCCGGTCGGTTCTCGCTGACATCATTGTCACAAAAAGGGGCCGCCTCGCAGCGGCCCCTTTCCGTTCGACTCGACGTCAGGCGTGGATGTCGACGTCCTTCCGGTCACGCAGGAACAGCATGATGACGGGCGCACGGCTCAAGGTGTTGCGGCGCGGATATTCGAGGCGCAGCGAATCCTGGGCGGTGCGAACACCGCGAAAGCGAGACCGTGCAAGCCTCGCCACTCCCCTCATAGCCAAGGCGACCCTAGTCTTGGTCGCGGCCTCTGGCGGAAACCGGCACGGCCGCCATCTCGCGGCTGGGCGCGCGGCGCACGGGCGCCGCCTCCTCGTCCTCATCTGCCTCAACCCCTGCGAAGGGATTCTCCGGTTCAAAGGCCGCCGCGGAGGCTTCGCGCTCCGTCTCGTCACCCTCGTCGGGCGCCGGCGTTTCCACCGTGGCAACGACGGGGCCGGAGACTAGGGCCTCGCCCTCCTCGATCGGATCCTCGCCACCGTCATTCTCCGGATCCTCGTCACTGTCGTCCGTCTCGACGACCTGTTCCTTGAACATGACCGACGCCGGCACGGTGGAGCGCAGCAGGCCGGCGGCCTTCAGTTCATCCATGCCCGGCAGGTCATCCACCGCTTCCAGGCCGAAATGGGTCAGGAAGAAGTCGGTGGTGCCGTAGGTGACAGGGCGGCCCGGTACGCGCTTGCGACCCCGGACGCGAACGAAATTCTGTTCCATCAGCACATCAAGCGTGCCGCGCGACAGGCTGACGCCACGCACTTCCTCGATCTCCGCCCGCGTCACCGGCTGGTGATAGGCGATGATGGACAGCGTCTCGACTGCTGCCTTGCTCAGCTTCTTGGTCACCGTCCGCTCGCGTTCAAGCAGGAACGCAAGGTCGGGCGCGGTGCGGAAGGCCCATTTGCCGGCAACATGGATCAGGTTGACGCCACGCGACGCATAGCGCTCGCGCAGCTCCTGGATCACGCCACCAATGTCGGCGCCATCAGGCAATCGCGCGGCCAGGCTTTCGATATCAAGCGGTTCGGCGGCCCCGAACAACAGCGCCTCGACCATGCGCACATGCTGCGGATCGACTTCGGTCGCCACCTGCGTTTCCGGCACGGCGCCTTCAGCGTCGGCGGCTTCCGTCTCGGGGCGTTCCGTTGCGGCGGCTTCCGTCATGTCTTTACCCTTCTACGACGGGGGCGGCAGCGGCGGTGGCGGCCTCCCCGGCACTCAACACAAAAATGGGACCAAAGGCTTCCGTCTGGCGCAGGCGCAGGCTGCCGCGCTTGGCGAGCTCGAGCGACGCCGAGAAGGTTGCCGCCATCGCCGCACGCCGCTCCTTGGGCGTGCGGAACTCGGCCGGCAGGAAGCTTTCGAGTGTTTCCCATGCCGGAATCTTGCCAAGCACGGCCTCGAGCCGCTCCAGCGCTTCCTCGATGGTGAAGCGCACCACCGACTCATAGGTCAGCGGCGTTGCCTTGCCCTTCGACTTGAAGTCGCCATAGGCCTTGAGCAGTTCGTAGAGCGACAGGTCGATGACCGACCGGCGGATCGTCCGCACGCCCTCGGGCTGGCCGCGCGCGAACACATCAATGCCCAGCAGTGGCCGGGACAGCAGCTTCTGCGACGCCTCGCGCATCGCCTCCAGCCGGCGCAACTGGAACTGCAGGCGGGCGGCGAGCTCGGGCCCACTCTCTTCCTCGTCAGTGTCCTCGGGCGGCAGCAGCAGCTTGGATTTCAGGTAGGCGAGCCAGGCCGCCATCACCAGGTAGTCGGCCGCCAGCTCCAGCCGCACCTTCCGCACCTCGGCAATGAAGGCGAGATACTGCTCGGCGAGCTGCAGGATCGAGATCTTGGCGAGATCGACCTTCTGCTGACGGGCGAGCGCAAGCAGCAGATCGAGCGGACCCTCGAAGCCCTCGACGTCGATCAGCAGCGCCGGCTCATCGGAGCCGCGCTCGGCGATTTCGGTCTCGAAGGCTTCGGCCATCATGCAGTC
>CANJEJ010000258.1 GCA_947473325.1 Alphaproteobacteria bacterium | reverse complement strand
GCACGTCGCGCACCTCGAAGCCGGCGCGTTCGCGCGTCAGGCCGCCCGGCCCAAGCGCCGAGAGGCGGCGCTTGTGCGTCACTTCGGCAAGCGGGTTGGTCTGGTCCATGAACTGGCTGAGCTGGCTCGAGCCGAAGAATTCACGCACAGCAGCCGCAGCCGGCTTGGCGTTGATCAGGTCGTGCGGCATGACCGTGTCGATCTCGACCGAGCTCATGCGCTCGCGGATCGCGCGTTCCATGCGCAGCAGGCCGATGCGGTACTGGTTCTCCAGCAGTTCGCCGACCGAACGGACGCGGCGGTTGCCGAGATGGTCGATGTCGTCGGTCTCGCCCTTGCCGTCCTTCAGGCTGGTCAGGGTGCGCAGGATGGCAAGGATGTCTTCCTTGCGCAGGATGCGCAGCGAGTCGTCGGTCTCGAAGCCGAGGCGCGCGTTCATCTTCACGCGGCCGACCGGCGACAGGTCGTAGCGTTCCGAATCGAAGAACAGGCTCTTGAACAGGTTTTCCGCCGTCTCGTCGGTCGGCGGCTCGCCGGGACGCATGACGCGGTAGATCTCGATCAGGGCGCGCGACCGGTCGGTCACCTTGTCGGCAACCATGGTGTTGCGCACATAGGCTCCGACCGTGATGTGATCGATGTCGAGCGTGGCGATCTCTTCGATGCCGACCTCTTCGAGCTTTTCGACATTCTGGCTGGTGAGTTCCTCACCCGCCTCGATGAAAATCTCGCCGGTCTTCTCGTTGATGATGTCGACCGCGCTGTAGCGGCCGTACAGTTCATCGACGGGAACGATCAGCTCTTCGACGCCGGACTGTTCCATCTTCGCAAGCACGCGGCTCGTCACCTTGGTGCCCGCCTCGATCACGACCTTGCCCGTCTTTGCGTTGACGAGGTCGGTGACCAGCTTCAGGCCGCGCAGACGTTCCGGCTTGAAGCCGGTCTTCCAGCCGCGCTTCTTGTCGCGGACATAGACGGTCTGCTCATAGAAGTAGCTGAGGATTTCTTCGTCCGACATGCCGAGCGCATAGAGCAGCGTTGTCGCCGGCAGCTTGCGACGGCGGTCGATGCGGACGTGGATGATGTCCTTCGCGTCGAACTCGAAATCGAGCCACGAGCCGCGATAAGGAATGACGCGGGCAGCGAACAGATATTTGCCCGACGAATGGGTCTTGCCCTTGTCGTGGTCGAAGAAGACGCCCGGCGAGCGGTGCATCTGGCTGACGATCACGCGTTCGGTGCCGTTGATGACAAAGGTGCCGTTCGCGGTCATGAGCGGCATGTCGCCCATGTAGACGTCCTGCTCCTTGATGTCGAGAACGGAGCGCGCGCCGGTTTCCTCGTCCACTTCGAAGACGATCAGGCGCAGCGTCACCTTGAGCGGCGCGGCGAAGGTCATGCCGCGCTGCTGGCACTCCTCAACGTCGTATTTCGGCGCTTCCAGTTCGTATTTCACGAACTCGAGCTGCGCGGTCTCGGCGAAATCGTTGATCGGGAAGACCGACTTGAAGACGGTCTGCAAGCCCGTGTCGGTGCGGTCTTCCGCCCGGACGCCGATCTGCAGGAAAGCGTCATACGAGCTTTTCTGCACTTCGATCAGGTTGGGCATCAACGCCGCTTCGGGGATGCGGCCGAAATCCTTGCGAACCCTCTTACGACCCGTGAAGGACAAAGCCATGCGCGCTTCCTCTCAATGCCGGCCCAATGGGCCCAACCGTGCGATGCTGCGGGGCCCGGCCTGACGGCCGGGCCCGAATTCTTGCTGTCCGGCGCGCTTCGCAGCGGTGGCGCACCGGACAGGTAACAAGACGTAAGCGGACTTACTTGACCTCGACGGTCGCGCCCGCGGACTCGAGCTGCGCCTTGATCTTGGCAGCCTCGTCCTTGTTGACGCCTTCCTTAACGGCCTTCGGCGCGGCTTCGACGAGATCCTTCGCCTCCTTGAGGCCCAGGCCGGTGATGGCGCGGACTTCTTTGATGACGTTGATCTTCTTGTCGCCGGCAGCAGCGAGGATGACGTTGAATTCCGTCTGTTCCTCAACCACCGCCGCGGCGGCACCGCCGCCAGCAGCCATGACCGCGACCGGAGCCGCGGCCGTCACGCCCCATTTGTCCTCGAGCAGCTTCGCGAGCTCCGCGGCTTCGAGAACGGTGAGCTGGGACAGGTCGTCAACAATCTTCTGCAAATCAGCCATTGATAGGTACTCCTCGATCGATGTGATTGGTGGTGTATGCGGTCAAGCCGCTTCGCCCTTGGATCCATATGCCGCGAACACGCGGGTAAGCTTGGTGGCCGGGGCCTGTACCACGCCGGCGATCTTGGTCGCGGGCGCGTTGAGGAGACCGATCAGCTTGCCACGCAGCTCGTCGAGAGACGGCAGTTCGGCCAAAGCCTTCACGCCGTTCGGGTCGAGCTTGTTGGCGCCCATCGCGCCGCCCAGGATGACGAGTTTTTCGTTCGTCTTCGCAAAAGCAGACACAACCTTGGCCGCCGATACCGCATCCTGCGAGTAGGCGATGGCCGTCGGTCCGGCAAACAGGCCGGCAATGGGTTCATACGGAGTTCCACGGAGGGCGATTTGCGCGAGCGTGTTCTTGGCGACCTTGAAGGACGCCCCCGCTTCCCGCATCTTCGTCCGCAGCACGTTGACCTCGGCAACCGTGAGGCCATCGTTCCGCGTGACCACGACTACCGCGGCCTGGGCGAAGACACCGTTGAGCGAGTCGACCTGCTCTGTCTTTTGTGCGCGGTCCATTTTGCTCTCCAGTGGCGGCCGGTGAAACTGCACCGGCCACGTTGCACGTAGCTCCGACCGAGACGACCGGAACCGGCGCTCCTGCCCCAGGGCTTCCACCGCCAATCCGTCCTTGGCATCGCTGCCGCAAACGGAACCGACGATCGACTTTCCCCGTCTATGCAGGCGGTGGGCTCACCTTTAGGCCGCCGTTCCGGAGAACGAAGGCACCTGCAGTCTCGGACAGGTCAGGGTCTTGCGACCCCTCCCCCGCCGCGCCCCGAAAGGCGTGGCAGAATTCACTAAACACTCAGACTACGGGCCTCGCGGCCCGCCGGATCACGCGCCGAGCAAGCTCGGGATATCGATCTTCACCGACGGGCCCATCGTCGAGGAGAGTGACACCTTCTTCATGAAGGTGCCCTTCACGCCCGAGGGCTTCGCGCGGTTCACCGCGTCGGCGAAAGCCTTCACGTTGGCGAGGATCTGGTCCTCGCTGAAGCTCGCCTTGCCGATGCCGGCGTGGATGATGCCGGCCTTTTCGACGCGGAATTCGACCTGGCCGCCCTTGGCGTCCTTGACCGCCTTGGTCACGTCCTGCGTCACGGTGCCGAGCTTGGGGTTCGGCATCAGGCCGCGCGGGCCCAGCACCTTACCGAGACGGCCCACGACGGCCATCATGTCCGGCGTCGCAATGCAGCGGTCGAACTCGATCTTGCCTTCCTGCACCTGCGCGGCGAGATCGTCGGCGCCGACGAGGTCGGCACCAGCGGCCTTGGCTTCTTCAGCCTTGGCGCCCTTGGCAAAGACCGCAACGCGCAGCACCTTGCCGGTGCCTGACGGCAGCGAGATCATGCCGCGCACCATCTGGTCGGCGTGGCGCGGATCGACGCCGAGGTTCATGCAGATGTCGATGGTCTCGTCGAACTTCGCCTTGGCGTTCGACTTCACCATCTTGACCGCATCGTTGACCGCATAGGTCTTGTCGCGGTCGATGCCTTCGGATGCTTTCCGGAAACGCTTGCCCTGTGCCATCGTCGTTACTCCGTCACCCGGAGGCCCATCGAACGGGCCGAGCCTTTGATCATTTCCATCGCCGCCTCGACGCTGAAGGCATTCAGGTCCTTCATCTTCGCCTTGGCGATTTCCTCGACCTGGGCGAGCGACACGGAGCCCGCGACGTCACGGCCCGGGAACTTGGACCCGCCCTGCAGCTTCGCCGCCTTCTTCAGGAAGTAGGAGACGGGCGGCGTGCGCGTGATGAAGGTGAACGAACGGTCGGAGAAGACCGTGATCACCACCGGCGTCGGCGTGCCCTGCTCATGTTCCTTGGTGGCCGCGTTGAACTGCTTGCAGAACTCCATGATGTTGACACCGCGCTGGCCGAGCGCGGGGCCGATCGGCGGCGAGGGGTTTGCCTGCCCCGCCGGCACCTGGAGCTTGATATAGCCGTCAATCTTCTTTGCCATCGGACTTCCCTTCTGTTGCCCGCAGATGCGGGCGCTGGGGGTGCGCGGTACGGCTCAATGGCTGGCCTCCCGCACGCATCAACCGGGTCGCCCCGGTAACTCGTTACAGCTTCTCGACCTGCGAATATTCCAGTTCGACGGGGGTGGCACGGCCAAAGATC
>CANJEJ010000257.1 GCA_947473325.1 Alphaproteobacteria bacterium | reverse complement strand
CGGTTGTTGGGCACGTTGAAGTGGCCGAAGCCCAAGCCGCACAGCATTGTAGCACCGATCAGCGGCGCGAGGTGGCCGCTGCGCGTGTCCGTGTCGTCCTGCCCGGCGTGCCGGAAAAGCCCATCAACGAAGCCCTGCGGGCACTAAAGGTCACGCGCACCGTCGCCACCTTGGTCAGCGGCTTTGCCACCGCCATCGCGCTCGCGCGCACCAGCGACCTGGTGGCGAGCGTGCCGGACCATCACACATCAGGATCGCGGCAGGGCACGGTCAGCTTTCCCCTGCCCTGGCCCGTGCCGGATTTCCTCGTCTCGATGATGTGGCATCCCCGGCTAGAGGCCGATCTCGCCCACCAATGGCTCCGCGACCGCGTTCGTACGGCTTGCGCGATTCGGCAGAACTAGGCGAGGCGGCAACGGGCAAGGCCCGCATGGGCAGCGGCCAAAAAAAGGGGCGCCGCGAGGCGCCCCTTTTCCGTTGTCCGAATACTGCCGGCCTCAGTGCTCCAGCATCAGGGAGCCCCAGCCGTCGAACTGGTCGTGGATGCCGTTGTTGCGCAGCGCGTACCAGTAGGTCGCGGTGTTGATCGCGACCACCGGCTTGCCGAGCCAGCGCTCGGCCATCGCGGCCACCTTGGCCATGGCGAGGTTGGTGCCGGCCTGGACGATGGCGTCGACATCGTCGCCGTCCACTTCCAGGATCGCGTCGCGCAGCGTCTTCGGCGACTGTTCCGCGATGTTGATCGGGCTCGTGCAGCGCAATCCCTTCACCGTCTTCACCTCGTAGCCGAGGTCTTCGAAGAAGCGCTTCACATTCTTGTCGCCGACCGGCTGGTAGGGCGTGACGCAGGCGATCTTCTTGATCTTGCCATAGCGCTTTTCCAGCGTCTTGAGCGCCGCCTGCGAAGCATCGGAGCCCATCGTCACGTCGACACCCGACACGTCCTGCATGTGCTTCTTCAGCTTCACCGAGCCCTCAAGGCCGTCCCAGAAGGTCTCGGCCGACATGCCCATGATGAGATGCGCGGGCGAGCAGCTCATGACGCGGCGCACCGCCTCGTCCTGCGTTCCCTCGATCAGCTTAATGAGCTTGTTGAAGTCGTCGTCGTTCTGCACCGAGATGTTTGGAATGTCGATGCGCGCCATGTGGTTGGTCACGCCCGGTGGGGCCATGGCATCGAACTCGGGCTGGACAGAGGTGTTGGTGGACGGCGCGATGACGCCGAACTTGATGCGGTAGCCGAGTGAATCGGGCATGGGAGCTCCGTGAGGCGAATTCAAATTGCCGGGACAGAATAGCGAGGGGGCCGCTCCTGCGGGGGCAAAAAAGCCGCGGCTATCTGCCCTATGGGCAGAGCCAAGGACCCACGTTCCAGGTCCGCGTGCGTCATGCTGCAGCGCACAACACGTCGCTGGCAGTCACCCCTTGAGATTGCCAAATTCCTGCCTAGATTCGCCCGCGTCACCACCCTTCCGGGGAGCTTTCTCCATGCGCTTGAATGAGCATCTGGTGACGGCCGACCGCTCGGTCCGTCACGATCTGCTGGCCCGCACCGCCCATGATGCGGAAGCCCGCGAACGCTATGTCCTCAGTCTGAAAAACTTGGTCCGCAAGGAGTTCGAGGCGGGCCAGAAAACCCTTTACGAGAAGAAGGTCGAGCCCGACTTCCGCAAGAAGCGGGGACGTGCCCCCGCCAGCATCGAAGAGATGCACGAGGCCATGAAGGGTGAAGGCTTCCACCAGATGTGGAGCGCCCTCACCGTCACAGGCCAGGAACTGATGTGGGATGCCGTTGGCGACAGCGTGCAGGGCGACCTGCCGCGCATCGAGGATCTGGCCCGCGCATTGCGGAAGAGCAACCGCAAGCTCGGCTCGCTCACGCTCAACCCCGCCGTCAAGATGCCGGCCTATATCGGCCTTATCGACATCCACGGCCAGCCGGGCGGCTATGAGCTGAACGAGTCGGAGGACGACGTGCTGGCCGGCGCGCTGTATGAGGCCGGCGGCAACCTCTATGCCCGTGGCATCGCCATCGGCGCGCATGACAGCAAGGCTGGCGCGCTGGTTGCCTATCTGCGCCGCGAATTTCCCGACGCGGCGCCGAAGCGCATCCTCGACATCGGCTGTGCGGCCGGCACCAACACGGTGCCCTGGGCGGAAGCCTTCCCCGAGGCCGAGGTTCATGGCATCGATGTCGGCGCAGGCCTGCTGCGCTATGCCCAGGCGCGGGCCGAAGCCCTGGGCCATGCCGTCCACTTCGCCCAGCAGAATGGCGAGAAGACGACCTATCCCAACGGCTTCTTCGACCTGATCGTGTCGCACAACCTGTTCCACGAAAGCCCGCTGGCTGCATCGCGCGCCATCCTTCGCGAGGCGAAGAGGCTGCTGGCACCGGGCGGGGTCCTGCTGAACCTGGACGTGCCGGCGCAGAACGCCGACCGCGACCTGTTCCAGCAATATCTCGGCGACTGGCAGACGCTCTACAACGCCGAGCCCTGCTGGCGCGCCTATGCCGGCATGGACCTGAAGGCGGAGCTAACGACCGCAGGTTTCGCTGGGAATCTTAGCTTCGTCAGCAAGGAGAAGAAGCTCGACGGTCCCGGTCACTGGATGGTGTTCGGGGCGCAGAAGCCCTGAATTCCTGAATTTCCTTCGCGTCAGGGGCGGGTCAATGACCCGCCCCTCTTGATTCGCATTGGGCTCCGCGCCGGAAGATGGTGAAATGCGCGCGGGACAATCAGAAGACCCGAAACAGAGGGAGATGGCAGATGGCGCATCAATTCAACCGCAACGCTTCGGCGCTCGCGCTGGCGGCAGCGGGGGCCCTGGCCCTTGTGCTGGGCACCGCACCGGCCGGCGCCCAGTCCCTGCGCGTGGCGAGCAGCGACTTCTCGCCCCAGCGCGGCGTGCCATCGAGTGGCGCACGCCAGAACCTCTATGCCATGGAAACCCTGTATGACGGGCTTACCACTGTCGATGGCAAGGGCGTGGCCCGGCCGCGCCTCGCGGAATCCTGGTCGATCACCGACGACAAGAAGGTCTGGCGCTTCAAGCTGCGACCCAACGTGACCTTCCACAACGGCCAGCCGCTGAATGCCGACGCGATTGTCGCCACCGCCAACTACTTGCTGTCTGACGACGGCAAGCGCGTGATGGGCGGGATCTATTCGAACCTGCGCACGCTGGCAGGCGCACGGAAAGTGGACGACCAGACGGTGGAGATCATCACCGTGGCCCCCGATCCGATCCTGCCCAACCAGATCGCCGCGCTGTATGTGATCGAGCACAAGGCCTATGCCGAGCTGGGCACGGGCGGTTTTGGTCTCAAGCCAGTCGGCACCGGGTCCTTCCAGGCGGTCAACTGGGGCGACAACGAGATCGAGCTGAAGCGCTACGACAAGGCCTGGAACCCGCCGAAGGTCGACGGCATCAAGCTGGTGAACATTCCCGAAGTACCGTCGCGGGCGCTGGCCGTCACGTCCGGTCAGGTTGATATAGCGCTGACGCTCAACAAGGATGACCGCGCGCAGATCGAGCGGTCAGGCAGCAAGATGTATGCGGAATACGCCCCGTCGGTGAACATCATTGTCCTGAACACCGCGCGATCCGAGCAACTGAAGGACAAGCGGGTCCGGCAGGCCTTCAACTACGCCATCGACAAGGGCTTCGCCAAGGCGCTGTTCGGCGACGGCGCGAAGGCCGCCGGCCAGCCAGCCGCCAGCACCGTGCGCGGCTACCAGGACGACATCAAGCCGTATCCCTTCGACGTCGCCAAGGCCAAGGCGCTGATGGCGGAAGCGGGCTATCCCAATGGCTTCTCGCTGGTGATGGAAGCCCAGGGCAATGTCGGCACCAAGGAAGCCTATGAATTCGCGGCGCAAAGCCTGCAGGCCATTGGCGTCACCATGGAATATCGGGTGGTCACGACGGCCGACCTGATTGCCAGGATCAACGGCGCCAAGCCGTGGGAAAGCGCTGCCTTCGGCATGAACTTCGGCGCCGCCCCGATTGGCGACGTGATGCGCCCCGTCAACAGCTACCATTCCTGCGCGCATCCGCAGAAATGGACCTGCTACGAGGACATGGAGCCGCTGCGCCAGATGATCAACACGGAGTTCGACGAGAAGAAGCGTGACGCCGGCCTGCGCCAGCTCGCGCAGCGCTATCACGAAGACCCGCCGGTGATCTATCTGGAGGAGACCGTCGCCTATCACGCGCACAGCGCGAAGATCGGCGGCTTCAAGAGCGAGAATTTCCTGATCCCCTGGGCGGCCGTAACCCTTGCCCGCTGAGGCGACTTTGTGACGCTACGGAAAGGGCGGGTTTTCCCGCCCTTTTCTTTTGCGTTGGGCAGCAAGGCGATGCCGTCAGCCGCTTGTCCTT
>CANJEJ010000256.1 GCA_947473325.1 Alphaproteobacteria bacterium | reverse complement strand
GCACCGCATAGATCAGCGCCGCGGGCACGCCGGTCTTGACCTGCATGAAGGTGGCGCCGGTGACCAGCGCGCCAAACAGGATGGCGGCGATCACAACGCCCCAGGCACTGAGCTGGCCCAGGATGGCCACGATGATGCCTGTGTAGCCATAGCCAGTGAGCACGCCGGACTTGAGCCGGCCATGAACGCCGTAGAGCTGAGTGATGCCGGCGAGCCCTGCCAGCGTGCCTGAGATGACCATCACCATGAGGATGACGCGGGCAGGCCTCGTGCCCTGTACTTCGAGGGCGCGCAGGTTGGAGCCCGCGGCGCGGATCTCGTAGCCCACGGGCGTGCGCGCCATCATCAGCTGCACTGCCGCGGCGGCGACCAGCGCTAGCAGGAAGCCCGCATGCAGGCGCGAGCCGGTCAAGAGCAGCGGCAGCATGCTGGCATCATCCATCTTGCCCGACTGCTCGAAGAAGCTGCCGGGCTCGCTCCACGGTCCCTGCAGCAGCAGCAGCGAGAGCAGGTAGACGATGATGTAGTTGAGCATCACCGTGGAGATCACCTCATCGACGTTGAAGCGGGTCTTGAGCACGGCGGCGAGGGCGGCATAGAGACCGCCGCCCGCCAGCCCGCCGAGGATGACGACGGGCAGCTGGATGAAGGCCGGAAAGCCGGCGAGTCCGTGCTGGCACCAATAGGCGAACATGGCGCCGGCGAAGACCTGACCTTCGGCCCCGATGTTCCAGATGCGGGCGCGGAAGGCGACGGCGGTGGCGAGTCCGGTGAATATCAGCGGCGTGGCGCTGACCAGCGTTTCGGAGGTGCTGCGCCACGAGCCGAGCGCGCCCTTGAACAATGCCGCGAAGGCGGCGAGGGGGCTTGCCCCCGCCGCCTGGAACAAGATGGCGCTGAGCAGCACGGCGAAGATCATGGTCGCCGTGACGCAGCCAAGTCGCCGCGCCAAGCTCGCTTCGCTGCGCACCACGCGCCAGCCAAACTGTTCGAGCAGGCTCATGCCGCCCGCGCCCCGGCCATCAGCCGTCCAATGGCCGTCTTGTCGAAGCTTCCGCGCCGGACTTCACCCATCACTTCGCTGCGGAACAGGACGATGATGCGGTCGCTCAGCGCGAAGAGATCATCGAGTTCTTCGCTCACCAGAATGACGGCGCAGCCGGCATCACGCTTGGCCAGTACCTCCGCGTGAATGAATTCGATGGCGCCGACGTCGACCCCTCGCGTCGGCTGGTTCAGCAGCAGCAAGTGCTCTGCCTTGGCGAATTCGCGCGCGATGATGACCTTTTGCGCGTTGCCGCCCGAAAGACGTCCGCAGGCCTGCGCGGGTCCCGTAGCGGCAATGCCATAGCGGCCGATGGCGGCGGCAGCGTTGGCGGTGAGGGCGCCTTGGTTGAGCAGTGGACCTCGTCGCCAGCGCCGCTCCCATTGCTGACCCAGCACGAGGTTCTCCGTGATGGTGAAGTCACGTGCGAGGCCGTCGCGGAAGCGGTCGCTCGGTACATAGCCCACCCCCTGCCGCGCCACTTCACCGGCTGAGAGGCTCGAGATCTGCCGGCCGCGAAACGTGATGGTGCCGCCCCGCGGCGGGCGGATGCCAGCGATGGTTTCCAGCAATTCGTCCTGGCCATTGCCGGCAATGCCGGCAATGCCGAGGATTTCACCCGATGCCACATCGAGATCCACAGCGGTAATCAGGCTGCCGCGCGGGACAGTCAGAGACAGGCCCCGTATCGACAGGCTTGCTCCCTCCGCAGCAGCAGAATGGCTCGGCGCGACGTTCCGCACCGTGCGCCCTACCATCAGTCCGGTCAGTGCGTCGCGCGTCGTCTCGGCGGCGGTGAGGGTGGCGACGAGCCTTCCCTTGCGCAGCACGCTGACACGGTCAGAGCGCATCACCTCATTCATCTTGTGGCTGATGAGAATGATCGAAATGCCAGAAGCCTTCAGGTCAGCCATCAGAGCGAAAAGCCGGTCCGACTCCTGCGGGGTAAGCACGGCGGTTGGCTCGTCTAGGATCAGCAGGCGGGCACCGAGATAGAGGGACTTGACGATCTCCACCCACTGCATCTCGCCCACTGAGAGGCTCGAGACCTTGCGGTCGACATTGATCTCGAGCCCGAGCCTGGTGCAGAGTTCGCCAATGCGACGGCGCGCCTGCGCGAGATCGAGGCGCAGACCGAAACCGGTGCCCACCACGATGTTTTCGAGGACGGTAAAGGACGGGACGAGCACGAAATGCTGGTGCACCATGCCGATGCCGGCGCGGATCGCATCGGCCGGGCTTCGGAGGTCGAGGCGCTGCCCATCCACGCGGATCTCGCCCGCATCGGGCACGGCGAGGCCATAGACGCAGGCTGACAGCGTGGATTTTCCTGCCCCGTTCTCGCCCAGCAGGCAGTGAAGCTCTGCCGGGGCGACGCTGAACGAGATGGCATCATTCGCCAGAAGCGCGCCATAGCGCTTGGTGAGGCCGCGAACCTCGAGTCGTGGCGCTGCGGTTGCCATCGCGGCCAAAGCCTGTCCCTTCTGCCGGAAACGCGCTGCTATTCCGACTTCACCTCGTTGAGGTTCAACTCGACCTTCTTGCTGCCGGACTTGATGGCGGCGCTCGAGTCGTCCACCATCGTCTTGACGTCGGCGGGCAGCTTCGCCACCCAGCCTTGTCCGATGACCACGTCGCCCGAGCCTTCCGCCCAGGTGAACCACTTGGGATCCTTCGGCACATCGAACTTGGCGCCCGTGGTCTTGGCGCTCCACCACTGGTCGATCACCCAGTCAATCTGCGGATCCCAGTTGACGGTGGCCGAGGCGACCACCGACTTGGGCGCGAAGGCCGACATGTCGACGTAGTTGCCGAAGCAGCCGATGTCCTTCTGCTCGCAGACCTCGAAGGTGCCCGACATCTGGTAGATCATGTCGGCACCCGCCGCGATCTGTGCCGAAGTGGCCTCGTTGGCCTTGGTCGGGTCGTACCAGGACTGGATGTAGGTGATCTTCTGCTTGACGGCCGGGTTCACCGACTTGGCACCGGCGAAGAAGGCGTTGATCTGGTCGTTGGTGTCTTCGGCCGGATAGGTGGAGACAGCACCGACGACGTTGGACTTCGTCAGTTTGCCCGCCATCTCGCCCATCACGAAGGCCGGCTCATGGGCATGCACGAAGACCCATGCGGCATTGCCGCCCAGCCCATGGTTGCCCGAGCCCGACATGACGAAGAGGATGTTGGGGAAGTCGCCCTTTACCTTCTCGATGGCATCGGCATAGGCGGTGTCACCGAAGATGATGTCGTAGTCGCCGGTCTCGGCATAGGTGCGGAACACCTGCTCGGCATTGTCATAGACGTTCTCGGTATAGTCCACCGTAATGTCGAGGCCATGCGGCTTCGCCGCGATGACGCGGTTTAGCGAAGTAATGAAGGAGGTTTCCCACGGGGCTTCCTTGCCGGCCGAGAGCACGCCGGCGATCCTGAGCTTGCTGGGATCCTCGGCATGGGCCGCGGCGGCCATTAGGACGAGCGCCGAAAGGCCCCCGAACAGGGTAGTCGTGATCTTGCCAGGCATGTTGTCCTCCTCCGTGTGTGTTGTGTTCAGAATGGCGAATAGACCGGGTCGACGACCTTGAGGTCGATGCAGTCGATGGCGCCGAGATCGGTGATGGCATAGTCCGGTATCGCGGTGATCTGCAGCACGAACATGTACATGAAGGGCCATGGCAGCTGGCAGCCCAGCTCCCGCGCGGCTTCGTCGAGATCGGTTTCCCGACTGGCCATCTCCTCCGGCTCAATATCCGACACGATTCCGCCGATGGGAAGCGGCAGCGAGCAGGTGATCTTGCCCTTGTCCACAACCACCTGCCCACCGTTGGAGGCGATGATATGGTTGATGGCCACCGCCATGTCCTCCGGATTGGTGCCGACGCAGACGATGTTGTTATCGTCGGGCGCCGTCGAGGTGGCGAGTGCCCCGGACCTGAGGCCAAAGCCCGAGATGAAGGCCACCGGGCGGTTGCGGGTACGGCCGTAGCGCTCCACCACGGTCACGTATTGCACGTCCTGCGCAGGGTCGGCGAGTATGATGCCGTCCTTCGCGGCCAACGTCACATCGCGGCGCTTGCGCACGAAGATCTTCTCCGGCGTCACGGCCATGGCCATGACCTTGGCCTTCTCACCCGCACCCTTGCCGCGCACCAATAACTCGTCCGGGCGGACCGGGTCGACCTTGAAGGTGCGCATCAGCTGGTCGGAGCGCGGCGGCGGGTCGAGGCGGCCGATTATCTTGCCATTCTCAGCCACCAGCCGGCCGTTGGTCATCACCCGCGACACCTGGAATTTGCGTAGGTCGTCGACGAACAGGATGTCGGCGGAGCGGCCAGGTGCAATCATCCCGACCTTGTGGTCGATGCGCAGCGCCTCTG
>CANJEJ010000255.1 GCA_947473325.1 Alphaproteobacteria bacterium | reverse complement strand
GCCGGCCCGGCGGCGGCCCAGTCGCTCAACATCGACCTCGGCGGTGAGCCTGGCCCGCTGACCGGCCGCATCCTGCAGCTGATCGCGCTTGTCACCGTCATCGCGCTGGCGCCGTCACTGCTGATCGTCGTCACCTCGTTCACCCGCATCGTCATCGTGCTGTCGCTGCTGCGTAGCGCGATGGGCGTGCAGCAGACGCCGCCCAACACGGTGATCGTCGGCCTTGCCCTGTTCCTGACCGCCTTCGTCATGGGGCCGACGCTGGAGCGGAGCTACCGCGAAGGTCTGCTTCCGCTGATCAATGAAGAGATCACCGAGCCGGTTGCCTTCGAGCGCATCGCCAAGCCCGTACATGCCTTCATGCTGACCCAGGTGCGCGAGAAGGACCTTGGCCTCTTTGTCGACATGTCGAAGGAGCCGGTGCCGGCCACGCCCGATGCCACGCCCTACAAGGTGCTGATCCCGGCCTTCCTGATCAGCGAGCTGCGGCGCGCCTTCGAGATCGGCTTCCTGCTGTTCATCCCCTTCATCATCATCGACATGGTGGTCGCGTCGGTCCTCATGTCGATGGGCATGATGATGCTGCCGCCGATCCTGATCTCGCTGCCCTTCAAGCTGATCTTCTTCGTACTGGTCGACGGCTGGAACCTGGTCTCCAGCAGCCTGGTGCTCAGCTTCGGTGGTCCGGCGGCGGGTGGATAGACACGCTTCCGGCAAAAGAAAAGGCGGCTTAAGCCGCCTTTTTTGTGCCGGCAGCTCTCTCAGCTGCGTGTCGCGCCGTTGGCAGGCCTGCGATAGCGTTCGAGGAAGCTCTCCAGCACGTCGATCTGGGCGATCCGGCCAGCTACCTGGCGGAAGTTGATCGAACCCTTGTCGATGCTGGTGGTGATCAGGTCGAAGGCATCGCCTTCGCTCGTCTGCGCCATCAGGGGCTGGAACTGCTTGCGCAGCGCCTCGGCGCCGGCAAGGTTGTTCGACAGCACCAGCGCGATGGCGTTCTGCATCAGCTGGTTGCGCTCGGTCACCGTCAACGGCGCCTGGTTCTCCCAACGCTTGTTGAGGATCTTCTGATAGGATTGCGCCGCCTCGGCCCAGTTCGTCTGGCGCCATGCCATTTCGGCGCGCAGGGTTTCCGCTTCCTTGCTGTCGTCGCCGCGAAGCATCACAGTCGCGTCGTTGTAGCGCTGCAGTTCCATGAAAGCCTGGACTTCGAGGAACTTGCGCTCACGCGCCACCTCGACCGGGACCTGGCGGAAGCGCGTGCTGCCAAGGGTTTCCAGCGCCTTGAGCGGCTGCTTGTCGAGCAGGTAGATAGCGGCCAGCTTGCCGGCCACCGCCGCACGCTCCTCGCCGCGCAGGCGGAAGCTAACCTGGTGCTGGAGCAGCTGCGCCGCCTGCGGCAGCAGGTCGACGCCCACAAGCCGGTCGGACAGATTTCGGATCATCACGTCGCCATCCTTGCCGAGCGGCGTGAGCTGACGGAAGTCGAAATAGAGGCCGAGCGCGGCGACGGGCGGCAGCTTGTCGGCGCCGCCGTTGGAGAAGAGGTCGCGGAAGACCGTCTCCATCTGGGCAGCAATTTCCTTGCTTTCGGGGCGCTTCTCGAAGATGGACACGATCTGGCGCAGGGTGGTGAGCGCGGCGCGGTAGTCCTTGCGCTCGAACTGCAGGTCGCTCAGGCGCTTCAGCAAGGCGAACTCGAAATCGCCGCCGCGCCAGACATGGCGCATGGAGTCGAGCTCATTGATCGCCTCGGGCAGGCCGATCTCGCGTGCTTTCAGCCGTTCATCGACCAGCGTCAGCCGCGCCCAGGGCGCGACCGGCCGCATGTCTTCCTTCACGACCTCCTCCAGGAGGTTCATGCCCGGCCCCTGCTCGCCCTTGGCGATGCGCAGGCGGGCAAACAGCATCTTGCCCTCGCTCACCTGGCGCGGCAGCGCATTGGTCGTGTCGAAATTGCCCAACAGCGTGGTGGTTTCATTGAGGTCGGCGCTTTCCAGCGACGAACGGATCGACAGCAGCTGGAAATGCGCCTGTAGCTGCGGCGGCAAGGCGCCAAGGCCCAGGATGCCGATCGCAAATTCCTGGCGCGCTTCGGTCCATTGCTTCTTCTCGGCCATGATGCCGCCGCGGAACAGCGACACCGTCGGATCGACTGCAAAGACCGCCGTCATCAAATCCTTCTCGGCGGCCGGGATGCGGCCCATCAGGTATTGCGCGGCGCCGCGCAAGGCGCGGAAGCCGGGCGCGGCTTCGGCAGAGGCATCGGTCCGTTCGATCAGGTGAACGACGCCCAGCGCCTCGGCCGCCATGCTATGGGCGACATAAAACTGGGCGAGTCGGAGGCGCGCCGCCGTGCGGTCGTTGTCCGGCGCATTGGCCACCTCGAGCATCAGCTTCTGGCGGTTGGCCATGTACTGTTCCGGCCCGCCCCGCGCCCATTCGCCAAAGCGCAGCATGCCGATGGGCGCCGGCGCCGCGCGCGGCGCGGCCGTCGGCGTGTCGATGACAAAGTCACCCAGGGGTTCGTCCGTCGCACCGGGCGCGGCCGACGACAGGATCAGGCCATGCGCGGCGGTGATCGCCACGCCCTCGGGGAGGCTCTGGACCTTCACGTCATCGACCCAGGGGCTCACAACAACCCCCTGGTGAGAGGCCAGGACACGAAATTCGGCAAAGGTTCGTTCCGCCGGGACGCCACGCCCGCTCTTCATCACCGGTACGACAATCAGGTCGTCGCCCACTTCAGGGTCGGCAATGGACACGCGTTCGCCCACCTCAGGCACGGGCAGCAGGACGCGCGGGCCGCTGGCGGCAGCGCTTTCGCGGCGCACCTCGATAGGCTCGGCGGGCGCCTGGGGCGCCGCCTTGAATTCCACGCGCCAGGCCGCGTCCGCGCGCGTTACCGCCGGTACCAGCCCCTGCTTGACCTTGAGCCGGAAGGCCGTGCCACCGGCTGCCGTGCGCATGTTCTCGATCAGCATCACGCTGTCGCGCAACTCTGGCGGCACCGGCGCGATTTCGGTGGGGCCAGTACGGTCGAACACAACCCAGACATAACCTGCACGCTCGAACACGGCAGCAGGTACGGCGGAGCCCCATTCAAACAGGGCAGCGGGGCCATTTGGTCCAGTCGCCACCGAGACCATCAGATTGCCGGCGTCAGGACGGGCCGCCGCCGGCGCAGCGTTGCGCGCCGCTGCGGCCGCGGTCGCCGCTGGCCGGTTTGGTGTTGCGGGAGTCGCGGCCGGAAGCGGCGGAGCCGGTGCGGTTGCAACCTCGCGCGGCGGGACGGCGGGCACTGCTGGAGCCGATCCCGGACGGGCCGGTGCCGCAGCCGTATCCGCCCCGCGCATAATATCGACGACCACCGAGCCGCCGTTGCGGAAATGACGGACACGGGTAGCCGGATCGACGCGAACATCCACGGTCGTGCCATCCGCCGCTGCCACGCTGGTCGCACCGGTGACAAGAGGCAGTCCGCCGCGTGTCAAGGGAGCCAGTTCGACGCGCCCCGGACGCGAGAACTTCAGCCTGAGTTGGTCGCCGTCCTTGTCGAGCGTGTAGGTGACGTTGGCCGGCCAGTCGAATACCACGCGGGTGTAGTTGTCATGCGGCGCCGCACGCACGGGCACCACGACTTCCCCTGCAGCGGCAGGCCGCGGCGCGGCTGCCGTTTCAGCCGCTGGCAGCGCAGCCGGTCGCAGCGCCGGTTCGGCGGCCAGCGGAGCCGCCACCGTCGCCTCGCCCGCGCGGCGCAGATCGACGAGGATGCTGTTGCCGTTTGTCGTGGTCCGGACGGAATGCGGGCCGGTCATGGTCAGCACGACAGACCGGCCGCCATCGGCCATGGTCGCGCTCGACACATAGTCGCGCAGGGCGGCTGCAATAGCGGAGACGTCTGCCTGCAGCGGGCGATCGAAGGTGATGGTAGCGGTGGTCCCACTCACCTGAGCCTGGTGCTGAACCGGCGCCGGCCAGCCAAAGGTAACGCGGCCAAAGAAGGCCTGGGGCACGGCCCGCACGGCGACGGCGTCCTGTGCGAGGACTCCAGTGGGAGCCGCGAAGGACAGGGCGGCGGCCAGCGCGATGACCGGAAGGCGCACGCCGTTAAGCAGTGCAGCGCGGCGCTGTTTGATCCGGGTATCATGCGGCGTTCTGCGCATGGGATTCCAGTATCGCGTCAATAGGTAGCGGCGGCAAGCTCGGGCGCTACAAGAGCCGCGCCTGCCACCGGAGACTAGCCGTTCGCAGGCCGCGGCGCAGCCGGCGGCTGTGCCAGGGTTTTCGGCAACTGTTTGCGGGTCCGGATTTCCTCGGTCACCGTCCTGGCCCGCTCCGGCGTCATGTCCGACAGGATCGGCGCCAGCTTGGCTTCCTTCATCATTTCGGCGACGTCGAGCAGGATCGTCATGTCG
>CANJEJ010000254.1 GCA_947473325.1 Alphaproteobacteria bacterium | reverse complement strand
TTGTGATACTGCGGTTGATGCCGCTGCACGCCGGTGCCAAAGATCAACACGACCATATGGCGCAACTGTCCGTCGGCGCCGCGCGTCACGACCGACGTGGCGACGGTGCTGGCAGTGTCATGGAGGGCGGAGCGCAGGGAGTTGACCGCGAAATCCGAGGACGCGACCGCGGCGACTGCGTCGGTCACGCGCCCGCCCGGCAGGTGGAAGAGTTCGGGCAGCACGATCAATGCTGCGCCTTTGCGCGCGGCCTGGGCGACGGCTGCGGCAGCCCCGGCAACATCGCAATCCTGCTCCGGCTGTATCACGGCGACGGCAAGGTCTTCGGCGCCGGGCGGTTTGCGGCGCGGGCGCGGCTCTTCCGCCATCGGCGCATAGAGGCCCGGACGGCGCGCGGCAAAGATGTCCGTGCCATCGGGGCGCGTCTTGCTGTCGGCCTGTGTCACATCGATATCGGCGATCACCACTGCCTCGCCCTCGCGCGGGGCGATGGCGAGGACGGTGCCGTCGGGCGCCACGATCTGGCTTTCCCCGGCGCCACTCAGGCGTTCCGGCGCGATGTGCAGCTTGCCGGCGACGACATTCACCATGGCCGGCGGCACCAGCGGCCCCACCTTGTTGGCGGCGACGACGAAGACCTTGTTCTCGGCCGCGCGCACCGGAATGTGCAGCGACGCTTCGTCATTGGCGAAGGAGTTGAGCGTGTTGCACAGGATCTGCGCGCCGCGCAGGGCGAGCCCCCGCGGCGTCTCGCTCATGACGCCGTCCATGCAGGAGAACAGGCCGATGCGGCCGAGTGGTGTGGCTGTGATCGGGCTGTTGGCGGTGGCGCGCTCGAGATAGGTGTTCTCGTTGCCCATCAGCACCTGCTTGTCCGACGTCGCGGCCACGGTGCCATCTGGCCCGATCAGGATGTTGGTGCCCGTAACCGCGTTGTTGCGCCGGCGCACGGTGCAGTTGACGACGATCCAGGCGCCATGCTGCTGCGCCCGCGCGGCGATAGCCCCGACGAAATTCCCTTCCAACGCCACCGCCTGTTCGAAGGCATGGTCGGTGTCGCGGAACCAGGCGCAGTGATTGGCGAACTCGGGCAGGACGATGAGCTCGGCGCCGTCGGCGGCGGCCTTGTCGATCATGCGGAGTGCGGTGGCGAGATTGGCGCTGCTGTCTTCGCTGACCGCGAATTGTACGGCGGCAACGCGCACGGTCTGTCCGGCCTGGCCCATAGGTCCTCCTGTTTCCCGATGCTAGCAATCTGTTCGGTCACAAGGCCAATGGGCTTGGCGCCTGTTCACGGCGCGGGCGTGCTGGGCTATGAGTCGGGTTCCGCTCTCTGTGACAGGTTCCTTTCATGACCACACCTGGCGGCCATCTCGGCCCGGTTCTTGGCGCCACCGTCCTGGTGAAGGACGCCGATGCGGCGGCCCGCACCTACCAGAAACACCTCGGCTATATCCGCGATTCGGGGGGCGTCATCGGCGATGAACTCGCCACCGCCTGGGCCGCTCCGAAGATGGCCGGACGTGAATACGTCTGGATGCGGCCCGAAAGCGGCGAGCCAGGCTGGCTGCGCTTTGTCGAGGGCGAGGCACCCGCCGGCTACCGTCCGCTTGCCTCCACAGGCTGGTCGGCGATCGAGATCGTGGTGGAGAACACGCCGGAACTGGCGAAGCGGCTGAAGGCGTCCGGTTCCCCCTTCACGGTGATCGGCGAGCCGAAGCCGCTCGGCAGCTATCCCGACATCGTGGCCATGCAGGTGATCGGTCCGGATGGCGAGGTGCTTTATCTCACCAATGTCCCCCCGGGACATGGCAAGCACGACATTCCCAGTGCCAAATGCTTTGTGGACCGCATCTTCATTGTCGTGCTGGCGGTGCCGGATTTTGCCGCGAACCTGGCCGACTACAAGGCGCGCTTCGGCCTGACCCAGGTGTCGGACCATGCCCGCGGCATCAATTTCCAGGGCCCAACCTGGGGCATGGCGATGCCCGACTTTGCCCAGCTGAAGATGGCGACGCTCCAACTCGCTGGCAAAAGCGTCATCCAGGTCGACCAGTACACCAGGGGTGCGCCGCCGCGCCCGGCGACGCTAGGGCAACTGCCTGCCGGCTTCGCGATGACGACCTTTGCCGTGCCTTCGCTCGCTCCGCATCGCAACGGCTTGATCGGTCCGGTCACCCGCCCCGACGGCGCCCCCTACGGTGGCCGCGAGACGGGGGTTGTTCGCGCTCCGGGCGGCGAGTTGCTCGAACTGGTTGCCGCGACCTGAAGTCTCTTGCCAAGCGGCGCCCGGAAGGGCTTCCCTAGGCGCCATGACCAAAGACATCGACCGCGTGATCATCGTCGGTGGCGGCCCGGTCGGGCTCGTCGCTGCCTTCTGGCTGTCCCACAAGGGCATTCCCGTCCACGTCCTCGAGAAGTCGGAGACCATCCCCGAGGACCTGCGTGCCTCGACCTGGCATCCGGCGACGATGGACCTGCTGGAGGAGCACGGCGTCACCTCCGGGGTCATCCTGAAAATGGGCAGCGTCACGCCATCCTGGCAGTACCGCTACCGCGACCAGCCGGACCGGGTAACCTTCGAACTCAGTGTGCTGAAGGGCGAAACCAGCAACCCCTATCGCGTGCAGTGCGAGCAGGTGCACTTCGTGCGCTACCTGACCGGCGAGGTGAAGAAGCGCGACAACGCTGTCTACTGGGGCGGCGCCGAAGCCACGGAACTCAAGCAGCACGATGACCATGTCGAGCTGACGGTCAATCACCAGGGCGAGGCGAAGACGCTGCGTGGCCGCTTCCTGATCGGCGCCGATGGCGCGCGCTCGATGGTGCGCAAGGCGCTCGGCCTTGGCTTCACCGGCAAGACCTATGACGTGTCGACGATGGTCGCCATCACCGACTATCCGTTCCACGAGCATTTCGCCGACCTGTCGGGCGTCGCCTATTTCTGGACGCCGGAGGGCAATTTCAGCCTGTTGCGCGTACCGGACCGCTGGCGCTCGGGCATCACGCCGAAGCCCGGCCAGACGCCGGAAGAGGCGATGTCCGACGAGAATATCGAGGCGCATTTCCAGGCGATCGTGCCGCGCAAGCAGCGCTATCCGATCCTGGCGCGCGGCATGTACCACACGCACCAGCGCGTGACCGAAACCTTCAATGTCGGCCGCGTGCTGCTGGCGGGCGATGCGGCGCACCTCAACAGCCCGAATGGCGGGCTCGGCATGAATTCCGGCGTGCAGGATGCGGTCAACCTGGCCGAGAAGATCGACACGGTCTGGCACGGCCGCGGTGATTTCGCGCTGTTCGACCGCTATACGCGCCAGCGCAAGGCGGTCGCGACAGACTTCGTGCACAAGGTGTCGGACGCGAACCATCACCGCATGCGCGAAAAGGACCCGGAAAAGCGCAAGGAAATCATGGCCCAGATGAAGACCATCACCGAGGATCCGGCGAAGGCCAAGGCCTATCTGATGCGCACCTCGATGATCGACTCGCAACGCGCCGCGAACGCGATCGAGTAGGTCAGGTGAACAGGATCAGGTTCGTCAGGTAGTGGGCGACGACGGGCGGCCACAGGCTGCCCGACCGCCGCATCAACACCATTAGCACGACACCGGCGAGCACGGCGCAGATCACCGAGCCGATTCCCGCCGACCAGTGGATGGCGCCGAACAGCACGGCGGACGCCGCCACCATCGCCCACTCGCTGCGGAAGTGCGGCTCCAAGATGTCGGCGAAAAGCCGGCGGAACACGAGTTCCTCGACCACTGCCGTCAGAGCCAGACCCGCCGTCAGGTCGAAGATGCGCAGGCCATCGCTCTCGATACGCGGAAAGCGATACAGGATTGAGTCCGGCCAAAGCGCGTTAAGCCGGTCCTCGAAGCCGCGAAATTCCGCCACGATCAATCCCGCCGAGGCGACAGCGGCGAGGGCTAGCAGCCAGAGCGGCGTCCCGGTGTCGCCCCAATCCCGTGCCAGCCGGCGAAGCGCTGGAATGGCGAGAACCAGCGCCAGCGCCGCCAGCTTTGATCCATAGTCTGCCGCCAGCCACTGCGGTGCCGTCTTGGCCAGGATGAAGCCGACGTCGTTCAGGAAGAACGGCAGGACGACCAGGGCATAGAGAGGGAGGAGGCTGCGGGTGCGCATCTCTAGATCACGCCGGCCGCCTTGCAGTTTTTCTCCACCGAGGCACGGAACCAGTCGAGGCCCGGGTACCGGAAGGTGTTGTGGCCGATGGCGTTCACCGCATCGGCGAAACCGGTGAAATAACGCATCTCCTTCATTGCGTAGAACAGCGGTGTGAGGCGCAGCTCCTCGGGCGTGCGCTGCCGTACCGAATCATAGCCGTCGAGGAAGGCCTGGATCGCGGCCTCGGGAAAGCCGTTCTTGCGGCCGGCCCAGACCAGGCTGACGAGTTCCTGCGCCATGAAGTCCTCGCCGCAGGAATCGAAGTCGAGGATGGTGATGTCATCG
>CANJEJ010000253.1 GCA_947473325.1 Alphaproteobacteria bacterium | reverse complement strand
GCGGCGCCTTCGGGCCGGTGGTCGGCGAGGCCCTCGCCCATGTCGTGCAGCAGAAGGTCCGTGTAGGGGAACACGGTCTGCTGCGCCTGCTCGGGATGATCGGGCGCAGCGCCGATGGTGAAGCTCGGCCGGTGGCAGGCGGCACAGCCCGCATCAGCGAAGACCTGCTTGCCGCGCAGGACAACGGGGTCCCGTGCATTGACACGCGCGGGCACGGCGAGATTGCGCGCATAGAAGGTGACGAGGTCGAGCATGCGCGCCGGCACCTCGACATTTTCTTCCGCATCGCTGCCGTCGGCCGCCTGGCGGCAGGCCGCCTGGCGCGGCGTGCAATCGCCCCAGGGCTGCGGCGCAAGCCGGCTCGACAGGCCCATGTCGCCGGCAAAGGCACCGGCGACCTGCTGGCGCACGCTGGGCTCGATCGCCTTCCAGCCGAAGCGCCCCATCTGCGGCTGCTTGGTTTCCAGGTTCCAGCCAATGTTGGGCCGGCCCGAAATGCCGTCGCCGTTGCGGTCGTCGGGATCGGCGAAGGCGAGAATGTCGGCTTCGCTGACGGCCTCAAGAAAACCCATGCCGATCATCGGCGGCGCGACACGCGGGCTGAGCATCACCTCCGGATGCAGCGGGCCCTGCTCGAGATCGACCACGCCATAGGACGGCCGGCGCAGCGACACCGTGCTGCCATCGGCGAGCGTCACCGGAAGCTCGGTGTAGTCGATTTTCATGCGCCCTTCGGAGAGCTGGCCGCGGATGCCGAAATTCTGCAGCTGCCTGCCATAGGTCGGGTCAGGCACGACCGCGATGCGATGCGACGCAAGCAGCGCCCGTTCCTCGTCGGTCTGCGGCGGGATGGACAGGCGCAGGAACAGCGAGACGGCCTCTTCGCCCTCCGGCGGCGGCCGGCCGCGGCCGTCCTTCACATGGCAGCCCTGGCACGACCGCGCGTTGTAGATCGGGCCGAGCCCGTCGGAGGATTCGGTCGAGGCGGGCGCCGCGACCCACAGCTTGCGGAACACGCCGTCGCCGACCTTGAAGTCGAGCTGGCGCTCGAAGCTCATGGTCGCGGTCGGCTGCGAGAAGGCGCTGGTGTTGCGCGGTTTGAACGACGTGCCGTCGCCGCCGGGGCGTTCCTCGCCCGCTTCATAGGCGGCGACCGGAGACGCGGCCAGCGCCGCAAGAGCAGCGCTCGCCGTGGCAAGCCCGAAGGCTGCGAGCACGGCGACGAAGGTCTCGCTGCGCATCGGTCTACCTGGCAACGGCAGCGGGATTGTCGAGGCTGTCGGAACCCATGATCTGCACGCTGCCGACATCGAGCGCCGCCACCACGCGTTCCAGCACCCGGGTCTGGTCGGCGAGCGCGTCGATCGCGCCCTGCACCAGGGCATTGCCTTCCTTGTTGCCGGCGGCGAGCATCTGGTCATAGGCCTCGCCCGCCTCGGCGCGGTCCTTGACGCGCTTCACGGCGGCGAGGCTCGCGTCGAGCCTGCGGTTCATCTCGGCGTCGAGCGCGGCGTCGCGCGCCTTCACCAGCGCCGACAGCGATGGCCCTTTCACGACCGTGCCGTTGATCCGGCGGTATTCGCCGCGATAGACGGTCCGCATGCCGATGACATCGTAATAGTGCGCGTTGTGCGTGTTGTCGGAAAAGCAGTCCTGCTCTTCCTCGGGATCGTTCAGCATGAGGCCAAGCTTCATGCGCTCGCCGGCGAGCTCGCCATAGGCGAGGCTGCCGATGCCGGTGAGCATCGCGTTCAGCGCCGCCTTCGGATCGCTTCCGGTGAGGAAGGCACGCGCCTCGCCCTTGGTGCCCCACTTGCGCACCATCGCGGCCAGGTCATCGACCAGTAGGTCGGTGGCGACCTTGAGATACTCGGCGCGGCGGTCGCAATTCTTGTGCGTGCAGGCAGTCGTGCTGAAATCCGTCCACGGCCGGTTGCCGGCACCCGGGCGCGTGCCGTTGAGATCCTGGCCCCAGAGCAGGAATTCGATCGCGTGGTAGCCGGTGGCGACGTTGGTTTCGACACCGCCCGCTTCCTGCAGCGTGTCGGCCAGCAATTCCCGGGTGATTTTCGCGGTGTTGATGGCGCGGCCCGCGAGCATCACCTCGCGCGCCGCGATGACATTGGCGCTGCCGAGCGGGTTCTCGTCCGAGAAGGCATAGATCTCGTCGACATAGTCGATCAGGCCTTCGTCGAGCGGCCAGGAATTGACGCGGCCTTCCCAGGCATCGACCGCCGGGTTGCCGAAGCGGAAGACTTCCGTCTGCTGATAGGGTTCGCGCGCGGCGATCCACGCGGTGCGCGCGGCCTTCAAGGCCTGGTCCGACGGGGTCCGGATCAGCGTGTTGACCGCCGCTTGCAGCAGCTTCGCCCGCGCGAGCGAATCGGCATAGCTGGCCTGGGCGATGTCGGCATAGGTCTTCACCACCGCCTTCACATCCGGCGCCGGCTGGGCAGAGGCCGGCGCAACCGACAGCAGGCAGCCCGCGAGAACGGTGATTGCGGCGCGTTTCAACATGAACATCTCCGGCAACGATACAGGGGAAGAGGGCGACGCGGCAGCCCGCAGGACTAGCGGCCCGGCAGATCGAACTGGATGGGCACCACGAATTCGAGCGCCGCATCGGCGAGATCGGCCGGCGGCGGCGGCATCGGCGAGGCGCGCTGCACCAGCGCCTGCGCCTCGGCATCGAGAATCTGGTGCCCGGAGGACTTGTCGAGGCTCCAGCTGACGACCCTGCCATCGCGGCCGACGCGGAACCGCAGGTGGGCGTGCCCCCGCTGGCCGCGCTTCTGGGCCATGACCGGATAGATCTTGAAGCGGTTGAGCCGCTGGGCCAGCAGCATCTGGTATTCCGGCGGCGGGCCGCCCAGCCCGGACAGGGCGGCGCGCTGTGGCTGCGCCGGGACCGGCGCGGCGGGAACGGGTGGCGCGACCACCGCGGCCATCTCGACGGGCTTCACCTCGGCCGTTGGCACGGGCGGCGCGTCGGCGACGGGCGGCAGCGGCGATGGCCCGATTGGCAGCGGCGCGACCAGCCTGGGCTTCGGCACCGGCTTGCGTGGCGGCGGCGCGATGACGGGCGCGGATTCGACGCGGCTTTCGATCACCGGCGGCGGTTCCACCAGCTCGACCACATCGGGTGGCGGCGGCGGGGGCGGCGGCGGCGGCGGGCTGGTGGTGACGACATCGAGGGGATCGGAGACCGGCACGACCTCTTCCATCGCTTGCGCTTCCATCCGCAGCTCGATGATCGGTGTCGGCGCCGCCGGCGCGGGCGCGAAATCGGCGATCAGCACCGTCACGACGGCGGCATGCACCAGGACAGACAGGGTATAGGCCCAGTGACGACGGATCGCAGCGAGCATGGCGCTGTCCCTAGCGGCTGCGGGCGCGCGGCAGCGCCTCGGCAATCAGGGAAATCCTGGCAAAGCCTGCCTCGCCCACCTGTCCCATCAGCGTGGCGACGCGGCCATAGGGTACGCTCCTGTCTCCGCGCACATAGACGACGGCGTCGCCGTCCTGCGCGTGCAGGGCCGCAAGCCGGGCGACGAAATCGCCTTCCGCCACCTGTTCTTCGCGGATGAAAAGATTGCCGTCCTTGTCGATGGAGACGATGACCGGCTGACGCGTCTGGCCGACCTTGGCCGCCGAGTTGCGTGGCAGTTCGACCGGCACGCCGACCATCATCAGCGGCGCCGCGACCATGAAGACGATGAGCAGCACCAGCATCACGTCGACGAAGGGCGTGACATTGATTTCCGCGAGCGGGCGGTAGGACTCGTCGTCCGTACCGCCGGCGGGGAGAAGGCTGGCGGCCATGCTATTGCGCCGCTTCCGCGACGGGCGCGGCCTGGCGGCGGCGCGCAAGCTGGTTGCCCAATTCGGCGATCGCCGCGTTGGAGCGATGTGCGATGCGGCCCAGCGAAACCGAGAGGCGGTTGTAGGCGATCACCGCCGGGATGGCGGCGACAAGGCCCAATGCGGTCGCGAGCAGCGCCTCGGCGATGCCGGGCGCGACGACGGCAAGGCTCGTGTCCTGCGACGCCGCGATGGCGGAGAAACTGTTCATGATGCCCCACACCGTGCCGAACAGGCCGACGAAGGGCGCGGCCGAGCCGACGGTGGCGAGGAAGGGAATGCCGGCTTCGAGCCGTTTCAGTTCGTCCGACAGGCCGGCCCGCATCGCGCGCTCGATCCGCTCGCGGCGTTCGGCGCGGGTTTCGCTGCTGTCGCTGCGGTCGTTCCATTCGCGCAGGGCGAGCGGCAGCAGGCGGGCGCCAAGGCCCTGCACTGCGCGGCCCTGGGCGACGGCCTCGCTGCGGACCGCCGCGCCGAAGGCCTCCGCCTCCTGGCGCAGGCGTATCAGGCGGAAGCCCTTGTCGAACACGATGCCCCAGCAGGCCACCGACACCAGGCCCAGCAGCGCCATCACCGCCTTGACGACGGGGTCGGCCTGGAGGAACAGGGCGAGGAGGGACAGGTC
>CANJEJ010000252.1 GCA_947473325.1 Alphaproteobacteria bacterium | reverse complement strand
CAGGTCCCAAGGGTTTGGCTGTTCGCCAATTAAAGCGGTACGTGAGCTGGGTTCAGAACGTCGTGAGACAGTTCGGTCCCTATCTGCCGTGGGTGTAGGAGTGTTGAAAGGACTTGTCCCTAGTACGAGAGGACCGGGATGAACGTACCTCTGGTGGACCGGTTGTGGCGCCAGCCGCATTGCCGGGTAGCTAAGTACGGAAGAGATAACCGCTGAAAGCATCTAAGCGGGAAGCTTGCCTTGAAACTAGCACTCCCTGAGAACCGTGGAAGACCACCACGTTGATAGGCCAGATGTGGAAGCGCGGCAACGCGTGGAGCTTACTGGTACTAATCGTTCGATTGGCTTGATTATTCCGTGCTTGCTTCGGCAAACACGGGTGGAACCGCATGTACAGCGATCAGCCTCCCGCAAGGGCGGCCGGTAGCAGCGGTCAACGCCAATACAGCAGAGACACATACCCCGTGACGGACTCAAAGCAACGCAGCGCGAAAGCGTGTGCCGCACTGATATCCTTCGCAAATCTAAACAAGTGGTACAAATCGTATCCAGTTCTTATCAGCGCATCGCCCGCGGGTTCAGATCCGTGGGCACCGGTTTCGGCTGGCCTGGTGGTTTTGGCGAGAGGCCCCCACCCGATCCCATTCCGAACTCGGCCGTGAAACTTCTCAGCGTCGATGGTACTGTGTCTTAAGGCACGGGAGAGTAGATCGCTGCCAGGCCTGCCGAGACCGGCGCGCGCTCATCATCCTTATTCACGCTGCCAAATCCGCGGCCGGCTGCGTTTCCCGCATGCCGGCCGTGTCGTTTCAGTTGCCGCAGGGTGGAGCAGTCCGGTAGCTCGTCAGGCTCATAACCTGAAGGTCACAGGTTCAAATCCTGTCCCCGCAACCAGCGTTGGTAGAACCCCGGTCCCGTAAGGGCCGGGGTTTTGCTTTGTGCTGAGCGCAAGGATGGTGGCGAGGTTGCCGACCAGGTAGATGCCCAGCGCCCCCTCCTGCGGGATCAACCGAATCTCGTCGATCAGGCCGCGCAGGATATTCGCTGCCTCACCCCGCTCCTCGTCCTGCGACAGCGCCTGGTGAAGCTTATCGACCTTCTGGCGATAGGTTTCGGCCAGGGCTGGATGGAGGCGAACGGGAGAGGCGGGCGCATCCTCGATCTCGGCGCCGAGCTTGGTCTTGGCTTCCTCCAGCTCTTCGAGTTCGGACCGCATCGACGCGCTCCGGATCCCGCTCTTGATGGCCTCGATGATCTCGCGAATGCTCTTCTCGACGCGCGACAACTCCTGGCTGCGCTGGTGGCGCTGCTGATCCTGTCCGGCGGCAAGCCGGTTCAGTTCGCGGTGGTATTCCGCGACGAACTCCTTCACCAGTTCAGGCTCCATCAATCGATCCTTCAGGCCGTTGAGCACGCTCTCTTCGAGCGTGTCGCGCCGGATCGTCAGGTTGTTGGCACAGGTCCCCCGATTGCGGTGGTTCGAGCAGCCATAGTGCGTGGCACTGATCATGGAGAGCCCGCCATGGCAGGCACCGCAGCGCAACAACCCTGAGAACAGGTAGCGGGGGCGGCGGGCGCGCTCGGAGCGAACCCCCCGGCGGTCATCGGTGAGCAGGATGCGGGTCTTGGTCTGGCGCGCCTTTACGGCATCCCACAGCTCATCCGGGATGATGCGTAGCTCGGGCACCTCCTGAACGATCCATTGCGCTGCGGGATTGGGCTTGGCCACACGGCGGCCGGATTGCGGGTCCTTGACGAACCGCTGGCGGTTCCACACCAGTCGGCCGACATAGAGTTCGTTGTTGAGGATCCCGGTTCCCCGGCGCCAGTTCCCGTAGATGGTCGAGGGGCCCCAGGCTGTGCCACGCGGACCGGAAACGCCAGCGCGATTCAATTCGAGAGCGATGGCTTTGGGCGAGCGGCCCGCGGCAAAGGCCTGGAAGATCTGCCTCACGGTGGCGGCTTCGGCCTCATTCACCTGGCGGTCGCCCCGAATCAGCGTGCCGTCGGCCGCATGGGCGCGAACAACGTCATAGCCAAAGCAGAGGCCGCCGCCGGACTTGCCGGCGCGAACGCGGCCCTCCAGGCCGCGGTGGGTCTTCTGGGCGAGGTCCTTGAGGAACAGGGCATTCATGGTGCCCTTGAGGCCGACATGCAGCTCCGAGATGGCGCCCTCGGCCAACGTGACCAGGGCCACGCCGGCGAAGCTCAGATTCTTGAACAGACCAGCAGTGTCCTCCTGGTCGCGCGACAGGCGGTCCAGTGCCTCCGCCACCACCATCGTGAACTCGCCCCGGCGTGCATCCTCGAGCAGTTGCTGGTAGCCGGGGCGCAGGCGCGTCGCCCCGCTCAGGCCATGATCGGAGTAGACGGCAGAGAGGTTCATGCCCTCCTTTTCAATCCAGGCCTTGCAGATGCGGACCTGATCTTCGATCGAGGCGTCGCGCTGACTGTCGGATGAATAGCGGGCGTAGATCGCTGCACGCATGACCTGAACTCCTTTCCAATCTCGGCTGGTACCGCTTCCTAGCGGCTCACCGCGCGGCGGCGCGTCGGATGCGCCGCCGCGCGACGCTGGGCAGTAATGACATCCTGGTATTGCCGGACCGCGGCGCCGTCCCGCGCGTGGTTGTAGTGTTTGTCGGCGGTGCGAGGGTCTGCCTGGTGAAGCACGGTCATGCTCAGCCACACCTTCTCCGGGTCCTCCTCGCCGAGCATGGTCACGGCCGCATCGCGGAAAAGGTGCGGGTTCACGCTCCGTCCAAACTCGTCTGTCGTGCGCTTGATAATCTGCCCATAGAGCACACCCGCGCCCATCGGCATGTGGCGCGCGGACATCCACACATGGTCGTCCGACCGAGAGCCGAGCAGAATCGGCCGGTAGTGGGCCAGATAGTGGTCGATGTAGGGCGTCAGCTGGGCCGGCAGCGGCAGTTTGTAGGGCCGGTGATTCTTGGTTTCCTCGCCGTCGAAGGCGAGGTGGTAGTCATCTCCATCCTTGAACAGATGCTGTCCAATGCGCATGGCTGCCAGATTGGAGAGGCGGATGGGGCGCATGGCCAGCAACACAATGGTCAGGCCGTCGCGGTGGTCGCCGGCCTGCCAGACCTCACGCGCGGCCGTAGCCGCCTCCGCCCGCTGCATGAGCTTGAGCCCGAGCTGCAAAAGTTCGGGTGTCGAAACCAGACGCGCCCGCTTGTTGCGGCTCGGACGAGCCCGCGCCTTCAGGGCGTAGCGCGCACGCTTGAGATACGGATATTCAACACCCGGTGTCATGACGCGCAGTGCTTCAGCGAGGCCACGAATGCGGCCAGCCAGCGTGGCAGGGGTAACCTGACCACGGAGTTCCTCCACGTAGGCGCGCAGACGCTCCAGGCTCAGGCGGTTTGCGGGCCCCAGATGGGGATCCAACCAGCCCCGGAGGTCGAGGAACGTCAGAAAACGGCCGTAGGCCGCCACCGTCCAACGCTTGGTCTGGGGCCGCCAATGAGCCGCAAGTCCGGGATCGTCGAGGAGGGGTTTCACCTGACTGGCGTCGAGCCAGGCCAACTGGTCGCTGGCCGGCCATTCCGCGAGCGGCATGCAGCGCCGTGTCGGATCTTTGTGGGGATCAGACATTCTTGACCTCCTTGCTGATCGACGCACGGATGCTGTTGACCAGCGTATCGAAGAGGCGGACGGCGGCTGCGTCTTCGAAATTGGTGTAGCTGCGTGTCGTGGTGCTGAGGCTCTTGTGCGCCAGGACCCGCCGTACCGTCTCAAACGCGCCCGGGTTCTCCGTCAGATAGAGATGCGCCGCAAAGTGGCGCATCAGGTGCGGGTACACGCGAAGGCCGGTCTCCCGCAGGATCACCTTGGTGAAGTAGCGGCCGAACTGCTCGTCCGACTTGGCGCTATTCGGCTTCTCGCCCGGGAAAAGGAAGCGGCCCGGATTGGCCCCAAACATCGGCAGCAGGCTGGTGACATAGAAGTCGAGAAGTCGCTCGCTGTCGGGCGGGATGGGGTAGTCGAGCTCGACGTCGTTCTTGACCTCCTCGCCCGGGATCACAATGAAAGTGCGCTTGCCGGACTGAATGACGTGGCGGTCCAGCTGCAAGCGCACGAGGTTGAGGCGACGGATGGGGCGCATCAGAAGGAGCTCCAGCGCGACGCCGACCTGCATCAAGCGGGCGTCGGCCAACGTGTGAGCTGGCTTCTGCTGCAAGCGCGCGAAGATGCGAAGCGGGAGCATCAACAGCGTCTCGATGTTCGCCTTGTCCACGAAGGGACGCAGCGCATTCTTCGGACGCTTGCTCATGCCGTAGGTGCGTGGCGCAACCTGCTTGCGAAAGCGTTCCAGCTTCTCAAGGGCCTCGGGGGAGGCCTTGACGGCTTTGGCGACGAGGACCAGCACGTGAGCAATGTTGTTCATCGACTTCGCCGGGCCGCCGTAGCGTTCGACAAAGAACCCGAGTGCATCCTTGGCCGTAGCCGGCTTTGCCAGGAACTTGAGCGAATCAATCGT
>CANJEJ010000251.1 GCA_947473325.1 Alphaproteobacteria bacterium | reverse complement strand
CGACCACGACGAACTCGCCATGGTGCGCGGCGTCAGCAAATGGGCGCGCACGGTGCACGCAGCCTCGCGCGTGCCGGAATATATCGACATGGCCTGCCGCCGGGCGCTCACCGGTCCCTGCGGCCCGGTGGTGATTTCCTACCCGGAAGATTTCCTAGACCATGCCGGCGATCCCGGCGTCGATCTCACCGGCCCCGCCCCGCTGCCACCGCGCGTGCTGCCGCATGACGCCGACATCGCCCGCGCCGCCGACCTGCTGGCGGCGGCGAAACGCCCCGTCATCATCGCGGGCAGCGAAGCGGCCCGCTCGCGCGCCGCCGACGCCATGCGGGCGTTGTCGAAAGACTGGCAGATTCCCGTCTTCATGAATGCGATGGGCCGCGGCCTCGTGCCGGAAGACGCCAGGCTCGGCTTTCCCTGGCCGGTGGCACAGACGGCGGCAAAGGATGCCGACCTGGTCATCTGGGCCGGCGCGCGCATGGCGCGGCGGCTTGCCTATGGCCTGTCGCCCCGTTTCGACTCCCATGCGAATTTCATCCAGATCGATCCCGACCCGCTGGAGATCGGCCGCAACCGCGACGCCCAGGTCGGCATCACCGCCGATGTGAAGACGACGATCGAGCGGATCGCCGCCGCGCTGCCGAGCCGGCGCAACGCCCCCTTCGATCCCGCCTGGGCCGCCACGGCCCTGCAAGAGCGCCTCGACGGCTTTGCCAAGCAGGCGGCGATCGAATCCGAACCGGTGAACCCGTTCCGCATCGGCCATGTCATCGGCGAACAGATGCCGAAGGACGCCATCTTCGTGCAGGACGGCGCCGTCATCCTGTCGCGCACCTTCGGCGTGCTGCGCATGACAGAGCCCTATTCCTATCTCGACACCTACCCGCTCGGCTCCATGGGCATGGGCTCCCCCATGGCGGTCGGCGCCGCCGCGGCAGCGAAGGAGATGGCGGAAGTAGCCGGCACGAAGCCGCGCCCCGTCATCTTGCTCACCGGCGACGGCGCCTTCGGCTTCTATCCGATGGAACTGTCGGGCGCGGTGCAGTCGGGGCTCGACCTCACCGTGTTCATCTCAAACAACAACTGCTGGGGCAACGAGCTGTTCGGGCAGATGCGCGACATTGGCCGCAACGTAAACACCTTCTTCCCCGACATCCGCTACGACCGCATCGCCGAGGGCATGGGCTTCGCCGCCCGGCGCATCACCGACGCCAAGGAACTACCCGGCGCG
The DNA here is from genome assembly GCA_947473325.1 of Alphaproteobacteria bacterium. Classification (GTDB taxonomy): domain Bacteria; phylum Pseudomonadota; class Alphaproteobacteria; order SHVP01; family SHVP01; genus CANJEJ01. Next base: position 3,279 of record CANJEJ010000251.1, on the reverse strand, counting down.
TTGCAGCAGGCGATGACGCAGCGCGGCTGCCACCTTTATGACGTGGTGGTGGAAGAGCCCAGGGTCGCCAACCTGGGGACCATCATGTATCTCGACGTCGAGGAATCGCGGCAGAAGCATTTCGGGCCCGCCGGCTGATCCACATGCTGGACCACCGGGTTGGGCAGCCACTAGCATTTGGCGGCTAAATGACGGGGTTCGGCATGTGGGCAGAGGCTAGTCTCGGTCGCCGCCTTCTTGGCGGACTGGTTGCCATTGCCATGGCGGTGGCCTGGAGCGGCCAAGGCAACGCGGCGCCGCCGCGCAGCATCGCCGATGTCACGGCCGTGCTGGATCGCCACAAGCCGGAAGCGGCGAAGCTGGAGGCCATGCGCCAGAAGGCCGACGCGACACCGCAAGGAGAGCTGAACGACCAGAGGCTCGCCGAATTCCTGTTCGAGCGCAGCCAGGCCGCCGCGGGGCTTGGCCGCCGCGAGCAGACGCTGGCCGACGCACGCGAGGCCGTGGCCATCGGCCGCCGGGGCAACCATCCCGCGCTCACCCGTTTCATCCAGTATCAGGCGACGACGGAAGAGGATCTCGGCAATCTTCGGGTCGCGCTCGACCTGCAGCGCGAACGGCTCCGCACGGCACGCACGCCGCCCCAGCAGCTCACCGCCCAGGTCGGCATCGCCAGCGTACAGCTTCGGCTGGGGACCTTCGGCGATGCGGAACGTTCACTGCAGGCTGCCGAATCGATGATCGAGCGCATGCGCGCCGGTGGCGCGGGCGACTCGCAGGTCATGGTGCCGATCTTCCAGGCGAACGTCGATGGTGTCAGGACCGGGATCGCGATCCAGACGGGCCGCCTGGCGGGGGCCGAGCCGCTGGCGCGGCGCGTGCTGGCGCGCTTCAACGACGCGCGGCAAAACCCGGCGGTGCTGGCCATCGCCGCAACCCAGCAGGTGCAGGACGATATCTATCAACGGCAATACCTCAATGCCTCGGTGCGCCTCACCCGCCTCCTGTTCAAGCAAGGCCGCCTCACCGACGCGGAAACCGAGGCGCGCAGCGGCCTGAACGAGGTGCTGACGCTGTATGGCCGCTACTCGCCGCTCGCCAATGCCGCCGTGCTGCTGCTCGCCCAGGTCGTCTACGAACAGGGACGCTATGGCGACGCAGCGACCCTGAGCGCCATCGCGGTGGAAACCTTCCGCCAGCTTGGCGCGGGGGCCGGCTCGTTCCAGTTGGCCGAGGCGCTGATGATCCGCGGCCGGGTCGCGCAGAATCTCGGCGACAATGCCGCGGCCCTGGCCGCGTTCGAGGAAGCGCGCGCCCTGTTCCCGCGCGACGAGACGTTGCGCCGGCGCTATGTCGAGGACGACCCCGCCTATGCCAACACACTGCTGGCCTTGGGCAAGCCTGAGGCCGCCTTGCCCGTGCTGCAACGGATCGCCGCCGACCGACAGCGCCAGTTCGGCGAGAAGAACATCCTGACGGCGGAGGCGCGGGCCAACTACGCCGTGGCGCTCGCGAAGACCGGACGCCGCCGCGTCGCGCTGGATGAGTTCCGCGAAGCCACGCAGATCCTGAACAAGGCCTCGCGCCAGGTCGAGGACGACACGAGCGGCGCGGACCGCGACCGCCGCATGCGCCATATCAACGAGGCGTATATGGAGTTGCTGGTCACGCCGCCGACGGGACCGGGCCAGGCCCAGGCTGGCAGGCAGCCGCCTGGTGCCCGGTCCGGCCCGCCCGGCAACCCGGCGCCGGCGGGATCGCCCCCGGCGAATCGCGACTCGGCCATGGCGGCGGTGTTCCGCATGTCGGATGCCACGCGGTCGCGCGGTGTGCTGCGCGCGCTGAATGCCAGCGCGCTGCGCGCGCAGATCACCAATACCGAGCAGGCCGACCTCGTGCGCCGCGAACAGGACGCGCAGAAGCAGATCGCCGCTCAATCCGGCCTGCTCGCCGAGATTCTCGCCGGTCCGGCACAGGACCAGGACGCCGAGACGGTGCGGACCTTGCTCGTAACCATCGACGGCTTGCGCGACGAGCGCGCGGCGCTCCGCCAGCAACTGGAACAGCGCTTTCCCAACTATACAAACCTGATCGACCCGCGCCCCGCCGACCCTGTCGAGATCCAGCCGCTGCTGCAGCCCAACGAGGCGCTGCTCTCGATCTATGTCGGCGCGGAGAAGACCTTCGTGTCCGCGCTGCGGCGCGATGGCGCGGTACGGATCGTGATGATCGACATGGGCGAGAAGGAGGTGACGGAACGCGTCGCCCATCTGCGCCAGGCGCTCGACCCCACCGCCGCGACGCTCGACGACATTCCGGCCTTCGACGTCGCCGCCGCCCACGACCTCTATGCGCGGCTGATCGGCCCGGTGGCCGACGTCCTGAAAGGGGCTGACAGCCTGATCGTGGTGCCCGACAAGGCGCTGGGACAATTGCCCTTCGGCCTCCTCGTCACCGCCCCGGTTGCGCTGCCCGACGGCAACGCCGTGCCTTTCGCCGGCTATCACGGCGTGCCCTTCCTGATCCGCGAGATGGCGGTGAGCCAGCTGCCCGCCATCAGCTCGCTGCGGACGCTGCGCAACACGCCGCGCGGCGCGCCGACGCGCCGCGCCTTCGCCGGCTTTGGCGACCCCTGGTTCAACCCGCAGCAGGCGCGCGAGGGGCAGATGCAGATTGCCCATGCGGGAAGTGGCTTGCAAACGCGGGGCCGCGCGCTTGTGCGCCGCAGCGCGCCCGCCACCCTGAGCCTCGACGAAGCCGGCATCGGCACCCTGCCGCGTCTGCCGGAGACTGCCGACGAGGTCCGCGCTATCGCCACGGCCCTGCGCGCCGACGCCAGCAGCGATGTCTTCCTTGGTGCGGCGGCGAACGAGGGCGCGGTCAAGGCGATGGACCTGTCCGGCCGCAAGGTGGTGATGTTCGCCACGCACGGCCTGATCCCCGGCGACCTCGACGGCCTCGACCAGCCGGCGCTGGCGATGAGCGCCCCGGGGGTGGTGCCGGGCGACGAGGACGGGCTCCTGACCATGGAAGAGATCATGGCGTTGCGGCTCGACGCCGACTGGGTCGTGCTGTCGGCCTGCAACACCGGCGCCGCCGCCGATGCTGGCGCCGAAGCCGCCTCGGGCCTCGGCCGCGCCTTCTTTTATGCCGGCACCCGCGCCGTGCTGCTGACCAACTGGCCGGTCGAGACCAACTCGGCCCGCGACCTCACCACCGACCTGTTCCGCCGCCAGGCCGACAACCCGAACCTGTCGCGCGCCACGGCGATGCAGCAGG
>CANJEJ010000250.1 GCA_947473325.1 Alphaproteobacteria bacterium | reverse complement strand
TCACTGGGGGACGCGGCCGGTTCAACGGCTGGCGCGGGCGCGGCGGCCGATACGCCGGGCGTGACGATCGGCGGCGGGCCGGAACGTGCGAGCTCGTTCATCAGGTCTTCCGGCGTCGGCAGGTAGTCCGGCCGCACCAGTTCCGGCGTCAGGCGGTTGGGGTCGAGCGCGCTGTTGACCGAGTTGGTCACGTCGGTCTGCATCTCGGCCATCTTCTTGCGCATGTCGTCGATGTCGGCCTGGCGCGCCATCTCGTCCATGCTGTTCTGGAATTCGCGGGCCATGCCGCGCGCGCGGGTCGACCATTGCCCCACCGTGCGCATCACGCGCGGCAGGTCCTTAGGCCCGATCACCACCACGGCGACGAGCGCGACAACGAGCATTTCGCTCCAGCCGATGTCGAACATCGCCGTTTCCTGAACCCCGGTTCGTGGCAGCGGCGCGCGAGCGCCCCAGACCTAACCCCAGATCAACCTTGAGCGGTTTCCTTGCGGACGTTCGCCGCGGACTCAGCCTTGGCGTCGATCGACTTCGCCGGCTCGTCGGTCTTGGCCGTGGTCTCGTCGGCCATGCCGCGCTTGAAGCTCTTGATGCCCTGAGCAAGATCGCCCATCAGGCCGGAAATCTTGCCGCGGCCGAACAGCAGCAACACCAGGACGAGTACGACCAGGATATGCCAGAAACTAAAGGCGCCCATTGCATGCTCCTCGGTCCCGGAGCCGACACAAGTTTCGGCCCCAAGGGATTGATTGCCCTAGCCTATTCGCGTTCCCAGGGCAGCGGTTGAGGGCGGATCATGGCAGAAAGGCCGGGGCGGCGCAAACCGGCACCGCATCACATCCGATGACCGTTGCGTGACAAGCCTCAGCTATTTTCCGCTGGGAAAACAAAGCTCTGGCGCGGATCGAGCGACACCGACAGCGAGGCGCCGGCGCGTGGCGCCGGCCCAGGCAGATGGGCGATCCATGGCGCCGTCAGGCCGGGCACCGCCAGTTGCACCTCGCTGACCGCGCCGAGCAGCCGGCTGGCGGCGACCGTCACCGCTGTCCCCTGCCCCGCCTGCAACCCTTCAAAACGCACCACGACTTCCGCGGTGCTGCCGTCCGCCAGACCCGGCGCGGCCATGGCGCCGAACGGTGTATCGACGCGACCGCCCGCGACACGCACCGCCAGCCGGTTCACCGGACCGAAGAAGGCGGCGACGAAGGCGTTGGACGGGCGGTGGTAGATGTCATCGGGCGTCCCGGCCTGCTGCAGCAGGCCGGCGCGTAGCACAACGATGCGATCTGCCATGCGCATCGCCTCCACCGCGTCATGCGTGACAAGCAGCGCCGGGGCGCCGCTCTGGCGCAGCAGCGCCAGCGTCTCGTCGCGTACTGCATCGCGCAACCGCGTGTCGAGGCCGGAGAACGGTTCGTCGAGCAGCATCAGGCCGGGGCGCGGCGCCAGCGCGCGGGCGAGCGCCACGCGCTGCTGCTCGCCGCCCGACAGGCTGTGCGGATAGGCGTCGGCGTGGCGGTCCATGTGGACGCGGGCGAGCATGGCGTGGACAATTGCGGCACGTTCGGCGGCGGGCCTGTCCTTCAGCCCGAAGGCGACGTTCTGCATGACGCTGAGATGCGGGAACAGCGCGAAGTCCTGGAAAACGAAACCGAGCCTTCGCTTTTCCGGCGGCAGGTCATGCGTGCCATCGGCGACAACCTCGCCGCCCAGGCGGATCGTGCCCTGCTGCAGCCGTTCCAGGCCCGCGACCAGACGCAAGGTCGTCGACTTGCCGCAGCCCGACGGACCGACCAGGCAGACGATCTCGCCTGCCGCCGCCGCGAGCGACAGGTCGTTGACGGCGATGGTGTCGCCATAGCGGTGGGTGACGCGGTCGAAGACGATGTCCATGCCGTATTGGATTACCACGGCCGGGGGCGCCGACACAGGCAGTTCACGATCCATCTGTGCCCTCCCGCTGGCGCACGATGGTGCGGTTCAGGACCACGACGGGGATCAGACCGACGGCGACGATGGTGAGGGCGCCAAGCGCGGAAAGTTCAAGCTGCTCCGTCGCCGCATGCTGGTAGACCTGCGTCGCCAGTGTCTCGAAATTGAAGGGTCGCAGCACCAGGGTTGCCGGCAGTTCCTTCATCACATCGACGAAGACGATCAGCAGCGCGGTCAGCGCCGAGCCTTTCACGATCGGCAGATGCACCGTGAAGAAGGTCGCGGTCGGGCCGCGGCCGAGCGTGCGCGCGGCCATGTCCATGCTCGGCTTCACCCGGGCAAGGCCGGATTCCATCGCCCCGAAGCCGAGCGCGAAGAAGCGCACGAGATAGGCAAAGAGCACGGCAACCAGCGTGCCGCTGAGGATCAGGCCGGTGCTCATGCCGAGATGTCCGCGCGCCAACCCGTCGATGCCATTGTCGAGCGCGCCGAAGGGTATCAGCACGCCGAGCGCGATGACCGCACCCGGAATGGCATAGCCGAGCGAGGCGACCCGCGACAGGTGGTGCAGCGCCCGGCTCGGCCGCAGGCGCTGGGCATAGGCGACCAGCGTGCCCATGATCAGGCAGATCACCGCTGCGGCGATGGCGAGGCGCAGGCTGTTCCAGGCAAATTCGGGAAAGCGTGCGTTGAAGGCGGCGGAAAAATTCTCTACTGCCATCGCCAGCAGCACGCCTGCCGGTACGACGAAGCCGAGCAGCACCGGCAAGGCGCAAACCAGGATGGCGAGCGCTGCCCGCCCCGGCGGCAAAACGTAACGTGGCCCGCGCAGGTAGCGCCCACCGCCCTGGTGATAGCGCTGGCGCCGCCGCGCCGCATGTTCGAGCAGCAGCAGCGTGATGACGAAGGCAAGCATCACCAACGCGATCTGTGCCGCACCACCGACATTCTGCATCTTCAGCCAGACGTTGTAGACGCCGGCGGTCAGCGTACGCACGGCAAAATAGTCCACTGTGCCGAAGTCGTTGAGCGTCTCCATCATGGCAAGCGCCGCGCCCACCGCAATGGCGGGCCGCGCCATTGGCAGGGCGACACGGCGGAAGCTTTGCCACGGATTGCAGCCGAGCGTGCGGCTCGCTTCCATCGCGCTCGGCCCCTGCTCGATGAAGGCCGCACGCGCCAATAGATAGACATAGGGGTAGAGCGTCAGCGCCATCATCGCGATGGCGCCTTCGACCGAACGGATGTCGGGGAACCAGTAGTCGCGCATCGTCGCGAAACCCCCGACCGCGCGGATCGTGCGCTGCACTGGGCCGGCATAGTCAAGCAGCCCGGTGTAGAGATAGGCGACGACATAGGTCGGCGCGGCGAGCGGCAGCATCAGCGCCCAGCCGAGCAGCGCGCGACCGGGAAAGGCGCACATGGTGACCAGCCAGGCCGTGCCGACACCGATGACGATGGTGCCGACCGCGACGCCGGCAAGCAGGATCAGCGTCGTGACGATGTAACCCGGCAACACCGTCGCCATTAAGTGCGGCCAGACATTCTCATTGGCTGAAAAAGCGAGCCACACCGCCGTTCCGATCGGCAGCGCTGCAGCCAGCGCCCCGGCGAACGCGGCGAGAGTCCACAGGCCCGGCCGGTGCAGACGGCGAGGGCGGCGCGGAGCGGCGGCCAGATATACGGCGGTGGTCATGTATTGGCGATCATGGAACGGCAAAGGGGGGCACAAAGCCCCCCTTCCCGTCAATCGATGCGTGTCGATCTCAGCTGTTGTAGTCGACCTCGTTCATCATCTGCAGCGCGGCCTTGCGCGCCTTGGCGATCTTGTCGAGCGAGGTGTCGGACGCCTTGAAGGCACCGAGCGACTTCAGGAAGTCCGAGGATTCCGCCTTTGGGTTGACCGGATATTCGCCGTTCAACTCGGCATACATGTGCTGGGCCTTTTCGCCCGACAGGTATTCGACAAGCTTGATGGCGTTGTCCTTGTTGGGCGACGCCTTGGTCAGCGCGATGCCCGACACGTTCATCATCATGCCCTTGCCGGCCTGGTCGGGGAAGACGATGCGTGCCGAATCTGCCCATGCCTTCTGCTGCGGGTTGGTGACCATCAGGTAATAGTAATAGGTGTTGGCGACGGCCAGATCGCACTGGCCGGTCTGGATCGCCTGCACCTGCTCGCGGTCACCGCCCTGTGGCTTGCGACCGAGGTTGGCCTTCAGGCCCTGCAGCCACTTGCGGCCTTCCGCCTCGCCCTTGTCGGCGATGACCGAGGCCAGCAGCGCCACGTTGTATTCATGATCGCCGGCACGGGTGCAGATCTTGCCCTTCCACTTCGGATCGGCGAGGTCGGCATAGGTCAGGCCCTTGGCGACATTCTCGGGCACGCGATCGCGCGAGGCATAGATGGCGCGGCCGCGCAGCGACATGCCGTACCAGAGACCGGTCGGATGCGCATAGGCCGCCGGCACGTTCGCCTTCACCACCGGCGAATTGATCGGCTGCACGAGGTCGGCTTCGACGAGGTCGTTGAGACGGCCGGCATCGACCGTGAGCACGAGATCGGCCGGGCTGTTGGCGCCTTCGGCCTTCAGGCGTTCCACCATCCCCTTGTCGGCAAAGACCACCTTGGTCTTGATGCCGGTCTCCTGGGTAAAGGCCTCGAGCATCGGCTCGATCAGTTTCGGCTCGCGGTGTGAATAG
>CANJEJ010000249.1 GCA_947473325.1 Alphaproteobacteria bacterium | reverse complement strand
TAATTTACTACTTACGAAATACGCTATAAATAATTATGATTTAAATATTATTGGGTTTCATGGTCAGACGCTGAGTCATCGGCCGGAAGACGTTTGGACTTGGCAGATCGGCGACGGCCAGCGCCTGGCCAACCGCTGTGGCGTGCCAGTCATTCATGATTTTCGTCGCGCCGATGTCGCCAATGGCGGCCAGGGCGCCCCCTTCGTGCCGCTTTATCATCGTGCCTTGGCCGCCCAATTGCCCGAGCGCCCGGTCGCCATTCTGAATATCGGCGGCGTCGCCAACGTGACCTGGATTGGCGAGGCACCGGACGAAATTCTCGCCTTCGACACAGGACCCGGCAACGCCCCGATCGATGATTGGGTTCTGCACCGCATGGGCATGGTGCGGGATGAGGGCGGCGCCTTGGCAGCGGCGGGACGTGTCGCTCAGGATCGCGTTGCAGCGGTGCTGAAGCGAGGGTTCTTTGCAAGAAAGCCCCCCAAGTCACTGGATCGACAAGATTTTCTATCGTCGATGGCGGACGGTCTTTCGCTCGAAGACGGGGCGGCCACCCTGCTGGCGGTGACGGTCGGCGCCATCGCGCAATCACGCGATCACATGCCGGTGGCACCGCAACGCTGGCTTGTCGCAGGAGGGGGCAGGCACAACGGCACGATGATGCACAGTCTGCGTGAGGTGCTGGGTGTGCAGGTCGATCCCGTGGAAGCGGTAGGCTGGCGCGGCGATGCACTGGAGGCTGAGGCCTTCGCCTATCTGGCGGTGCGCAGTCTCAAAGGGCTGCCCCTTAGCCTGCCCTCAACGACAGGCTGCAGGACCCCGACACGGGGCGGGGTCCTGTGGACCCCGGATCAGCCGGCCACTGCCTTGCGAGTCGCAAAGGCGGCCGAAAGGTAAGAATTTACCTCGGCCTTCATGTCATCGAGATGTCGCGTGAAGAAGTGGTCGGCGCCGGGCACGATGCGGTGCTCGATGCGAATGTTCTTCTGCGACGAGAGCTTGTTGGCCAGCTTGGTCACGTCGGCGTCCGGCACATGCTGGTCGTCGCCACCATGCAGGATCATGCCCGAGGCCGGGCAGGGCGCCAGGAAGGTGAAGTCATACATGTTGGCCGGCGGCGCCACCGAGATGAAGCCGTCGATCTCCGGCCGCCGCATCAGCAGCTGCATGCCGATCCAGGCGCCGAAGGAGAAGCCGGCAATCCAGCAGCGCGGCGCGCTCGGGTTGAAAGTCTGGAGCCAGTCCAGAGCACCGGCCGCATCGGCCAGTTCGCCCAGGCCATGGTCATAGACGCCTTGACTGCGGCCAACCCCGCGGAAATTGAAGCGCAGAACCGAAAAACCGTGCTCCACGAAGGCGTGATACAGGGCATAGACCACCCGATTGTTCATCGAGCCGCCATGCTGCGGATGGGGGTGCAGCACGAGGGCAATGGGCGCGGTGCCCTTGGCCGGGTGGTAGCGGCCTTCGAGCCGCCCGTCCGGGCCGTTGAATGTTACTTCAGGCATCAATCACCTTCTGTCCGGCCGGGCCCTATGGCCGGGTCTCATCAATCCGACACCGGTTCAACGCTCGGTCGGCCACAAGGGCATCGCCGATTTCTTGACCGATTTAGTCGGGTTACCTATATGACGCGGTAAGCGTGTGGTCCTGTCCGGGGGCCCGAACACGAGGGGACGGACTATATCATGGCCGTGGGATCGTTTTTCAAATCCTTGCGTGAAGAAGTGGGGGTGGTCGTTGAACGCGATCCGGCTGCTCGTTCCCGCTTGGAGGTGGTGCTCTTCTACCCGGGTTTCCATGCCCTGGTCGCCTTCCGCCTGGCGCATGCACTCTGGATCCGCGACTGGAAGATGCTGGCCCGTTTCGTCTCCACGCTGGCCCGCTTCTTCACCGGCATCGAGATTCACCCCGGCGCCACCATCGGTCGTAGCTTCTTCATCGACCATGGGATGGGCGTGGTGATCGGCGAGACGACCGAGATCGGCAATGACGTGACCCTCTATCAGGGCGTCACGCTGGGCGGCACGTCGCTACTGCCGGGCAAGCGCCACCCGACGCTCGGCAACAACGTCATCGTCGGCGCCGGCGCCAAGGTGCTAGGCCCGATCAAGCTTGGCGATGGCGTCCGCGTCGGTTCCAACGCCGTCGTGGTGCGGGACGTCGCGCCATCGACGGTCGTCGTTGGCATTCCAGCCAAGCCGGTGGCCGCCACGCGTGACGCCGAGCCGGTGCGCTTCACCGCCTATGGCGCCTCGGGCGACGGCCTGGCTGATCCGACGGCCAATGCAGTGCGTGGACTGATGGAACAGATCGAAATCCTCAAGGCGCGCGTCAGCGATCTGGAGGCGCGACCGCAAAATCCGCAGTCATCCGGTTCGGACTGGCCGCTGCAACCCGAAAACCGCGACAGCCGTCGCGATGATTGTTAACCCCTCTGCACACGGAACGTAGGCCATGAAGCTCGGCACCAAGGGACGTTATGCAGTGATGGCCATGGCCGATCTCGCGAGTCATGCCGAGGGGCGGCCCGTGCCGCTCGCGGACATCGCCGAGCGCCAGGGCATCTCGCTCTCCTATCTCGAACAGCTCTTTGGCCGTCTGCGTCGCAACGGGCTTGTGACCTCGGCACGCGGGCCCGGTGGCGGCTACAAGCTCAGCCGCAGCCCCGCCGACACGCGCGTTGGCGATATCGTGATTGCGGTCGATGACCAGCCGCAGGCCTTGCACTGCACCCCGGAACACGGCGCCTGCTGCGCCAACGACCAGGAACAGTGCCTGACACATGACCTGTGGGCGCAGCTTGGCGTGCAGATCCAGCACTTCCTGAACGGCGTGACACTCGACGACGTGCTGTCGCGCCGCGTCACGGGACTGGGCGTGCGGCCAGCCAACCTGTCGGCGGAACCCGCCGCAGCCTGATCGCTGGTGTGACCGCCCACCCGGTCTATCTCGACCACAACGCCACGTCACCACTCCGCCCGGCAGCCGCCGCGGCGATGCGCGCTGTGCTCGACGATGTCGGCAATCCGTCTTCAGTCCACGCCTTTGGCCAGCGCGCCCGGCGTCTGGTGGACGGTGTGCGACAACAAATCGCCGATGTGCTGGCCAGTTCGCCTCTTGATGTCGTCTTCACCAGTGGCGGCACTGAAGCCAACAATCTCGTGCTGTTAGGTGCCCAGGCAGAGCGCCTGATTGTTTCCGCCATAGAACATGATTCGGTCCTTGGTGCGGCCCGCGCATCCGGCCGCCCCGTCGATCTGGTTCCGGTGGATCGGGAGGGACGGATCGATCTTGATGAACTGGAGCGTATGCTGGCGGCCAGGCAAGAGCGGGCTCTTGTATCCATCATGTTCGCCAACAATGAATCCGGCGTGGTCCAGCCGGTGGCGGAAGTCGCTAGACGCGTGAGCGCCGCCGGGGCTTTGTTCCATTGCGACGCAGTGCAGGCCCTCGGTCGAATACCGGTGATGCCGGCGCTGCTCGATGCCGACTTTGTCACGCTGTCCGCTCACAAGATCGGCGGCCCTGCCGGGGTCGGCGCCCTGGTGGTAAGAGGTGCTCATGCCCTTGCCCCTCTGCTCCATGGCGGCGGACAGGAGCGATTTCGCCGCGCCGGAACTCAGAATGTTCCCGGCATCGCTGGCTTCGGTGCTGTCATCCAGGATGTGTTGCAATCCAATGACGAGAGAACGCGGCTCGCAGCATGGCGTGATCACCTCGAAGCGACCCTGTCAGCGGCCGGCGGCGTTGTCATTGGCGCAGGCGCGGAACGACTGCCGAACACCAGCGCTATTGCCATGCCGGGCGTCAAAAGCGAAACGCAGGTCATTGCACTCGATATCGAGGGGATCGCGGTCAGCGCCGGTGCGGCCTGCTCCTCCGGAAAGGTGACGCGTTCTCATGTGCTCGAGGCCATGAAAGTGCCTGACGCGCTGGCTGAATCGACTATCCGGATCAGCCTTGGCTGGTCGACAGACCAGGACGACATCAGCCGCGCTATCGCGGCCTGGATGGCCTTGCGCGAAAGGACGCGCTCGAATCGCGGACGCGATGCGGCGTAAGATGGTCACGTGAGCACCGCGACCAACCGCCCCGTCTATCTCGACTACCAGGCCACCACACCGGTCGATCCGCGCGTGTTCGAAGCGATGCGCCCTTATTTCAGTGAGATGTTCGGCAACCCGCACTCCGCTGATCACGTTTACGGACGTGAGGTGGAGGAGGCAGTCGAGAAGGCCCGCGAGCAAGTGGCGGCGCTGATCGGTGCCGAGGCGCGCGAAATTGTCTTCACCTCTGGGGCGACCGAATCCAACAACCTGGCCATCAAGGGCGCGGCACGTTTTCTCAAAGACCGTCGTAGCCATCTCGTCACCGTCGCGACCGAACACAAATGCGTGCTCGAATCCGTCGCCGACCTGGGGCACGAGGGCATCACCAGCACGGTGTTGCCGGTGAAGCCGGACGGTCTCCTTGACCTCGACGTTCTGAAGCAGGCGCTGACGGACAACACTGCGCTGCTCTCGGTCATGGCGGTGAATAACGAAATCGGCGTCATTCAGCCGCTGGCCGAGATCGGGGCGATCTGCCATGAGCGCGGCGTTCTGTTCCACACCGATGCGGCTCAGGGGGCCGGCAAGATCCCGCTCGACGTTGCGGCGATGAACATCGACCTGATGAGCATTTCCGGCCACAAGATCTACGGCCCCAAGGGCATTGGCGCGCT
>CANJEJ010000248.1 GCA_947473325.1 Alphaproteobacteria bacterium | reverse complement strand
GTGTCCGGAATGCGCGGCACCGGCACCAAGGACGTCGTAACGAGGAACATCTTCGTTCCCGCCTGGCGCACCCTGACCATGCAGGATTTCTGGGGTCCGAACCCGGCCGGCGCCGCCGTCGCCGACGACTTCATCTATCGCCGCGACCTGTCGGGCTTCTTCGGCACCAGCCTGCTCGGCCCGCTGATCGGCATGGCTGAAGCCGGCATCGCCACCTATCTCGACCAGACCCGCGTGCGCCAGGGCGTGCTGACCAAGACGGTCGTTGCCACGGAAGCCACGGTGCAGATCCGCGTCGCCGAATCGATGGCCGAGGTCAAGGCCGCCGCCACCCTGATGGACCTGCAGATGGCCCGCCTGCGTGCGGTGGGCGAGGCCGACGGCAGCTTCACCCAGGGCGAACTGCTGGAGATGAACCGCGACCGCGCCTTCGCCGTGCGGCTCTGCCAGACCGCGCTGGAACGCCTGGTCTCGGCGATGGGCGCCATGGGCCTGCAGGATGCGAACCCGGCGCAGCGCTATTTCCGCGACCTGAACGCCGCCGCGACCCAGATCGCGGTCAACTACGACCGCAACATGGCGCCATTTGGCCGGCATGCGCTGGGGCTCGAGGTGCCGAAGGGTTTCGGCATCTGAGCATCCGTTGACCGCCGCGCCCTGGACTGTCACGCTTCGGACCTTCCTGACAGAACGCGTGCCATGACCCATTTTCTCGCCAATGACCAGAACCCCAGCGGCTACAAGCTGGAGGACGTGCTGGCAATCATCCGCGCCGACATTGTCAAGCGCGCGACCAAGATCGTCGATGACCGGCGGCCCGAGGCGCGCCAGGTGATGGACAACAACATCCGCATCCTGGCGCTGCTGAGCGAGGCGATCACGCTGGCCGAGGAAAGCACCCGGGTGCTGGAAAAATCCTTCGGCCCCTCGGTCCACGGCAAGCCCCGCATCGGCAAGGGCTAGCCTGCCGTTTCCTCCAGCTTCGCCATCGTCACGGCGATGACGTGGCTGTTCTCGTCGGGACGCTGCCGCAATGCCGCGACGACACCGGCGCGGTCGGCCGGGCTGCGGTTCTGGCTCAGCTTGCGCTTCACCTCCAGCCGCGCGACGGGAATCTCGAAGGCGACGATGCCGCGCAGCAGCTTGCGGAGCAGGTCTGGCGGCATCTTGTCGAGCGTCCACGGCGTCTTTGGCAGCAGGTCTGCCTCATAGCGGGCGCTGAGCGCCGCTAGCACGCGCAGCACATCCTCCTCGCCCTCGAGCAGGCGCGGCACGCCATAGACATGCACGGCTTCATAGTTCCAAGTCGGCACCATATGCGCGGTCTGGTACCAGTCCGGCGACACATAGCAGTTGGCGCCGTGAAACTGCACCAGCACCTCGGACGCGCCAAAGGCCTTCCAGATCGGATTGGCGCGGGCGACGTGGGCGATCAGCCGGGCGCCCGTTGGTCCTGTCTCTCGCACGCAAGGCAGCGGCACGGAGTCGAGCCGGCCTTCCGCCGCCACGGTCAGGCTCGCAAAGCCGTGACGGGCAATGAAGGCCGCGGCCCAGGTATCGGGATCGGGAACGGCAAAAGGCTGCGGGACGTACATAGCTGTGATCCTTCTCCGACCCCGGTGCCGTGTTCGTCAGCGTGTGCCCGGCGCACGGGATCGCCGGAAATCCGGGGCAATTTGCCCGAATAGTGGGGGCCGCAAGGCCATCGATTGCAAGGGGGCACCATGGCCAACTTGATCACCCTGACCCGCCTGATGCTGCTCGCGGTGCTGGTCGCCATCGCCTACCGCGCTGCGCCTGCCTGGCAAATCGTCCACCTGCCCCTGGCCGCCGTCATTTTCCTGATGGACGGGCTCGACGGCTGGGTCGCGCGACGGCGCAACGAGGCCACCGTGTTCGGTTCCATCTTCGACATCGCCGCCGACCGCGTGGTCGAGATCGTGCTGTGGCTGGTGCTGGCCGACCTGGGTGCCGTGCCGGTCTGGGTGCCCATCGTCTTCATCGTGCGCGGCAACATCGTCGACGCCATCCGCTATGCCGCCATCTCCAAGGGCGAAACCGCCTTCGGCATGATGCAGCGCCGCTGGGCCCGCTTCCTGGTGAGCGGCCGCTTCCTGCGCACCGTCTACGCCATCCTGAAATCCTGGACCTTTGCCCTGCTGCTGATCCTGCCTGCCCTCGCCGTTCTGGCGCCGGCCTGGTGGCAGACGGCGGGCACCACGGTCACCGCTGTTGCCATGGCCATGACCTGGGGTACCGTCTTCCTCTGCCTCCTGCGCGGCGTGCCGGTCGTGGCCGAGTTCCTGGCCGATCGCCGTGTCTTTGCCAAGGATGACGACGCGCTGGCAGGCGCCGGCTGATGGCGCTGGTGCTGATCGACCTCGACGGCACCCTGATCGGCGGTCTGTCGAGCGAGCCATCCTTCTTTGGCTTCCTGCTGCGCCGCGGCATTGTCGGCCGCTGCCAGATCGGCGCCAGCATGACCTTCGTGCCACGGGCATGGGCAGACCACGGTCTGCAGGCATTCAAGAAGAACAAGGCATTCCTGTCCGGCCTGCCGGTGAGCACCGTGCGCGAGCAGGCGGAAATTTTCGTGCTGACCCGCCTGCTGCCGCGTGTGCGCGGGCCGATGCGGGAACGGATCGACTTGCATCGGCGCCAGGGCGACACGCTGTGCCTGCTGACCGGTGCGGGCGACTTCATCGCAGGGCCGCTGGCCGACCTGCTCGATATTCCCGCCTTCTGCGCCGCGCGCTGCGCCTCGGAGAACGGCGTCTTCACGGCGGCCGCGCCCCACTATCATCCGATCGGAGCCGAGAAGCTTGCTGCCGCCCGGCAGATGGCCGACGAGGCAGGCGAATCTCTCGCTGACGCCACCGCCTATGGCGACAGCGCCCATGACCTCGCGCTGCTGCGTGCGGTGGGACGCCCGGTCGCGGTCAATCCGGGCCGCGCCTTGCGGCGCATTGCCCGCCAGCAGGGCTGGGAAATCCTCGACGGCCGCAAACACACGGCGTCGCATCGCCCCCCGGCCCAGCCGCAGGCCCAGATCTAGCGCATTGAAAATCTACGGTTTGGCAGGACGGGGCGGCAGGTCGACGCGGAAGTGCCGCTTCAGAATATCCGCGATGTTCTCGAAGGCGACGCCGTAGCGGTGCACCGTGCAGGTCTCGATGTCGAGCAGTGTCGAGGACGCCTTCCAGGGGTGATACTTCACCAGACCGTAGTCGATGACGATATCGGCAATGGCCCGGATTTCCGGCTCGATATCGTCACCGCGAAACTTGGTGCCAGTCAGCGAAATGTTGGCCGACGAACCGAACAGCAGGTGCCCCTCGGCATGGCTGATCCCGGTCAGCGCGGCGTGGAACTTTCCGGCATTCACCAGCATCAGCAGCGTGTCGTCCTTGGTGCTGCGCGCATAGGTGTCGGCATCGAGCGCACGCAGGAACGGATGATCCGGCCGGCATGGCGCGATGACGCCGAGCGGCAGGTCATAGTCATGCACAATGGCCTGGTAGATGTCGTGCGCAAGCGGACTGACGACATGCAGTTCGCGGTGCAGGTCGTCATTGCCGAGCATGGCGTTGAGCTTCGTCGGCGCGCGCCGCTTGGTGTCGAATATCTTCTTCAGCGCCGGCCCCGTGCCGCCGATCAGCGAATAGCCGACATCCATCGGCAGGATGCCAATGCCGCCCGCCTTCAGCGTGGCGAAGGCGCGCCGGGCATCACCGGCGAAATCGAGCATGGGCATGAGGTCTCCGGCAACAGGTGAGGGGCGCCAGACGGTGACGCGGGTCGCGCCCGCTGGCAAGAGGGCGCTGCGAACCGCCGGCCCTCAGCTTTCAGCCGGCATAGCCTTGCCAGAACCGGTCCGCCTGCTCCGCCGCGGCCTGGCGCACGGCGCTCAGGTCTTCGGTGGCGATTCCCGTCAGGCGGCTGAGGTCCTCGACGATGGGACACAGGGCATCGAGCAGGCCATAGACCTCTTGCAGCCTGGCCGGCATGTCCGCCGTCCGCATCAGGTCGTGGGCGGTGTGGTGATGGCGGATGCGGGCAAGGCTCAGGTCTGCAGCGGCACCAGCCGCCAGTTCCGCCCCTTGCATCTCCGCCCGCACCAGCAGCGCGTCCTGCGCAGGATCGTCCCCGACGCAGAGCTGCCGCGTCTGGGGCTCGGCCAGACGCTGGAAGACATGGTGCAGGCAGGCGCGGTGCTGCTTCTTCCGCTCGACCGCCTGCATCAGGTGCTGGATCAGCCCATCGATGACCGACTGGCCGATCCGGTTCAGGGCCGGTCCGGCAGACCGCTCGTCCATCCGCTCGCGCAGGTTCGCCACGCGCTCAAATCCGCGCAGGAGTTCGGCCAGGTGCAAGGCGGACTCGGCCTCCGTGCGCAGGCGCTGCACCAGCTTGCGGACAGCGCGGAAGTCGGCCTCGGCGGCAGGAGCCGATGAATTCATGCGGGGTGCCTCGCGTCGGCGATGGGATGGACGGGCGGGTCGCAGCAAGCGGCGGCGAAAGCGGGAAGATGGCGGTCAGAACGGCCGCGTCTCGCTGGGGAAAACACACCACCCCAGCGCTTGAGGGGAATGGTGGGCGCACCAGGACTCGAACCTGGGACCCGCTGATTAAGAGTAGAAGGCGCTATAAGGAAGTTGTTTATTTCTGGGCATACTTAAACTATGAGAGCCTCACGTAAATCACGCGTAAAGGTTGTGCGCGTAAATTTCGGAGGGGTTT
>CANJEJ010000247.1 GCA_947473325.1 Alphaproteobacteria bacterium | reverse complement strand
TCCGGCGACAGTTCGAAACGCTTGCCGGTCTGGCGATTCTTGATCTCGACAACGCCGGACTTGAGGCCGCGCGGGCCAACTGCCAGCTGATATGGCAGGCCGATCAGGTCCATGCCGGAGAACTTCACGCCGGCGCGCTCGTCGCGGTCGTCATAGAGCGTCTCGACGCCGGCGAGCTGCAGGCTGGCATAAAGATCGTCCGCCGCCTTGTCGCAGGCGGCATCGCCGGTCTTCAGGTTGATGAGGCCGACCTTGAAGGGCGCTACCGCGGCGGGCCAGATGATGCCGTTATCGTCATGGCTCGCTTCGATGATGGCACCGAGCAGGCGCGATACGCCGATGCCGTAGGAGCCCATCTCGAGCGCGATCTTCTCGCCGTTTGGACCGGCCACCGTGGCGTTCAGCGGCGCCGAATATTTGGTGCCGAAATAGAAGATGTGACCGACCTCGATGCCGCGGGCAGATATCTGCTTGTCCGCCGGCACGTTGGCGGCGAAATTCGCCGCGTCGTGCTTCTCGTCGGTTGCCGCATAGGCCGAGGTCCACTTCGCCACCAAGGGCTCGAGGTCGGCGTCGTAGTTCACCGCCTCCTTCAGTATGTCGAGGTTGACCAGGTCGGCGTGGCAATAAACCTGGCTCTCGCCGGTCTGCGCCAGGATGATGAACTCATGGGACAGGTCGCCGCCGATCGGGCCGGTGTCGGCTGCCATCGGGATCGCCTTCAGTCCCATGCGTGCAAAGGTGCGCAGGTAGGCGACGAACATGCGGTTGTAGGCGCGCTTGGCCCCGGCATAGTCGAGGTCGAAGGAATAGCTGTCCTTCATCAGGAACTCGCGCCCGCGCATGATGCCAAAGCGCGGCCGCACCTCGTCCCGGAACTTCCACTGGATGTGGTAGAGGATTTTGGGCAGGTCGCGGTAGCTTTTGACGGTCGAGCGGACAATGTCGGTGATCAGTTCTTCGTTGGTCGGCCCGAAAAGCATTTCGCGGTCGTGACGGTCCACGATGCGCAGCATCTCCTTACCGTAGTCGTCATAACGACCGCTTTCGCGCCAGAGTTCCGCTGGCTGGATCGTCGGCATCAGAAGCTCCTGCGCGCCAGCAGCATCCTGCTCCTGGCGGACGATGTCCTCGATCTTGCGCAGCACCCGGTGGCCGAGCGGCAGCCATGAATAGATGCCGGCCGCCGACTGGCGGATCATGCCGGCGCGAAGCATCAACTGGTGCGAGACGATCTGTGCCTCGGCGGGCACTTCCTTGAGGGTCGGCAGGAAATAGCGGGAAAGACGCATCCAGTCCTCGTTTTTGGGCAAAAAGCAGGCGAACCGGGCGGTCCGCAAAAGGCTGGCGGACTTTAGAGTACGGTCGCGGTAAAGGGAATCGCCTCAGTCCCGAATTTGCGCCTGGCAGAGCGCGATGATCTCGGCCACCGCGGGGTCGGTCATCGGCATCCCGTTGAAGCTCACGTCGTTGCCCTTCACCTCGATGCGGCCAAGCCGGGCGACGGAATCGGAGATGCCGCGCGGTGGCGGCTGGCGCACGAAGTCGGCAAGCCGCACCGTCAAGTCGAAGCTGATCTCGTCGGGGAGCCGCAGGTTGCTGCCGCCGTTGAGGTCGGCGGGCACCACAGGCTTGCCGCGCACATCGAGGCCGGGCTTGAAGGTCACGTCATCGCGCGGCTGGTGCCGCTGCAACTCACGGCACTGGGCGCGGGTGACAATGACGCGGCGAACGTCAGGGTTGGTGGACATGTCCGCGGGCAACGGGCGTGTCTCGACCGTCTCGATCCGGTTCTGGGCCACAGCCGGGCACATCGCGGCTAGCGCGAGGGCGGTAAGGGAGAGGGCTGCTGTCAATCGCATTTTGTTCAAAACTCGGGGCAAGTTGCCGAAATACAAGGTGACGGCCGTCACAGGCCTCGCCTATCATGCGCCCACTTCGTACGGGCTGCCGACAGTCAACGAGCCGGCCCGAGTTTGGGGAGGAATGCCAAACAAAAATAACTGAACAGACCTGGTCAACCAGGCATCCCGACTTGTGCAAAGCAAGGCATTTAGGTGCCTTGCTTTTTTGTTTTCTAGCAAGAAGTTAAGTGTAATTTCTAATGTAAATTGTCAGGCTCGGAAGTCGATCCATCGCTGGGTCACGCCAAGGTAGATGACACCCCAGATCACGGCGGCCAGTATGGTCGTGGCGCCAAACTTCCACCAGATTCGCGGCTTTTTCGGTGCACTGGGTGCGTTCCCGGGCGCCGGCGTCTCGTCCGGCCGGTTGCCCCAGGGCAGCACCATGAACAGCGAGATCCACCACACGACGAAATAGACAGCGACGCCGGTTACCCAGTTCATGCCTGCTCGATCTCGATCAGGGTACCGAAGAAGTCCTTCGGGTGCAGGAACAGCACCGGCTTGCCATGGGCGCCGGTCTCCGGATTGCCCGAGCCCAGCACCCGGGCACCGTCTGCCTTCAGCTGGTCGCGGGCGGCGATGATGTCGTCGACCTCGAAACAGACATGGTGGATGCCGCCAGAAGCATTGCGGTCGAGGAAGGCCTGGATGGGCGACTTGTCACCCAGCGGATGCAGCAACTCGATCTTGGTGTTGGGCAATTCGACGAAAATGGTGGTCACGCCATGGCTTGGCAGATCGAGCGGTGCCGAAACCGTGGCGCCCAGCGTGTCGCGATACTTGGCGGCGGCAGCGGAAAGGTCGGGCACCGCAATGGCGATGTGGTTCAGGCGGCCGATCATCGTCTCCGCCCCCCTCCGGCGGCGCGCAGGGCGCGGGTGGCCAGCCGGCCCGGCAGGGCGATCACCTGAACCTCGACCAGCGGCCGTTTGCCCCAGCCGTCGCGCACGACACGGTTGACGCTGCGGCGAATGGTGAGTTCGACGCCCGAGGTGTCGCGCAGGGACTTGGCGGACATGCGCTCGATGTCGCGGACGACGGTGTCACGCAGCTCGGCGAAGGCCTCAAGGTCGTCCTGGTTGCCGAGGCCCAGGGCCAGTACGCGCGGGTCTTCCACCAGAGCGCCGTCCTCGTCGATCACGACGGTGATGGTTACCGTGCCGCCGTCCCGCATGCGGCGCCGGGCGCGGATCACCTCGCTGTCGGTCGGGATCAGGGTCTTTCCCTCCAGCGCCAGGCGGCCGACCGGCACATGGTCGACGATGGCGGCAGGCCCGGGGGCCAGTCGCACGACCTTGCCGTTTTCCACCAGCACCGTCTCGGGTACGCCGAGTGACTTCGCGAGCTTCACATGCTCGACAAGGTGCATGGCCTCGCCATGCACCGGAATGGCGATGCGCGGCCTGATCCATTCGTAAAGCTGGCGAAGCTCGTCCCGCGCCGGATGGCCGGAGACATGGACGAAGGCATGACGCTCGGTCAGCACCTCGACGCCCTCGGTGACCAGCTTGTTGATGATGCGGCCAACCGACTTCTCGTTGCCGGGAATGATCTTGGAGGAGAAGATCACCAGATCGCCGGCATGCAGCTTGACGTTGGGATGATCGCCGAAGGTGATGCGGGCGAGCGCTCCCCGCCCCTCGCCCTGCGCGCCGGCCGCGATGATGAGCAGCTTGTCGCGCGGGATCCAGGCGGCTTCATCGTCGGTAAGCAGCTTGGGCAGGTCCTTCAGGTAACCGGCCTCGCGCGCCGCTTCCACCGCGCGCCACATCGAGCGGCCTACCAGCACCACCTCGCGGTCATGCGCGGCGGCGACCTTGGCCAGCGTCGACAGGCGCGAGACATGGGAGGCAAAGGTGGTGACCATGACCCGGCCGGTGCGGTTCGCCACCAGCTTCATCAGGCTGTCGCGCACCGCCGCTTCCGAGCCGGAGGTGCCTGGGTTGAACACGTTCGTCGAATCGCAGATTAGCGCCAGCACGCCTTCGTCGCCGACGGCGCGGAACAGGTCGGCCTCGGTCGCCTTGCCAAGCAGCGGCTCAGGGTCGAGCTTCCAGTCGCCCGAATGCAGGATCAGGCCCTGGCGCGTGCGAATGGCGAGCGCGCTGCCCTCGGGAATCGAATGAGTGATGCCAATCCAGGTGACGTTGAAGGGGCCAAGCTGGTGCGCCTTGCCATAGTCGATGATATGCAGCGGCACGCGGCCTTCGAGGCCCACTTCAGCGAGCTTGCGCCGCAACATGGCGGCGGTGAAGGGCGTCGCGTAGATCGGGCAGCGCAGGCGCGGCCACAGGTGCGCGACAGCGCCGATATGGTCCTCATGCGCGTGGGTGAGCGCCAGCGCGACGAGATCCTTGCTGCGCTCGGCGATGAAGCTTGGGTCGGCGGTCAGCAGGTCGATGCCGGGCAGGTGGTCGTCGGCGAAGGTAACGCCGCAATCGACCATCAGCCATTTGCCGTCGGCACCATAGAGGTTGAGGTTCATGCCGATCTCCCCCGCCCCACCCAGCGGCAGGAAGATCAGTTCGTCCTCGACCTCATTCATGCTTTCGAACCGGGCTTGCGGTTGCGGCGCCAGATTTCGACAAGGCCGAGCAGGGTCAGGTCCGGATCCATCTTCTGGATCGCGTCGGTGCCGCCGGCGAACAGCGGCGCGAGGCCGCCGGTCGCGATCACGGTCATGCGGCCGCCATATTCCTTCTCGATGCGCGTCACCAGACCTTCGATCAGGCCGATATAGCCCCAGTAGATGCCGGATTGCATGGCGGCGACGGTGCCGCCGCCGATCACCTTCTTCGGCCGTGCCACCGCGATGCGCGGCAGCTGCGCTGACACCGCATGCAGCGCCTCGAGGCTCAG
>CANJEJ010000246.1 GCA_947473325.1 Alphaproteobacteria bacterium | reverse complement strand
GCGCGGCCTGTGTTCGTTCCGCCCTGGAACCGCGTGACCGAGACTTTGCTGCCCCACCTGCGACAGGCGGGCCTGACCGGATTGTCGGCCAAAGGGCCGCGCGCCATACCCAGGGTGACCGGCATCACAGTGAGGGATGTGGCCATCGATATAATCGACTGGCGGGGAGGCCGCAGGTTTCTCGGGACTGGTGCGGTTCTGGGCGAAATGGTCGGGGGACTGCGTGCGCGCAGGCTGGGCGAAATTGACGCGGATCAGGGTCCCCTGGGGATTTTGACGCATCATCTGGTCCACGACGACGAAGCCTGGGATTTTCTCGCGGCGTTGTGCCGCCACCTCGCCGGTTCCGGCATGGTGCGCTGGCAGGATGTCGATGCCGTCTTCGCGAAAGCCGGATGACCATGCGCTACCGCTATCCGCTGCGCAGTCTCATCCTTGACGACGTGAAAGCGGTGGCGGGCCTGATTCTGACCGGTGGACCCTTATTTTTGAGCGGGGTTTTACCGGTCTTGGTCTATATTTTTGCCGGTCTGACGGTGTTATTTGCCGTTTTTGCCGCGAAGACAGCGATCCGTCACATGACGGCGATAGAACTGTCTCCGGCAGGCCTCTCTGACCAGGGTCCGCTTGGGAAGAGCATCGGCTGGGAGGAACTGGAAGGGGTTGAACTGCGCTATTATTCCACCCGGCGGGATCGCGAACGCGGCTGGATGACACTCCGGGTCAAGGGCGGGTCGTCATCGGGTCGGCTGTCCGAAGTAAGCCTGGACTCCTCGATCGACGGTTTTGAGGCGATTGCCACGCAGGTGGCGCGCCAGGCGGCCTGGCGCGGGGTTTCATTCAGTCCTGCCACACGAACCAATTTTGAAGCACTGGGCATTGCGCTCGATCCGATGACGCGCGCGCCCGCATAAAGAAGAAGCGATGGGGAACGTATTACTCGTCCGCAATCTGAAGGTGGAATTCAACGTGCCGGAGGGCCGCATCCAGGCGGTCAACGGCGTGTCGTTCCGGATTCCGCAGGGCAAGACCGTCGCGCTGGTGGGCGAATCGGGCTCCGGCAAGTCCGTGGTGTCGCAGGCCATCATGGGAATCCTGCCCAAGGCCGGGAGCATCACCGAGGGCGAGGTCATCTTCTTCGATCCCGAGCGCAAGGGCGCCTTCGTCGACATCGCCAAGCTGCCGCGAAATGGCGCGGAGATGCGCCGCCTGCGCGGTGGCCGCATTTCCATCATCTTCCAGGAGCCGATGACGTCGCTGTCGCCGCTGCACACGATCGGCAACCAGATCGGCGAAGCCTTCCACCTGCACAATCACGGGGCGACGAAAGAGGACGGGCTGAAGGCGACCGAGGAGATTCTCCGCCTGGTCGGCTTTCCCAATCCCGCCGGCGCCCTGCACACCTATCCCTTCGAGCTGTCCGGCGGCCTGCGCCAGCGCGCGATGATCGCCATGGCGCTGATCTGCAAGCCCGCGATCCTGGTGGCGGACGAACCGACCACCGCGCTCGACGTGACCATCCAGGCGCAGATCCTCGAACTGATGAAGCAGTTGCAGGACCGCTTCGGCATGGCGATCCTGATGATCACGCATGACCTGGGCGTTGTCGCCAACATGGCCGACGAGGTCGTCGTCATGTACCACGGCAAGGTGATGGAGCACGGCACGCGGGACCAGATCTTCCGCAACGCCCAGCACCCCTACCTGAAGGCGCTGCTGAAGGCGGTGCCGCGCTTCGACATGCAGGACGGCGAACGCCTGGTGCCGATCCGCGAGATCAAGGCGGAAGCCGGCGGCCTGATCCGCACCAAGGAACCGTGGCCCGCCAACGTGCCGATCGACGCGCCGATCCTGAGCGTGAAGAACCTGGTGAAGAGCTTCGGCACACGCAAGAAGTCGCTGCTGGGCGGAAGCCCGGGCGGTCGCGTGATGGCGGTAAACGACGTCAGCTTCGACGTGCTGCGTGGCAAATGCGTCGGCCTGGTCGGCGAGTCCGGCTGCGGCAAGACCACGACCAGCAAGATCATCATGAAGGCGCTGTCGGCCGATTCCGGCAGCATCACCTTCAACAACCATGGCCAGCCGCTCGACGTCCTCAACATGACGCCGGAGCAGCTCGCGATGTACCGCCGCCGCGTCCAGTACATCTTCCAGGACCCGTTCAGTTCGCTGAACCCGCGCATGACCGTGCTCGACATCCTCAGCGAGCCGCTGATCATCCACAACATCGGCGACCACGAAGAGCGCATCGCGCGCGTGCAGGAACTGATGGCCCTGGTCGGCCTCGAGCCGCGCCACCTGAGCCGCTATCCGCACAGCTTCTCCGGCGGCCAGCGCCAGCGCATCGGCATCGCCCGCGCGCTTGCCCTGCAGCCCGATCTGCTGATCTGCGACGAGCCCGTCTCCGCGCTCGACGTGTCGATCCAGGCCCAGGTGCTGAACCTGATGAAGGACCTGCAGAAGGAACTGCAGCTCACCTACCTGTTCATCTCGCACAACCTCGCGGTGGTGGATTACATGGCCGACCACATTGTCGTGATGTGTGCCGGCCGCATCGTCGAATCCGCGCCGCGCGACATGTTCTTCCGCAACCCGCAGCATCCCTACAGCAAGGCGCTGCTGGCCGCGGTGCCCGATCCCGACCCCGACCGCCGCCTGGATTTCCACGCGTTGATGGAGGGGAAGGCCTCGAACCCGGCCGCCTGGCCGGATCCCTTCACCGTCATGGACTCGCGCCCGTCGCATATGGTCGATTTGGGCGGCGGACATCTGGTTCGCGCGTCCGGTGAATTTCAGCGGGAGGAAATGCGCCCATGAGCCTGCAGCACACCTTCCAGACCTGGCGGGCGGCCACGCTGTCCGCGGTCCTGGTCCTTGGTTTCGCCATCCCCGCAGCGTCGGCCGCCTATGTCGACCCGCCCTCGCTGGCCGAGCAGATCAAGAGCGGTGCGCTGCCCCCGATCGAAAAGCGCCTGCCTGAAAAGCCGCGCGTCATCAACCTGACCGGGGACCTGAAGCCCGGCAAGCATGGCGGCGATATCCGCACCATCATCGGCCGCACGCGCGACATCCGTCTGATGGTCGTCTACGGCTATGCCCGCATCGTCACCTACAACGACAAGTTCCAGCTCGAACCCGACCTGGTCGAAAGCTACGAGGTGAAGGACGACCGCTCCTTCACCTTCCACCTGCGCAAGGGCCACAAGTGGTCCGATGGCGCGCCCTTCACCGCCGAAGACTTCCGCTACTGGTGGGAAGACGTCGCCAACAACAAGGACCTGAACCCGTCCGGCCCGCCGATCGAGATGCTGGTGGATGACGATCCGCCGAAGGTCGAAATCATCGACGAGGCCACGGTGCGGTTCTCGTGGTCGAAGCCGAACCCGTTCTTCCTGCCGCGGCTCGCCGGCGCTTCGCCCCTGTTCCCGTTCCGCCCGTCGCACCACCTGAAGAAGTTCCACATCAAGTACACATCCGAAGAGGAACTCACGAAGACGCTGGGCGCATCGCGCAACTGGGCGGCGGCGCACAACCGCGAAGACAACCTGTATGAATTCGACAATCCTGCGCTGCCGACGCTGCAGCCGTGGATGAACGTGACCAAGATGCCGGCGACGCGCTTCCGCGTCGTGCGCAACCCGTATTTCCACCGTGTCGACCAGAACGGGCTGCAGCTGCCCTACATCGACACCGTGGTGGTGAGCGTCGCCTCGGCCCAGCTGATCGCCGCCAAGGCGGGCGCCGGCGAGGCCGACCTCCAGGTGCGCAATATCGCCTTCAACAACTTCACCTTCCTGAAGCAGGGCGAGCAGCGCAACAACTACAAGACGCTGCTCTGGAAGGAAGCCAAGGGCTCGCACATGGCCCTCTTCCCCAACCTGAACATCAAGGACCCGGAATGGCGCAAGCTGTTCCGCGATGCACGCTTCCGCCGCGCGCTGTCGCTCGGCATTGACCGCGACCTGATCAACGAGACGCTGTTCTTCGGCCTCGCCTTCCCGGCGAACAACACGGTGCTGCCGCAAAGCCCGCTGTTCAAGAAGGACTACCAGACAAAGTGGATCAAGTTCGACATCAAGGCCGCCAACGCGCTGTTGGATGAGATGGGCCTGAAGCGCCAGGGCGGCGTACGGCTGCTGCCCGATGGCCGGCCGATCGAGATCATCATCGAGACCGCCGGCGAGAACCAGGAAGAGGTCGACGTCCTCGAGCTGGTCAAGGACAACTGGGGCAAGATAGGCGTCAAGCTGTTCATCAAGCCGTCGCAGCGCGAGGTCTTCCGCAACCGCATCTTCTCCGGCGAGACCCAGATGTCGGTGTGGACCGGCTTGGAAAACGGCGTACCGACCGCGGACTTCAGCCCGCTCGAGCTCGCGCCCAGCTCGCAGCACCAGTACCAGTGGCCGATGTGGGGTCAGTTCCGCGAGACCAAGGGCCAGTCGGGCGAGGCGATTGACATGGACATCGCCAAGCAGCTCGACACTTTGTTCGACGAATGGATGGCGGCCGACACCGAGCCGAAGCGCAGCGATATCTGGCACAAGATGCTGGCGATCCATGCCGACCAGGTGTTCTCCATCGGCATCGTGTCGGGCGTGCTGCAGCCCGTCGTGGTGCGCAACACGCTGCGCAACGTGCCGGCCGAGGGCATCTACAACTGGGATCCCGGCGCGCATCTCGGCATGTACAAACCCGATACATTCTGGCTCGACCAGTAGACCGCCCCACCGCCCGCATTCGAGTTAGAAAACAAGCCGCATGTTCACCTACCTGATCCGGCGCATCCTGCTGATGATC
>CANJEJ010000245.1 GCA_947473325.1 Alphaproteobacteria bacterium | reverse complement strand
CGAAACGCATCATGTCGCCACCGCCGCCGACACGCCGCCATCGACCGGCAGGCCGGCGCCGGTAATGTAGGAGGCCTCGTCGCTGGCGAGGAAGGCGATGGCGGCCGCCACTTCCTCGGGGGCGCCATAGCGGCCGAGCGGCACCTCGCCCACCCAGGGGTCGTGGGGCCCGCCCGCCAGGCCCGGCGAGCCCATCATCGGCGTGTTGATCGGGCCCGGCACCACAGCGTTGCAGCGGATCGGCCAGCCCTGCTCGCCCGTCTGCTTCGCCACGGTCTTCACATATTGCAGGATCGCGGCCTTGGCCGAGGCATAGGCGCTGCTGCTTGCACGGCCGCGCAGGCCGGCAAGGCTCGACACCGCGATGATGGATCCACGGCCCGCCTCGCGCATCGCCGGGATGACGGCGCGCACGCCCAGCATCAGGCTGTCGAGGTTGACCGCATGCATGTGGCGCCACACGGTTTCGCTGACGACGTCGGGTTCCTGCGGATGCTTCGCGAGCCGCACCGCGCCGGCGCAATGCACCAGGATATGCAGGCCGCCAAAGCGCACGCGGGCCTCGGCCACGGCGTCGAGCCAGGCGGCGTTGTCGGTGACGTCGAGCGGGCGCAGCAGGCCTTCGCCGCCGAGATCCGCCCGCCATTCGTTCGCCGTGCCGGTTGCGCGATCGCCGCCGATGACGCGCGCACCGCCACGCGCGAGAGCCTGCGCGCTCGCCCGGCCGATGCCGGAGGCAGCGCCGGTGACGATCGCAACCTTGCCCGCGAAAAGCCCCGTCATGTCGTGGACAGCCCGCCGTCGACGGGCAGCGCCGTGCCGGTGACATAGGACGCCGCGTCGCTGGCGAGGAACAGGATGGCAGCGGCCACTTCACCGGGTTCGCCGATGCGCTGCAGCGGAATATGCGTCGGCGTGCCCGAGCCGGTGAGCGGCACGTAGAGCGGCGTGCGGATGGGACCCGGCGTCACGACGTTGCAGCGGATGGCCTGGCCGGCGCGGCCGCAATGCAGCGCCACCGACTTCGTGTACTGGACGATGGCCGCCTTGGTCGCACCATAGGCGACGGCGGTGGGCGAGCCCACCGTGCCGGCATAGGAGGCGACATTGACGATGGCGCCACCCGCCGCCTTCATGTGTGCGATGGCGGCCTGGCAGCCCAGCATGGTGCCCTCGACATTGACCGCCTGGATCACGCGCCATTCCTCGAGCGCGAGATGCTCCGGGTCCTGCCGCCCCGTGCCAGCGCTGGCGCCATTGATGCCCGCGGAATTGACCAGGATGTCGACGTGGCCGAAACGCTGCAGCGCCTGCTCGAACACCGCCTGCCACTGCGCCGCATCCCGCACGTCCTGCGCCAGGCCGAGCCAGCCGTCCGCGGCGCCGTCAGCCGGCACGCCCTTGAGGTCGGTCGCCACCACGCGCGCGCCTTCGCGGCGGAACAGCTGCGCCGTGGCGGCCCCGATGCCCGAGGCGGCGCCGGTGACGATCGCGGTCTTGTTCTTCAGTCGCATGGCTCCTCCGTTCCCAGCCAGTATACTCGGGCCGCATCATCCGGGAGGACAGACATGAGCACCATCGAACGCAAGCGCCCGCGCGACAACCCGCGCATGTCGCAGATCGTCAAGCATGACGGCCGGGTCTATCTCGCCGGGCTGGTCGCCCGCGGGGCGCCGCGCGCGCCCGTGGCCGAACAGACCGCCGACATCCTGCGCCAGATCGACGAGATGCTGACTGAAGCCGGTACCAGCAAGGCGAAGCTGCTGACGGCGCAGATCTGGCTGACCGACATCCGCGAATTTGCGGCGATGAACGGCGTGTGGAACGGCTGGATCGACCCGAACGGCGCGCCGGCGCGGGCCTGTGTCGAAGCTCGGCTCGCCTCGCCCGACTTCGCCGTCGAGATCATGGTGACGGCGGCGGTCTGAGGCAGACCGCCCCGCGCAGGCCGATCTATCGCCGTCGATGGCTCATGGCCAGCACGGCGTAGCCGGCCAGTCCCGCAACAAGCGAGCCGGACAGGATGCCGTATTTGACCCGGTCCTGCAGTGTTGCGTCGTCGAAGGCGAGCAGCCCGATGAACAGGCTCATCGTGAAGCCGATGCCGCAGAGCAGCGACACACCGAGAGTCTGCGTCCAGCTGGCACCGGCCGGCAGGTCCGCCAGACCGGTGCGCACCATCAACACCACAGCACCGAATACGCCGACCAGCTTGCCAAGGACGAGGCCCATGGCGACGCCGAATGAGAGTGGCTCGGTAAAGGTTGCCAGTGTCACCCCGGTAAAAGAGACGCCGGCATTGGCAAAACCGAAGATCGGCACGATCAGGAAGGCAACGGGCTTGTGCAGAACGTGCTCCAGCCGGTGCAGCGGCGAAAAGGCCGGCGAGGCTTCGGGCTTCGCGGGCGTGCGCAGGATGGGAACGGCAAGCGCGAGCAACACGCCCGCGATCGTTGCATGGATGCCGGAGCGCAGGACCAGCACCCACAGGATCGCCCCGAGCAGCAGATAGGGCAGCAGCGAATTGACGCCCCGCCGGTTCAGGACAAGAAGGATCGTGAACACCGCGGCGGCACCGCCAAGGTCGATCAACGACAGGTCGCTTGTATAGAAGAGCGCGATGATGATGACTGCGCCGAGATCATCGATGATCGCAAGGGCGGCGAGAAAGACCTTCAGCGAGGCGGGAACGCGCGAGCCCAGCAGCGAGATGACGCCAAGCGCGAAGGCTATGTCGGTGGCGGACGGGATGGCCCAGCCGCGAATCGCCTGCGGATTGTCGAGGTTGAAGGCAACATAGATCAGCGCGGGCACGAGCATGCCGCCCGCCGCGGCGATGCCGGGAAGCAGGCGCCGCGGCCAGCTCGACAGCTGGCCATCCACCATCTCGCGCTTGATCTCCAGCCCCACCAGCAGGAAGAACAAGGCCATCAATGCATCGTTGATCCAGTGCTGGAGACTGAGCGGGCCAACATAGGCGTGCAGCACAGAGAAATATTGTGGCGCCAGGGGGGAGTTGGCGACCAGGAGGGCAAGCAGCGCCACCGCCATGAGGAGAAGGCCACCCGACGCCTCGCCATCAAGGAATTGGCGCAGGGTGGAGTTGATCCGTCCGCGGGATCTGGTCGTCGCGTGTTTGGAGGAAGACATGCGTCTGCAGCCCTTGCTTCAGGTTTCGCCGGTCTCCGTTCTGTCAGACCATCCAATCGCGCACGCAGCACACACGAAAGGCGCGAGCACTATAGCCAGCAGCCGACCGTTGGCCATCGGAAGCCCGCCACACCAGCAGAAAGTTGAACGGACGCGACCGGCGTTGCCTGCGTCACCCGGACGGGCGAAGGCTTGCGACGGTGGCGAGCCATGGACTAGGTGGCGGGAGGAACCGCGACCATCACCATAACGAGCCCCGCCGTCGCCGCGTTCCAGCTGAAGGTGCGGATCCACGGCACGCCGAAGGCGTAGAGCGGCAGAAACAGGATTCGCCCGCCCAGGTACAGGACGGCGCCGGCTTCGCTCAGCCAGCCGCCGGCCTGCCCCTGCACCTCCAGAAGCAGCACGGCCGCGGCGAAAATCGCGAAGGTCGCCAGGAAGTTGCGCTGCGCCCGGTCAAGCCGGGCGGCGACACCGGCCGGCTGGAGGTTCTGGTCGCGCGCGCCGACCGTGTAGGCGTTGCCGACCTGGGCCTTGAAGGTAAAGGAGGCAGCGGCGAGATGGACCAGCCCCAAAACCATCGCGCCCACCAGCGCCCATGATTCGACCGACATGCATGCCTCCTACATCAGGCGCCCCGGGGTGCGCAGCACGGCGAGGCCGTCCTCGAGCGACAGGCCAAGGCCCCATTGCGCCTGTTCCGTCACCTGCATGAGCAGGTGGCAGAAGGAATGCAGGCCGGCTTCCGGCAACGTGATGGTGAGCTCCGGCCCCGCGCCGGGCGCCGGCGCGAAGGTGAGCGCGTGCTGGCCGGGCTGCGGCGAGACGGCCTTGACCCGAGTCACCAGGATCGGCGTCTCGCCGAGCGGCTTGGGCGCCGTGGGCTTGTCGGCATAGGGCTGCGACAGGTCGGTCTTTGCCATCGCGGACTGGTGCTGGAAGGACAGGATCGTCTTCTTCACCGACGGGTTTTCCACCCGCTGCACCTGCGGGTTTTCCTCAAGCTTCCTGACCAACAGCGACCACAGCAACTTGACCACGCGGCGCGTCAGCCACAGGCGGAATTCCGCCTCGTCGCTGGTCTTGAAGCGCAGCAGCACGCGGTCTTCCTCGGGCTGGAACAGGAAGTTGAACTGGTGCAGCTGCGACATGGGATCAGACCGTCGGCCGCCGCGAGGGGCTGCGCAGGATGACGCCCGCACCCACCGCCATCACGGCGACCATCGCCGCGATGCCATACCAGGGCGCACTCGTGCCGAGCGCGACATAGAGCGCGCTTGCGGTCATGGCGCCGAGCGCGATGATCTTGGCGCGCAGCGGTATGACCCGGTAGGCCTGCCATTCGCGCAGCGGCGGGCCGAACAGACGGTGGTTGTAAAGCCAGTCGTGGAAGCGCTGCGACGAGCGCGCGAAGCACCACAGCGCCAGCAGCAGGAAAGGCGTCGTCGGCAGCACCGGCAGCGGGATGCCGACCAGGCCGAGCGCGACGAAAAGCCAGCCAAGCGTGAAGTAGATCCAGCGCGCGCGGCCGGGTTTTCGAAGGGTGGGCGTTGCGTCCATACCGGCGATCAACGCTCCGCGAGGCCGGCGGTGGCGATGTCCGACAGCTTTGGCCGCGCCAGGATGGTGATGGTGCCGCGTTCCATCGAGATGAGGCCGCT
>CANJEJ010000244.1 GCA_947473325.1 Alphaproteobacteria bacterium | reverse complement strand
GTGCCGCACCGAGCACATGTTCTTCGAGGCCGACCGCATCGTTTCGGTGCGCGAAATGATCCTGTCGGACACCGAGAAGGGCCGCCGCGCCGCGCTCGACAAGCTGCTGCCGATCCAGCGCGAGGACTTCAAGGAACTCTTCCGCATCATGCGCGGCCTGCCGGTGACGATCCGCCTGCTCGACCCGCCGCTGCACGAGTTCCTGCCGCACACCGATGCCGAGGTCGACGAGATCGCCAAAGCCTCGGGCGTCGCCCCGACCAAGCTGCGCGCCCGCGCCGCCGCGCTGCACGAGGTGAACCCGATGCTCGGCCATCGCGGCGTGCGCCTTGGCATTTCCTTCCCGGAAATCTACGAGATGCAGGCGCGCGCCATTCTCGAGGCCCAGGCCGAGATCGAGAAGGAGCTCGGCGAATCGGTGCAGCTCGAGATCATGATCCCGCTCGTCGCCACCAAGCGCGAGCTCGACATCATGCGCGACCGGATCGCCGTGGTGGCCGACCTGGTCGCGGCGGAAAAGGGCAAGAAGCCCGACTACATGATCGGCACGATGATCGAGTTGCCGCGTGCCGCGCTCCGCGCGGGCGACATCGCCGAAACGGCGCAGTTCTTCTCCTTCGGCACCAACGACCTCACCCAGACCGCGCTCGGCATAAGCCGCGACGACTCGGGCAACTTCCTCGAGGACTATCGCGCCGCCAACATCTTCGCCGTCGACCCCTTCGTGTCGATCGACCAGGAAGGCGTGGGCGAGCTGGTGGCGATTGCCGTCGAACGTGGCCGCAAGACGCGGCCTGACCTCAAGCTCGGCATCTGCGGCGAACATGGCGGCGATCCGGACTCGGTCCGCTTCTTCCACCGCGTCGGGCTCGACTATGTCTCGGCCTCGCCCTACCGCGTGCCGATCGCACGCCTCGCCGCGGCCCAGGCCGTGCTGGAAGCGCGCCAGAACGACGCCTAGGCGTTCGCAAGAACCGGTTAGAACGAAGGCGGCGGGGAATCCCCGCCGCCTTTTTTCTATGCCCGCTTGCCGACCTGCTTGTGCCGGAAGCAGCCGGTGTGGTGGTCGTTCACCATGCCCACGGCCTGCATGAAGGCATAGCAGATGGTCGGGCCGCAGAACTTGAAGCCGGCCTTCTTCAGCGCCTTGCTCATGGCAAGGCTTTCCGGCGTCTCGGCGGGAATGCGCTCGCCCGGCTTCCGGCGGTTGGTCTTCACCTTGCCGCCGGTGAACTGCCACAGGAAGGCGGAGAAGCCGCCCGGGTGGTTCTCCATGATCTCAAGCCAGGCCTTCGCGCTGGCCGTGGCGCCCTCGATCTTGGCGCGGTTGCGGATGATGCCGGCGTCCTGCATCAGCGTCGCGTGCTTGCGCGCGTCATAGCGCGCGATCTTCACCGGGTCGAAATCGTCGAAGGCCTGCCGGAAATTCTCGCGCTTGCGCAGGATCGTGATCCACGACAGCCCGGCCTGGAAGCCGTCGAGGATCAGCTTCTCGAACAGCGCGCGGTCGTCATATTCGGGCACGCCCCACTCGTCGTCGTGATAGGCGACGTAAAGCGGGTCTTCGCCGGGCCAGTGGCAGCGAACGCGCTTATCCATGGTCGCCCCACACCGGCTTGTGCGGCGTCACATGCGCGGGGCCGGCGGTGAAGCTGGCGCCGTCGCGGATCGCCATTTCGGCGGCGTCGATGCGCAGATGCGCAATGCCGTGCCCGTCGCGGCTGGTGCGCATCTCGCCCACTTCCGATTCGCCGTGATGCAGCGCCGTGCCCGGTGCGGGCGCCGGTCCTTCGATGGTCACGGGGTAGATGCGCCGCTTGATCGTGCCGCGGTTGTGCGTGCGCGCCGTCAGCTCCTGGCCGACATAGCAGCCCTTGTCATAAGATACGGCGTGGAAGTCGTCGAAACCGAACTCGAGCGGGAACGCCTTCTCGACCGGAATGTCGCGGCTGCCGTCGGTGACGCCCAATGCCAGGCGATGGCGGTCATAGGCGTCGGCACCGGCCAGCGTGAAGCCGGCGGCGGCCAGCGCGGCTTCCGCCCCGGCGCGCGGCAGGATCGCGCGCAGGCCGAGCGCAGGCAGCCGCGGATCGACAAAGACGATGCCGCCGGCGAAGGCACGGGTGGCACCGGGCTTCGGTTCCAGCCCCAGCCAGTCGCCGTCCCACATCGCGGCGGCGACCCAGTCACCCGTGCGGTCGGCGATCGTCGCCTTGGCGCGCAGACGGTACATCATCAGCCGCCGGGTCAGGTCGGGCAGGCGCTCGGCTTCCGCGTCCAGCACCACGGCGCCGGCGATCTCGGCCAGGAAGAAATCGTGCAGGAACTTGCCCTGGGCGGTCAGCAGGCCGGCATAGAGCGTGCGGTCCGGCGAGACCGAATCGACGTTGTTCGACACCAGCCCCTGCAGGAAGGGCCGCGCTTCAGGCCCGTCCACGGCCAGGAAGCCGCGCCCGGGCAGCAGGACGGCAATGGGCGTGGTCATGAGGGGCTCCGGGTAGGCGGGAAGGGGTCCTCCTGAGGTAGGGCCTCGCCGCTGCCTTGGCAAGCGAAGCGCTCAGCGCGTATAACCCGGCCATGCCGTTCCGGGTGCTGCCGAGCCTGCGGAATATCCCGCTGGCCTTTCTGGTCTTTCTGGCTCTGCCGCTGGCAGCCTGCTCCCCCGGCGAAATCCGTCCGATTTCTTTCCAGACCATGTCGCTCTACGGGTCGGACAACGAATATCTCGTCTGTCCGCCGACCTATTGCAAAAGCGCCCGTCCGGATCGCGAGAGCCCGGAATTCGCCGCTTCGGCGGCGGAGTTGCGCGATGCCTGGATGCAGTTCGCGCTGGTCCAGCCGCGCACCGAGCTGCTGCGCTCGGGCGACCGGCCGCTGCAATATGATTTCCAGCAGCGCACGCCGGCGGGCATGGCCGACATCCTGACGGTCCAGTTCCTGATCGTGGAGGACAAGCGGTCTTCGCTGGCGATCTACAGCCGCTCGCCCTGGGGCCGGGTCGACTTCGGCAGCAACCAACAGCGCGTCAGCGCCTGGCTCGACTTGCTCGCCCAGCGTGTGCCGCAGGCGCGCGGCCCCGCCGAATCCCCGCCGGTCCAGTCGCCAGTGGTGCCGCAGCGCCCCGCGCGCCCCGCTGCCGACGCCCCGCCCGCAGCCGCAGCCCCGCCGGCAAATCCGGCCGCACGGCCCGACACCATGGGTGAGCCCGACACACTCGAAGACGATCAATGAGGATCCTGTTTGTGACCTCGAACCGGATCGGCGACGCGATTCTTTCCACCGGCCTTCTTGCGCACCTGATCGACGCCTGGCCACAGGCGCGGATCACGCTGGCCTGCGGCCCGGTGGCAGCCCCACTCTTTGCCGACACGCCCAATATCGAAAAGCTGATCGCATTGGTGAAGCAGCGCCGCGCCGGCCACTGGATCGACCTGTGGCGCCAATGCGCGGGGCAGGTCTGGGACCTCGTGGTCGACCTGCGCGCTTCCGCGCTCGCCTGGATGCTGCTGGCGCGCCGCCGCGCGGTGCTGCGCAAGGGTGATGCGCCGATCCATCGCGTGCGGCTGATTTCCTCGGTGCTGGGCCTCGATCCGCCGGCGCCGCCGCGGCTCTATATCGGGCCGGATCGCCACCGCCGCGCGCGCGACCTGATACCGGATGGCGCGCCGGTGCTGGCGCTCGGTCCCACCGCCAATTGGGGCGGCAAGCAGTGGCCGGCCGATCGCTTCGCCGCGCTGGCCCGCGATCTTCTCGCGCCGGGCGCGCCGCTTGCCGGCGGCCGCATCGCCGTCTTTGCCGGGCCGAATGAACGCGGGCCCGTGGACGCGCTGATCGCCGGCCTGTCCGGCGTGACGGTCATCGACCTTGCCGGTTCCATCGACCTGCTCACCGCCGCCGCCTGCCTGCAGCGCTGCACGCTCTATGTCGGCAACGATTCGGGCCTCATGCATCTCGCCGCAGCGGCGGGCGTGCCGACGCTCGGGCTGTTCGGGCCGAGCCCCGAATTGCATTACGCGCCCTGGGGCGAGCGCGCGGCCTTTGTCCGCACGCCGGAATCCTTCGAGCAGATCGTCCACGCGCCGGGCTATGACTGGCGCCGGCAGGACAGCCTGATGACGTCGCTGACCGTGACCACGGTGGCGCAGGCCGCGCGCAACCTGCTGGCGCGGACATGAACGCCCCCCGCCTCTCCGCGCTGGTGGTGGCGCATGACGAGGCGGCGCAACTGGCGGATTGCCTTACGCGCCTGCGCTTCGCCGACGAAGTCGTCGTCGTGCTCGACCGCTGCACCGACAACTCGGCCGCGATCGCGCGGCAGCATGCCGACAGGGTGATCGAAGGTGCCTGGCCGATCGAGGGCGACCGCCGCAACACCGGCATCGACGCCTGCGGCGGCGACTGGATCGTCGAGGTCGATGCCGACGAACGCCTGCCGCCCGAGCTGGCGCAGGAAATCCGCGTCACCATTGCCACCGCGGCACCCGGCTATTTCCTCATTCCCTTCGACAATTATGTCGGCACGCGCCTCGTGCGTTACGGCTGGGGTGCTTCCTGGGGTGTGTCGGCGGCGCCGCGGCTGTTCAGCAAGGGCGCCAAGCGCTGGGGCCAGCAGCGCATCCATCCCTCGCTGGAACTGACGGGCGAGAAGCGATCTCTGCGCACGCCGATGGCGCATCTTGTCGACGACGACATTTCCGACATGATCCGGCGGCTCGACCGCTAC
Organism: Alphaproteobacteria bacterium; assembly: GCA_947473325.1. Classification (GTDB taxonomy): domain Bacteria; phylum Pseudomonadota; class Alphaproteobacteria; order SHVP01; family SHVP01; genus CANJEJ01. Next base: position 115 of record CANJEJ010000244.1, on the reverse strand, counting down.
ACGACAGCGCGCGCGAAAGACCTGCGCGAGTCGGGCAAAATCGGCACGCTCGGCGACAACATCCGCCGCTTCTTCTCGCGTTTCTTCAAATGCTATGTCAGCCGCAAGGGCTATC
>CANJEJ010000243.1 GCA_947473325.1 Alphaproteobacteria bacterium | reverse complement strand
GCGCCTCGGGGTAGGGCTGGGTGGAGAAGCCGGCGCCGCCCGCGGACGGGCAATGGACATAGACGCTGCCACGCCGGTTGAGGATCTCCGGGTCGGTGTCCCAGTCGAGCGCGGTCATGTGTGCGCCGAACATCGGCATGTCGAGCAAGCCGTGGTCATCCAGCCATTGCACCGGCGTGCGGCCCCACAGCCGTTTCACCCTTGCTGTTTCGGCAGCGCCCTGGGCGACATGGAAATGCAGGCCGGTGCCCAGGCGCTCGGCGCCCGCGCGCAGCGCGGCCAGAGTTTCCGGCGTCTGCGTGTCGGTGGCGTGGGGCGCCAGCATCGGCTGGATCAGGCCGTTTCCGGCGTTGCGATGGCGCTCGCCAAACGCGACGTTGTCGGAGATCTCGCGCAGCGTCTCGGGCACCGAGGCGAACAGCAGGTCGTCGTCTTTGCGCGCCCAGATGGCATCGACGCGTGGCGTGCCGGGAATCATGCCGCCGGGATAGCCGCGCACGCCCCAGCGCAGCGCCACCCGGACATAGGATTCCGCCATGCGCAGGTTCTGGCTCATCTCCAGCTGTGTCGTGCAGCCCGAGCGCAGGATTTCGGCAAGGTTGTAGGCGGTCAGGTCGTCGAGCTCGTCGTCGCTCAGCGTGGCGACGACATGGGCCGGGCGGCGGCGGCTGCCGCCACCCTCGATGATGCCGCGCGTCGGCGTGCCCGAGGCGACATGGGTGTGGCCGCTGATCAGGCCGGGCAGCACCAGGTCATGCGGCAACGAGACGACAGGCAGGTCGCCGGCGAACGGTTCTGGCCGCAGGTCGGCGATGCGGCCGTCACGCACGATGAAATGCCCGTCGCGCCAAAGCTCGGCCGTGCCGTGCGGGGCGGCGAGCAGCCAGCCTGCGGCGACCGCATAGGGTCCGCGTGTCGGCGGGTGTGACTGCGGCATGAACTTCACCTTACGCTTCGGCGCGCTCCTGATAGGCGGCGCGGGCGGCCGGCTGGAAGGCCCAGGCATTGGCCGGGAACTGCAGCACCAGCAATTCGACTCCCGATGCGCCCGCCTGGATCGGCGTGGCGATTTCCACCGGGTCGAGCCAGGCGCAACCGAAGCGTGTCAGAACCTCCCCCGGCAAGGACAGCTCTCCTTCTGTCACCAGGTAGTAGCGCCCGGCGCCCTGGCCATGTGCGGGCGGTGCCACCCGCTGTCCCGGCGGGACGCGGACCAGCCAGGCAGCGAGCCCGCCGTCCTGCGGCGCGATCATGTCCTGCACGGATGGCGCGGGAAGCCGGGCGAGGCCGGCGCGCGAGACCGGCGCCACCACCGGCGTGTAGGTCTGGTATTTCGGAATGCTCTTGTCGACGTAGGATTTCGCCTCGGGTAGCAGGAAGGCGTTGTCCTCCATGATGCCGCGCAAGGTCATGTAGGTGATGCCATCTTCGCCCGCGATGATCGGGCCGTAGGCCGTCTGCTGGCCGGCATAGTGCAGCGCCAGCGGCGCCACCGCATGCGAGCCGATCCTGCCGCCGCCCGCCACCACCACCTGGAACTGGCTGTTGTTGTGAAAATGCGCCAGCGCCTTGCTGTGCGGCGACTGCTCGACGATGAAGGCATTGGGCGAGGGGCGCTGATGAGCCGGGCTCGCGATGATCGTCATTTTGGCGGCGGTGCCGTCGGGGATGATGAACGTGTCGCGGTCGGCGCGGTTCAGGTCGGGCGCGTTGGAAACCAGCATGGGCACCTCCAGTCGGCGCCAACCCTAGTGGGCTGTCATGCTGGCGTCAAAAAACCTTCACGGGCGAGTCACCCCCCGCCTCTATAGGCAGGGCGCCGCTCGCAGGGAACCGCCAGCCGTTGCGTCCATCGGAGACATCGTGCGCCGAACAACCAAAGCCGACATCATCGTGCCGGTCTTCTTCCTCTCGCCGGCCCTGATCACCCTGGCCCTGTGGATCTATTTCCCGCTGGTCGAGGCCTTCTGGCTCAGCTTCCATGACTGGAACATGATGCCGACGGCGGCGAAGACCTTTGTCGGCCTGCAGAACTACGAACGTCTGCTGGAACTGCCCGAGATGGGGCCGGCGGCGATCAACACCGTCTACTACACGATCGGCCTGCTGCCGCTCACCGTCGGGCTGCCGCTCGTCATCGCGCTGATGACTCAGCGCCTCGAAGGGTTCCAGCGCAACATCTATCGCACCGTCATCTTCCTGCCGATGATCATGGCGCCGGTCGTGGTTTCGGTGATCTGGCGCTGGCTGCTCAGCGCCGATTACGGCCTCGTCAACAAGGCGATCACCAGCTTCGGCATTCCCAAGGTCCAGTTCCTCAACGATCCCGACGTCGCGCTCTGGACGATCCTGTTCCTGACCGGCTGGAAGCTGATCGGCTTCTCCACGCTGGTCTTCGCCGCCGCCATCACCCAGATCGACAAGAACGTGATGGAAGCCGCGCGCATGGACGGCGCCAGCGAGATGAAGCTGTCGACCAACATCATCATCCCGCTGATTTCGCCGGCGATCCTGTTTGTCGGATTCCTTACCGTGCTGCATGGCGCGCAGTGGAGCTTCGTCTACATCAACGTGCTGACCCGCGGCGGGCCGCTGGGCTCGACCACCAACCTGTTCTACCTGCTCTACGAATACGGCTTCGGCAACTTCGCGGTGGGCTGGAGCACAGCCGCCGGCATGCTGCTGTTCGCCGGCTTCGGCATCATCGCGGTGGGCTGCCTGCGACTGATGCAGCGCCACGCCACCTATGCGAACTGAGGCGCCGACATGACCCTCGCCAATCCCTCCATCGGCATCGCTACTCCGGCCCGCAGCACCCCCCGCGCCAGGCCGCGGGAATGGAACCTGCGCAGCCACGCCCTGCTGCTGCCGCTCGCCTTCCTCTGCATTTTCCCGATCTACTGGATGATCGTGACCTCGCTGCGCGCCGACAACGAGATCTTCTCGTCGGTGCTGTGGCCAGAAAACCCGTCGCTCAAAAACTACGCCTATGTGCTGCACGCCGTGCCGATGATGAAGATGCTGTTCAACACCTTCTACATCGCCATCGCCAGCACGGTGCTGCAGGTGCTGACCGGCCTGATGGCGGCCTATGTCTGCGCCCGCTGGACGCGCACGCTGGGCAAATGGATGCTCGGGCTGCTCACCATTACCTGGCTGATCCCGCCCCAGGTCATCATGATTCCGAACTTTGTCCTGGTGAACCAGATGGGCCTGATGGACACGCTGAGTGCGGTGATCGTGCCACAGATCGCGTCGGCCTTTGCGGTGATGATGATCTACCAGGCGATCCGCTCCTTCCCGCAGGAGCTGATCGAATCGGCGCAGCTGGACGGCGCGAGCCATGTCCGCGTCCTGTTCGGAATCATCACGCCGAACATCAAGCCGATCCTCGCCTCGGTCTCGATCATCCTCTTCATCTCGACCTGGAACGAGTATTTCTGGCCTCTGCTGGTCAACCGCTCGATGGAAAACGCGGTGATCCAGATCGGCCTGCAGATGTTCATGACGGCGGAAGGCAACCAGTGGGGGCCCTTGATGGCCGCCGCAACACTTGCCTCGGCGCCGATCCTGATCCTCTACATCGTCCTGCAGCGCCAGATCATCGACACGTTCGTGCGCTCCGGCTTCCGCTAGCCCTCGAGTTCCTCGCGCCGCATCTCGAGCGCGAGCCACTGTTCCTCGGCGGCGGCGAGGTCCTTCGCCGCCTTGTCGAGCGTTGCGGAAGCCTTGTCGAAGGCGGCGCGGTCGCGGGCGAACAGGGTCGGGTCCGCCATGTCCTTCTGGGCCTTGGCGATGGTTGCCTGCAGCTTCTCCATCGCCGCCGGCAGCGTTTCCAGCAGGTGCTTGTCCTTGAAAGTCAAGCGCAGCGGCTGCGCTGATGCTTTCGCCGCGTCGGGCGCCCTGGCCGCCTTGGTCTTCGGCGCGACGCTGCGCGCCTCCACGCCGGTGCCGCGCTGGGCCACCATATCACTGTAGCCGCCGGCATATTCTAGCCAGGTGCCGTCGCCTTCCGAGGCGATCACCGAGGTGGCGACGCGGTCGAGGAAGTCGCGGTCATGGCTGACCAGCAGCACCGTGCCCTGATAGTCGCCGATCAGGTCCTGCAGCAGGTCGAGCGTTTCCATGTCGAGGTCGTTGGTCGGCTCGTCGAGCACCAGCAGGTTCGACGGCTGCATCAGCGCCACCGCCAGCATCAGGCGGGCGCGCTCGCCACCCGACAGCCGTTCGACCGGCGTGCGCGCCTGCTCGGGCTGGAACAGGAAGTCCTTCATCACGCTGGCGACATGGCGGGTGGCGCCGTTGACCGTCACCTTGTCGCCCGAGCCGCCGGTCAGCGTCTCCTGCAGTGTCTTGCGCGCGTCCAGGCTGTCGCGGCGCTGGTCCAGCACCACGCGGTGCAGGCTCGCGCCGATGCGAATGGTGCCTGAATCCGCGGCGAGCTCGCCGGTCAGCAGGCGCAGGAGCGTGGTCTTGCCGGCGCCATTGGGGCCAATGATCGCCAGCCGGTCGCCGCGCATGAGGCGCAGCGACAGGTCCCGGATGATCGGCCGGTCGCCAAAGCTCTTCGACACGCCGATGAACTCGGCCACCAGCTTGCCCGATGCATCGGCCTCGGACTGGCGCAGCACGGCGGCGCCAATGCCGCGCTTCTGGTCGCGGCGGTCCTGGCGCAGCCGGTTGAGGTCGCCGAGTCTCTTCTGGTTACGCTTGCGCCGGGCAGTGACGCCGTAGCGCAGCCAGTCCTCCTCGCGCACGATCTTGCGGTCGAGCTTGTGCCGCTCGAGCTCTTCCTGCTCCAGGACGGTGTCGCGCCAGGTCTCGAAGGCAGCGAAGCCCTGGTCCATGCGCCGCGTCTGCCCCTGGCTC
>CANJEJ010000242.1 GCA_947473325.1 Alphaproteobacteria bacterium | reverse complement strand
GGTACCGACGGCGGCGGGTCCTGCCGCAAGCCCGCCAGCTTCTGCGGCGTCGTCGGCATGAAGCCGTCCTTCGGCCGCATCGGTTACTGGCCACCCAGCCCGCTCTATCCGCTGTCAAGCCCCGGCCCCATGGCGCGACGGGTGAAGGACGCCGCCTTGCTGCTTGCGGCGATGCAGGGCCGCGATGCGCGAGATCCCAACCATCATGGCGAACGGCTGCCGCCGCTTGACGCGGCCTGGAACCTGCAGGGCGCGCGCATCGCCTTCACCACCACGCTGGGCGGATCGCGGACGCGGCCGGCGGTGGCGAAGATCGTCGAGGCCGCAATGGCGCGCTTCCGCGACCTGGGCGCCACCGTCACCGTGGAAGATCCCTCCTTCGCCGATCCGATGCCGATCTACCGCACCTTGCTCGACAGCGGCATGGCGTCGGTCGCTGCGCCGATGACCCAGGAACAGCGCGCACTGCTTGACGACAGCTTTCGCCCCTCACTCGAACGTGGCGAACGCGTCACCGGCGTCGAGCTGCGGCATGCGCTGGAGACGCGCGCGACACTGATCCGCCAGATGGAAGCTTTCCATGCGCGATACGACCTGCTAGTGACGCCGACCAATCCGAGCACAGCCTTTCCGCATGGCACGCGCGAGCCGTTGCCGGAGCCGGGCGACGGCTATTCCGCCACCGTCTGCTTCACCTTTCCCTTCAACATCACCGGCCAGCCGGCGATCAGCGTGCCCTGCGGCGAGACGGTCGACAGCCTGCCGGTCGGCCTGCAGATCGTCGGCCCGGTTGGCCGCGACGACCGCGTGCTGCGCGCGGCGGAGGCCTTCGAAGCCCTGTCGGGCTGGAATGGCCGCCTCGCTCCCCTGGATTGACCATGACCCAGTTGCATGAACTGACTGCCAGCGACCTTCTCGCCGGCTACCGCAGCAAGGCGTTCTCGCCGGTCGAGGCGATGAAGGCGGTGCTTGCGCGCATCGCCGCGCTGGACAGCCGTATCAATGCCTTCTGCCTCATCGACGCGGACTCGGCCATGGCGCGGGCGAAGGAATCGGAAGCGCGCTGGCAGGCGGGTACGCCCATGGGCTCGCTCGACGGCATCCCGGTGTCGATCAAGGATCTGCTGCTGACCCGTGGCTGGCCCACCCTCTGGGGTTCGCTGACGGCCGACAACACGCCGGGCCAGATCGACGCGCCAGCGGTCGCCCGGCTGCGCGAGGCGGGTGCGGTGTTGTTCGGCAAGACCAACACGCCAGAGTTCGGCCACAAGGGTTCGACCGAGAGCCGCCGCCATGGCATCACGCGCAACCCCTGGGACCTGACCCGCACGCCGGGGGGCTCAAGCGGCGGTTCGTCCGCCGCGCTGGCCGCCGGCATGGGCCCGCTCGCACTGGCTTCCGATGGCGGCGGCTCGGCGCGCACGCCCGCGAATTTCGCCGGCGTCGTCGGCCTGAAGCCGTCGCATGGCCGCATCCCGGTGTTTCCCGCCAGCACCTGGGGCCACCTGACCACGCCGGGCATGATGGCGCGGTCGGTGGAGGACGTGGCTCGCATGATGACCGTCGCCTCGCGCCCCGACCTGCGCGACCCCTTCGCGCGGCCCGACAACGACCAGGACTATCTCGCCGATCTGAACGGCGGCGTGAAGGGACTGAGGATAGCCCTCAGCATGACGCTTGGCCATGGCCGGGTCGATTCTGAGATCGAAACCATCGTGCGCCGCGCTGCGGCGCGCTTCGTCGAACTGGGTGCGACCGTTGCCCAGGCCGATCCCGACGTGCCGGACCCGTTCCCGATCTTCCGCGGCTATCTTTTTGCCGGCGTGGCCTTTTCGGTCAGCCAGATTCCAGCGGAAAAGCACCCCTTGTTGGAACCGCTGGTGCGGCAGATCGCCGAAAGTGGCCGCGACTTGCCGGCAACCGACTATGTGCGAACGGTCCGCGATGCAACCGACTTCGCCCGCGCCATGCAGCACTTCCATCAGGACCACGACCTGCTGGTGACGCCGACCAATTCGGTAGCCGCCTTTCCGGTGGGACGAAGCGGGCCAGAGGATGACAGCAAGGGACCCTGGGCGAACTGGTCGCCGGCGCTGTTCCCGCTCAACCTGTCGGGCCAGCCCGGCATCAGCGTGCCCTGCGGCCACACGGCGTCCGGCCTGCCGGTCGGTTTGCAGATCGCCGCGGCACGCGGCCGCGACGATCTCGTCCTGCGCGCGGCCAAGGCGTTTGAATCGACCACCGGCCTGATGAACCAGCGTGCGTCCATCTAGGGTATAGTGCGGCCGGATTTCAGGAGAGTGCCATGCGCTTCGCGGAGATGCAGGACCCGAACTACCTTGGTTTGTCCAAGGATATCGACGTGATGAGCCGTCTCGTGGAGTGGAAGGGCAAGACAGTCGTGGATGTCGGCTGCGGCAATGGCGGCCTCGCTGGCGGCCTTGCAAAGCGCGGTGCCACAGTAACCGGAATCGAGCCCGATCCGATTCAGGCCGAAGCCAACCGCAAGGCCGAGCCACGCGCCAACGTCACCCTGCTTGAAGCGCCGGCCGAGGCGATGCCGATGCCGGACAGCAGCGCCGACGTGGTGATCTTCAGCAAGTCGCTGCACCATGTCCCCGCCGCTCATATGGACAAGGCGCTGCGCGAAGCCGCCCGGGTCCTGAAGGCAGACACCGGAGTTCTGTATGTGATGGAGCCCGATATCCGCGGCGATTACTCGACGCTGGTGAAGCCGTTCCACGACGAGACCGTGGTGCGCGGCCAGGCCCTTGCGGCGCTCGACCGCACCGCGAACGGCTTGTTCCGCACCATGGATGAATACTGGTACAGCACCGAGATGCGCTTCGCCAATTTCGATGCCTTCGTCGATCGGGCGGCCGGCCAGACCTATAACGGCCATGACCGCCAGAAGGTCTCGGCGCCGGTGATCCGCGAGGCCTTCGCGCGAAACCAGCAGGGCGATGACTATGTGTTCAACGATCTGATGCGCGTGCGCCTTTATCGCGGTGTCAAGGTCTAGCCGACACACCGGCTGTTCCGCATTACACTGAGTAGGAAGTTCACACGGAGAGCGTCATGAGTCTGGCTGAATTGCAGGATCCGAACTATCTCGGCGAGGCGACCGACATCGACGTGCTGAGCCGTCTCGTCGACTGGCAGGGCAAGTTCGTCGTCGATGCCGGCTGCGCCAATGGGAGCCTGGCGGCCGCCCTGGCGAAGCGGGGCGCCACCGTGCTGGGGATCGAGCCCGACCCGGTCCAGGCGACCGCCAACCGCAAGGCAGAAGCTGTGCCGAACGTGACCCTGCTCGAGGCCTCGGCCGAGGCCATCCCGCGCGCGAACAACTCGGCCGACGTCGTCGTGTTCAGCAAATCGTTGCATCATGTCCCCGCCGCCGTGATGGACACGGCGCTGCGCGAGGCCGCGCGCGTGGTGAAACGCGATGGCGGACTTCTGCTCGTGCTGGAGCCCGACATCCGGGGAGAGTTCTCGCAACTGGTAAAGCCGTTTCACGACGAGACGGTCGTGCGCGGACAGGCGCTGGCCGCGCTCGACCGCACAGCACGCCCCCTGTTCCGGCAGATGGATGAATACTGGTACATGACGCTGGCGCGTTTCCCGGATTTCGACGCCTTCGTCACGCGCATGGCGAGCGCCACCTATAACGCGCTCAATCGCCAGAAGATCGCCACGCCTTCGATTCGCTTCGCATTTGAGAAGGGCAAGAGGGACGCGGAGTATATCTTCACCAACCTGATGCGGGCTCGGCTCTATAGCGGCGTGAAGTCCTAGCTCCGATGGCGGGCGACAGCGCCGGGCCCATCCGGCTGCTCACCGTCGCCGAAATGTATGCCGCGGACGCCGGCGCCATCGCGGCGGGCGTCAGCGGCCTGCAGCTGATGGAAGCGGCGGGGACAGCTGTTGCGGAGGAAATCCGGCTGCGCTGGAGCGCACGTCCCACTGTCATCCTCTGCGGCCCCGGCAACAATGGCGGCGACGGCTTTGTCGCGGCGCGCAAGCTGAAGGCCGCAGGCTGGCCGGTCACCGTCGCGCTGCTTGGCTCCCCTGAGGACCTGAAGGGCGATGCCGCCGCGATGGCCGCACGCTGGGATGGCCCAAGCGTCGCGCTGTCGCCGGTGGCGCTGACGGGTGCGAGCCTGATTGTCGATGCCCTGTTCGGCGCCGGACTTGCCCGCGACCTTTCCGGCATGGCGCGGGCCACGCTGGAAGCGGCCGATGCGCTGGACCTGCCCCTCGTTGCCATCGACCTCCCGAGCGGGGTCAGCGGGGACACCGGGCAGGTGCTCGGATATGCGCCGCGCGCCGCGCTGTCGGTCACCTTTGTTCTGAAGAAGCCGGGCCACCTTCTGATGCCGGGCCGTCGCCTGTGCGGGGACACCGTCGTCGCTCGGATCGGCACGCCGCCCACGGTGCTCGACGCCGTTCCCGCACGACAGTGGGAGAACACGCCCGCGCTGTGGCTGCACGACCTGCCCTGGCCTGACGAGGAGCACCACAAGTACAAGCGCGGCCATGTCACTGTCGTCAGCGGCGGACCGGATGCCACCGGCGCCGCGCGGCTCGCTGCCCGTGGTGCGCTGCGCATCGGCGCCGGGCTCGTCGCCGTGGCCTGTCCGCCTGATGCCTTTCCCGTCATTGCCGGCGCCCTCGAGGCGGTGATGGTCAAGCGGGTGACCTCACCGCTCGATCTCACGACCTTCGTTGGCGAAGCGCGCCGTAATACGGTGCTGCTCGGCCCCGGCAACGCGGTGGGTCAGGACACGATCGACAACATCCTCGCCGTGCTGGCGCTGCACAAGCGCTGCGTGATCGACGCGAGCGGCCTGTCCGCCTTCGAAGCCAGGGCCGAGTCGCTGTTCAAGGCGATCCAGTCGCCCTGCGTGTTGACTCCGCATGAGGGCGAGTTCGCCCGCCTGTTCGGCAAGGCCGAGGCGGGCGAGGGGCGTCTGGCCCGTGTGCGCCGGGCGGCGGC
>CANJEJ010000241.1 GCA_947473325.1 Alphaproteobacteria bacterium | reverse complement strand
TACCGCATGTCGATTCGTCCCGGCGACGTCCCCTGCAACGGCTGTGTTGCCTGCTGCCGGCGGGAGAATGTTCTGGTGTCGGCGGGCTACGGCGATGACGTCAGCGCCTTCACGGTGGAGCGCGAGGTACGGTCCGGTGTCTTTGCCCTGGCCGCCCAGGCGAATGGCGACTGCATCTATCTCGATGCCAAGGCCGGCTGCACCATCCACGACCGCCGCCCGATGATATGCCGCTCCTTTGACTGCCGCATCGAGGCGGTTGCGGAAGACCGCAAGACGCGGGTGCAGGATGGACGGCTGGATGCCGCCGTGTTGCGGGCGGGGCGCGAGCGTTTCCGTGCCATGCTGCCCGCGGCGCGGGCAGCGCTGCTCGCCAATCACGAGGCACGCCGGCGGTGATAGCCGCATCGTCTGTCTCCGCCGCCAAGACGGGCAATATCATCCATAGGACGACATCCTGATGCCGGCTGACGGCAATGGTGAATTAGTCCGCCAGCTGGGGGTGGAGTTCAATGGCCCCGAGTTTGGCGAGGGCATGCGGTCCAGACGCCACTCCAGGCTGGTGGAAAATGGGGTGGTGAAGCGCTTCTACCTCGCGGAAAACGACTTTGAGAGGCACAGGGCGCTGTTTAACTCGACCAGCTCCAAGGCCAGCCAAGTCGGCTCAGAACACCCAAATACCGCCATTTCTGCGATGGCAGGCCCTGAAAAGGCCCTTCGGCATGCCCTGGACGTACCTGGCCGGCGTGGGCCGACAAGAAATTATGAATGGCAGCGCGCCTCGAATAGGGTATGAGCGTGGCGTGCGCCTCGGAGGCTGAGTTACTCGACGGTGTACGGAAGATCAACGTGAAGAAGCTGAGGCGACTATGGCGACGGGAACAGTGAAGTGGTTCAACACGACAAAGGGCTACGGCTTCATCGCCCCTGATGGCGGAAGCAAGGACGTTTTCGTCCATATTTCCGCTCTCGAGAAGGCGGGCCTGCGTAGCCTGAATGAGGGGCAGAAGGTGTCGTTCGAAGCGGTGCCTGGCCGTGATGGCAAGATCTCTGCCGAGAATATCTCCGTCGCCGATTGACGGATGTTGAAGCGATGCCCCGCCACATCAGCGGGGCATCGTTTTCCTAGCTCGAGGCCGTCCAGGCGATTGCATTCGATCGCCCGCTGGAGGCTTCCTGTTGAGTGGCGTGTAGCCCTGCGCCTGTCGCCGTCGAGGCGACCTTCGAACAGCCCTGTCTCCGGGCGCCCCCAGGCGGTGACCTGACGGCTCCGTCCAGGGCGACGGCTATCCGACAACAAACCTAAGGCCGTGCCGCCCCTTGACCCGGGGATCATATGTTGCTGATCGACGCCGGCTCTCGCCAGGACGCGCGGCAGGCCCGGCTGCCCATTTATTGCGCGGCTCCCCAATTTCAGTTGTGCGTCACGCCAACTCGCCCGCAGCCATTCCACCTAAAAGCACGCCGCCAGTTTTGTAGCTCCGGGCAACCCCGAGGGAACGCCGAAGGGGCGCTCGCGTTCAAGGTTTGTGCACGAGTGTCCGTGCACATCAACCAAAGGCGAGGGTCTCCACCATGGGCAAGGGCATTCTTCTCTGGCTGCTCGGTATTCCAATTCCCCTGATCATCATTCTCTTGCTGATCTTCTAGGAGATTTGCCATGGCTCTTTCCCCCGCGTCGCCAGTTATCGCGACGACCGACGTCATCGTTACTGGCGGCCCTTCCGAATCGGCGGTTTCCTGGGCGGCGATCTTTGCCGGCGCCGTTGCGGCGGTAGCTCTGTCCCTCATCCTGTTCGTGCTCGGCTCCGGCCTGGGCCTGGCCATGGTCTCGCCATGGAGCGGCGAGGGCGCGACCACGACCGGCGTGGCCATTTCCTCCATCGTCTTTCTGATCGTCATCCAATGGGTGTCGTCGGGCGTCGGCGGCTACATGGCAGGCCGGCTGCGCACGAAGTGGACCACCGCGAGCGGTGATGAAGTCTTCTTCCGCGACACCGCGCACGGCTTCCTCGCCTGGGCGCTGGCCACGCTTCTGGTGGCGGGCCTTATGAGTTCCGCCATCACCAGTGCCATCGGCGGTGCGACCAAGGCGGCCACCGAAGTGACCGCGGGTGCTGTCCAGGGGGCCGCGCAGGGCGGTGTACAGGCTGCGGCCAATGACGCGGCGAGGAGACCTGGTTCGGCGAGTGACTACTTCGTTGACAGGCTGTTCCGTCCAACGACGATGACCCCGGCGACTTCCATGCCTGCCGCGCCCACGGTTGTCGAAAACAAGGCGGAAGCCACGGCGGTGCTCGCCCGGGCGGCCGTGACCGGCCAGATGCCGGCTGCGGACAAGGCCTATCTCGCGCAGATGGTGGCAAGCCGCACGGGCATGTCCGAAGCCGAGGCGACACGCCGGGTTGACGAGGTCCTTGCCGAGATCGAGGCCGCCAAGACGAAAGCCAGGCAGGCAGCCGACGAGGCGCGCAAGGCAGCGGTGAAGGTTTCGCTGCTGGTGTTCCTGGCGCTGCTGATCGGGGCGTTCATCGGCAGTGCCGCGGGTGCCTATGGCGGGCAGTTGCGCGACGAGATCTAGGGCCGGGACGGGCGGCGGCGTCCAGGCCACCGTGCGTCTTCTTCAGCAAAACACATCGAAGGAAAGGCAATGACGATGCGCATCAAGTTACTCGCTCTCGCGGCAGCGTCCCTCTCCCTGGCCGCCTGCGGCAGCAGCCCCACCGACCGCACGGTCAGCGGCGCGGGAATTGGTGCCGGTACTGGTGCCGCGATCGGCGCCATCTTCGGTGGCATTGGCGCCATTCCCGGCGCCCTGATCGGCGGCGCCGTCGGCGGCGGCACCGGCCTCGTCACCAATCAGAACGACATCAATCTCGGCGAGCCGGTCTGGCACTGACAGGAGCTATCGCAGCCGGCAATTGCTGGCTGGCCGGTCATGGGTGCGCGCTCGTGCCGGCCATGGCATTGGGCCGCAGGATAATCTTCCCCGGGCGCGCCGCGGCTTCGCGGGCCTGGTGCATGACGGCATCCCGCACATGGTCCAGGTCATAGTTCGCCGCGATCTGGGCGAAGAGAACGCCGTCGGCGACCAGATTCGCCACTTCGTCATGGGCGCGGGTGAACTCGGCCCGGCTGCGCTCTCGGCGCGACTTTCCCATGTAGTAGCCGACGAGCCGGATGTCGCGGAACAGCAGGTCGCGCACCGCGATCTGCGCCGACTCGTTGCTCATCAGGCCGTAGCAGGCGACTGTGCCGCCTTGTGCCAGGCAGCCGGCGAGGCGTTCGGTTGCAAGACCGGCCACGAGGTCGATGGCCAGCACGATCCTGGCATTGCCGGTGGCGGCGGCGACGTCGCGCACGAGATCCGGCCCATCGACGACGACGACATCGCCGCCAATGCCGAGCAGGTAGGGTTTTACCTCGTCGCGCCGCACCACGTTGACCGTGCGCAGGCCGCGTTGCTTCGCCAGCTGGATGATGAACTGGCCGCAGGACGAGTTGGCGCCGTTCTGCATGACCCAGTCGCCGGGCTTCAGTGCCACGATGTCCTCCAGCGCGTAGTAGGAAGTCAGCATGTTGGCGATCAGCGAATATTGCGCCGCATCGACGCCATGGCGGACGGGGAAGAGGTTCTCGGCGCCTACGCAGACCTGCTGCCGCCAGGTGCCGGGCGCGAAATAGCCGACATTGACGCGGTCGCCGGGCCGGATGTTGCTGACGCTGGCACCGACCTCGCGCACGACACCCACACATTTGTTCCCGGGGATGTAGGGCAGAACCTCTTCGAACCCCTTCATGCCCTGCATGGAATAAAGGTCGTGTGGCCAGACCGACACCGCTTCCACGTCAATGAGTGCCTCGCCGTCCTTTGGGGTTTCGGGCGGCAGGTCGAGGACTTCGAGCACGTCCTCGGGCTGGCCATAGCGGCTGTAGCGGACTGTCTTCATGGAACCGAACCGGAATAGGGCGTGACTCTCCGTGCAGCCATGCCGCCGGGGCGGAACTCGTCGTCGACGGCGGCAACATGTTCGTCTGACGGCGGGCTATTTTCCCGCCGTCAGGTTGTGGGCGACGCAGAGCACCACGGCTCCGCCGGCCGAGGCGTTCGGTTCCAGGCTGACCTCCACCGGTGGCAGCCAGTCGAGATAGTCCTGCTCGCGCAAGGCGATCCGGGTCTTCTGCGCGCCGTCCTTCACCGTCACCGTCAGGTCTCCTGAGAATAGGAATATCCAGCGGCGTTCGGATGCGGCCGATACGACGTGGGCCTGCTTCGGGGTCCAGTCCGGCGGGATGGAAACCATCACCGCCTCCGGCGCCAGGGTGTTGCGTGTTCCCAGCACCTTCTGTTTCCAGCCCGTCACAGTCGGATGCGGTTGCCAGGGCATGTCGGCAAGATGCGTGAAGCGCGGCGAGGTGAATTCGAGATTGATGCCGTGGAAGTTCTCGAAGGGCACCTCGATCGTCTCGTCCTTGGCCCGGGGATCCTCGACCGACGTGCCGCCGCCCGTATTCCAGGCCAGCGTCGCGGCGCCGGCGATCGACTTTGGTTGCGGAAACAGGCCGTGGATCGTCAGCGGCGGGCGGTCCATGAAGATGCCCGTGCGCAACGCCTTGAGTTCGCCTTCGGTATCGGCCGGGTTGCGGAACTCCCAATGCGGGAAGTCGCCGAACAGGCAGAGCGCGCGCTCGTAGACCGAGCGGTGATAGTGACGGTAGCGCTTGCCCTCAATGACTTCGTCACCCCAGCCGGGTGGCACGTAGTGGATTTCGGTGAACTGTCCGGTGTCCGGATCGGTGAAGAACCGCTTCACGAGAAAGCCGGGAATGCCGGGATCAGGCTTCCACGGCATCTGTTCGGTCTGGAAATGGTTGTAGTTCGCCACGAGTTTCACTCCGGTTATGGGACAAACACGCTATGGGCTGCTGCGCTTCCCGGCAGGCGGGGCAAGCCTAGGATAACCAGCGCGACCCGTCGAACAAGAGTTCACCTGGACATTCTTGAGCGGCTTGCAGCCATGGCCAGAGCGAGCAG
>CANJEJ010000240.1 GCA_947473325.1 Alphaproteobacteria bacterium | reverse complement strand
GGATAGAATAGACCGCGACAATGCCGCTATCGTGCGGGAAGCCTTCGAGGCCTTTCGCGACCGGCGCCGCGAGGATTTCGAGGCTTTGCTGGCCCCGGGTTTCGTCTTCACCAGCCCCTATGACAACACGATCAACCAGGCGGAATTCTTCCACCGCTGCTGGCCCAACGGCGACAGCCTGCAGGAGTTCCGGATCGAACGCATCACACCCGACATCGACGGCGCCTATATAACCTACCTTTTTGTCGCCACGGACGGGCGCAGCTTCCGCAACACCGAATATCTCGGTGTGCTCGATGGGCTCGTGCGCAGCGTGCACGTCTACTTCGGCGAAAGCTATCGCGACGGCACCTTCGTCGCCAAGATGCCCGCGTAGACATCCTCCCGTAACACTTGCTGCTATGATCAGGCGATGAAGACAGCCCTTCTCGGCCTTGTCATCCTGGCCCTGCTCGTCGCTGCGGGCTGGGCGATGGCGCCCCGTCGCGAGATCGTCACCGAGGTCGATATCGCGGCGCCGCCGGAGCGCGTCTGGGCGGTGCTGACCGATACCGCGAAATATCCCGAATGGAACCCCTTCATCGTGTCGATGCAGGGCGACATCCATGCGGGCGCCACGCTGACCAACGAGATGCGGCCCCAGGCCGGCAGCCCGATGACCTTCCGTCCGGTGGTGCTGCGTGCCGAGCCGGACCGCGAGTTGCGCTGGCTTGGCACGCTGGGCTTTCCCCGCATCTTCGACGGCGAGCACTATTTCCTGCTCAACCCGTCGCCCGAGGGCACGCGGCTGGTCCATGGCGAACGGTTCCGCGGCATCGCCCTCTGGGTCATCGACCCGGAGCAGTTCCGCGCCGATTTCGAGGCGCTGAACGCGGCGCTGAAAGCCCGCGCCGAAAGCGCAAAGTAGGGCGCGGTGGCGACCGGAGGGTCGCCGATATCAGGAGCAGGCCCACCTGGCTTTGAGGAGACGAAGGATGAAGAAGTTTCTCGCCATCTACACCGGCACCGCGGAATCCATGGCCCACAAGGGCTGGAACAAGATGGACCCGGCCGAGCGCAAGGCGCGCGAGGCGGCCGGCATGAAGGCCTGGGGCGACTGGATGCAGGCCAACGCCGCCGCCATCGTCGATCCCGGCGGTCCGCTGGGCAGGACCAAGCGCGCCGATGCCGGCGGCATCAGCGACAGCAAGAACGGCATGACCGGCTATGTGATCGTGCAGGCCGAGTCGCATGATGCGGCGGCGAAGCTCTTCACCAGCCACCCGCATTTCGCGATCTTCCCCGGCGACGCCGTGGAAATCATGGAATGCCCGCCGATGCCGGGACGCTGAGGGCGTTTACTGCGGCGTCACGCGGATCAGCTTGCCGTTGCTTTCGTCGGTGATGACCAGGATGGCGCCGTCGCGGGCGACGGCGACGTCACGGATGCGCCCGATGTTGCGCAGGTAGCGCGCCTCGCCCGTCACCTTGTTGTTGCTGTCGATTGTGAGGCGCACGAGCGAAGGCGCGGCGAGGCCGCCGATCAGCGCGCTGCCGCGCCATTGCGGGAACATCGCGCCGTCATAGAAGGCCATGCCGGAGGGTCCGATCACCGGGTCCCAGAAATAGACCGGCTGCTCCATCCCTTCGCGCGCGGTGGCACCGGCGCCGACCGGGCGGCCGGAATATTCGAGGCCATAGGTGATGACCGGCCAGCCATAATTCCTGCCGGCTTCCGGCCTGTTCAATTCGTCGCCGCCGCGCGGGCCGTGTTCCACCGTCCACAGCGAGCCATCGGGCGCCAGCGCCGCGGCCTGCAGGTTGCGGTGGCCGTACGACCAGATCTCGGGCTGGCCGCCGGGGATGGCCGGGTTGCCGGGCGCGGCGCCGCCGTCGGCGTTGATGCGCAGCACCTTGCCGAGATGGGTGCGCACGTCCTGCGCGAGCACGCGCGGCTCGGGCTGCGAGCGTTCGCCGGTGGTGACGAAGAGCGCACCCGAGCGGTCGAACACCAACCGAGAACCGTAATGCAGGTTCGAACGCCAGGCCGGGTTCTGCTGGAAGATGACGCGCACATCGGTGAGCGCCGAACCATCGGGTGACAGCGTGCCGGTAGCGACGGCGGTGGCGTTGCCGGCCTCGCCGCGCGGCTCGGCGAAGCTCCACCACACCCGCCGGGTCTGGGCGAAATCGTCCTTCACCGCGACGTCGAGCAACCCGCCCTGCCCCTGGGCATGCACCGGCGGCAGGCCGCGGATGGGCTCGGACAGTTTCCCGTCGGTGCCGACCAGGCGCAGGCGGCCCGGCCGCTCCGTCACCAGCCAGCGCCCGTCGGGCAGTTCGGCGAGGCCCCAGGGATTGACCAGGCCCTCGGCGATCACCGTCGTCCTGAGCTGCAGCGTGTCGTTGATGACGGGCGCGCGCGTCTGGTTGGCGAAGGCCGGCGTCTGCCCTTCCGCGTTGGGCGGGTTGCCGTTGAAATTCTGGGCGAGCGCGGGCGCGGCGGCGACGGCCGCGACGGCGAGGACAATCAGGAAACGCATGGGACAGATCCGGGACTGGACGCAGGGATGGGCGCAGCCTAGCGCAAGCGGTGCCTCATCCAGATCAACACCGCGGGATAGGTGCCGGTTGCGCCTGCGGCCCGATGATAGTTCTGTGAAGGGCATTGCCGTGCGGCCGTCGCCGCCCTAAAGCGAGCCCGCCTGCTCGGCGGCCATTTCGGCGAACTGATGGCGCTGCGCGACGGGCCGGTGCCGGCGCTGGGCTGAGGCGGCTACCTCAACCGTTCACTCAGCCTGTCGAGGATGCGCCCGCCCCAGTCAGGGGCGAAGACATTGGTGCTCATCCGCCGCTTGGTCACCACTTCGACACGGGTGCGCGGCGGCGGCCCCGGCACAGGGGCGATAAAGATCGCCACTTCTTCGCCATAGCTGAACATCGAAACACCGTGTTGCGCGAGCACATAGCCCTCCTGCCGGTTGTCCCCGGCATAGGTCAGGGATAGCCCCCGTACAACGTCCGGCATCACCTGCCAGACCCGGTCGGAATCGGTTTCATAGGTTCGCGTCGGTCCCGTGCCTTGGGCGGTACGGGCATCCTCCAGGGTGGAACACGCCGCCAGCAGGGTGACTGCCAGAACGAGTAGTGCACTTCGAGCGAGCAGCATGTCCTTCCCTTGGAAAGTTGCAGAGTCCCGGCTCAGGGCGCGCGGTAGAGGGCGCAGAGCTTGTGGCCGTCGGGGTCGCGGACATAGGCGAGGTGCACGGCGCCGTTGCCGCGCGGGCCCGGCGGGTCTTCGATCGAGGTGCCGCCATGCGCCACCGCCACGTCGTGGAACTTGATCACCTGTTCCGGCGTCTCGCACTTGAAGCCGAGGGTGCCGCCGTTGGAATAGGTGGCCGGTTCATTGTTGATCGGCTGCGACAGGCCGAAGGCGCTGCCGTTGTGGCGATAGAACACGCGGGCGTGGCCGGTGGCGGACTTGTTGATCGCACCCTCCGGCGCGCCGATGACGGCCAGCACCGCATCGTAGAACTTCTTCGACCGCTCGATATCGCTCGACCCGACCATCACATGATTGAACACGGCGTCTCTCCCTGTTGGCTTGTTCGTGTGGGCGAAACCATAATGCCCCGCGCCGCGCCGATCAAACGCCGCGCAGGGCGGCAACCGGGTCCGCGCCTCCGGATGGAACGCTGGCGGGTATTTCCTGTTTGCTGGAGGGGACGCGGCGCCCTTCCGGCGGGCGCAACAATCATCAGGCATCATGGGCATGGATCGTCGGGGCCACACACGCATGCGCGCGACCCTTCTGCTGCTGCTGGCGCCGCTTCTCTCCGCCTGCATGCAGGCCGGCACGGTGCTGATCAACCTGCCCGCGCGGCTGGCCGGCGGCCATGAGATCCGCCACGCCGCCTATGGCCCCGGCCCGCTGGACCAGCTCGACATCTATGTGCCCACAGACGCTGCGGCCGAACCAAGGGACGCCATCGTCTTCCTCCACGGCGGGCGCTGGACGACGGGGCGGAAGGAGGATTTCCGCTTTGTCGGCGCGGCACTGGCGCAGCGCGGCTTCGTGACGGTGATTCCGGACTTCCGCAAATATCCCGCCGTGCGCTTCCCCGCCTTTGTCGAGGATGCCGCCCGCGCGCTCGCCTGGGTGGACGACCACATCGCCGAGCACGGCGGCCAGCGCGACCGCATCTTCCTCGCCGGCCATTCCTCCGGCGCGCATGTCGGCGCCCTGCTGGCGGCAGACGAACGCTATCTCGCCGCGCAGGGCAAGGACGCGCGCAGGCTGATCCGCGCCTTCGCCGGCCTGGCCGGGCCCTATGCCTTCACGCCGGACGAGCCCGACCTGGTGGACATGTTCGGCCCGCCCGATCGCTTCCCGCAGATGCAGGTGCCCACCTTCATCGACGGCGGCGAGCCGCCCATACTGCTGCTGCGCGGCGCCCGCGACACCAGCGTCGGCGCCTTCAATCACGAACGGCTGGCTGAGCGCATTCGCGCGAAGCAGGGAAAGGTTCAGGTGATCGTGTACCCGGACGCCGGCCATCTCGGCCTGATCACCGCCTTCTCCGACCTCATCCCCGGCGCGCCGGTGGTGGAGGATTTGGTGGGGTTTTTTGGAAACCGCGATAGGTAGCGCCAACCTCAACTACATCTTTTCTAGCACGCCGGCCAAGTTGCTACGTCCCAGAATTCTACAACCTGACGCGACGCTTTCCAGAAAGTTGGTCTTGATCAGAATGTGACGCACGAATGCAGCCCGCTCAACTTCAAGGCGATGTCTGCGCACAGTATCTGCCAAGCTCTTTTCATAGAGCTCACCAAACTGCCGGTCACGGCCAGTGTAAAAGGTAACCTCTAGATCAGCGAACTCCTCAAGCGTCAGCTCTGACAATACAAAGCTTGTGAGACCTTGAAGAGCTTTCTCATATGGCAAAAAACGCGATCGATCAAAGCTCGCGAAATCAATACCCCCTCCATCAATCGGAGGATACTTACCTCGAACGCCCAGCCATTCCTTTGCAATAAAGATCACGCGCTCATCTGCCAAGTACAAGAGCGGCGTTTCAATTCCAATCAGAGCAGCCAACGCCCG
>CANJEJ010000239.1 GCA_947473325.1 Alphaproteobacteria bacterium | reverse complement strand
TACAGTCCGGCGCAGCGTGTCGCGCCGTCGGCGTCGCTTGACCTTGGACCCTGGGCACGTGCCATCACTGATGGCTCGACCGGCGTTGTTGCGGTGGATCGTGATGGGTCTGCTGTAGCCTGCGCCTTTTCGCTGGGCGCCCCCTTCGGGATCGGGCGGGCGATTCTGCCAATGGGGGTCTATCCGGCGCCCGCAGGTCCGATCGGCACCGAAGGATGGCTGCAGTCCGGCAACGGCTTCCTCGCCCCGCTTCTGATCGCCAACCCGACCACCGGGCAATTGGTTTTCTCGGGCGTCGGCAGCAACGGGCCGATGGGTGTCACGGCCGTCGTTCAGGCCGGGCTTGGTGCCATCGTCGAAGGACGCTCGCTCGCCCAGGCCGTCTCCGCGCCCCGGCTGTTCTCGACCGGCGTTGCGGCTCAAACCTTCGTCGAGCCGGGTTATCCGGAGTCGGACCTGGCTGAACTGGAGCGGCGCGGCCACGCGATTGTGCCGGCGCAACAGGGCGCGCTGGTCAATGCCATCTCCTGCTTCACCGGCCTGACGATAGATCCGGGCACCTGCGAACTGGTGACCGATCCGCGTGGCTACGGCATGGCGGCCGGCGGGCTGGGCGGGTTCGTCCAGGTCAAGCGCTGATGAAGGTCGCCAGGCGGGCCGACATCGCGCCCTTCTACGCGATGGAGGTTCTGAAGGCAGCCAACCAGCGGGCGGCCGAAGGCGGCGATGTCCTGCATCTCGAGGTGGGCGAGCCTGGCGCGGGGACGCCCAGGGCGGTGCGCGCCGCGGCGCAAGCGGCACTGGTCAGCGCCCATCTAGGCTACACCGAGGCCTTTGGCCTGCCGGAACTGCGCCAGCGCATCGCGCGACTCTATGCGGACACCTATGGCGCAACAGTGTCGCCCGAACGTGTCGTCCTGACGGCCGGATCAAGCGCGGGCTTCGTGCTCGCATTCCTGTCGGCGTTTGATCGTGGCGACCGCATCGCGCTGGGCGTACCCTGCTATCCGGCCTATCGCAACATCATGCTGGCGCAGGGTATCGAGCCGGTTTACCTGCGAACTGATGCCAGCACGCGCTACCAGCCGACCGTTGCGATGCTGGAGGCGGCCGGCCCGGTCGATGGCCTGCTGATAGCCAGTCCCGCAAATCCGACGGGCACGATGATCCCGCCTGCGGACCTGTTCGCGTTGGCCGACTATTGCGAGAAGAAGGGTATTCGCCTCATCTCGGACGAGATCTATCACGGCATCACCTATGGCGCCGAAGCAGCGACCGTGGCGGGCCGGGCGCCGGGCGCAATCGTGATCAGCGGCTTCTCTAAATATTATTGCATGACCGGATGGCGGCTTGGCTGGGCAGTGGTTCCGGACGATCTCGTGCGCGCCATCGAGCGGCTGCAGCAGAACTTGTTCATCTCGGCACCCAACATCGCGCAGCGGGCGGCCCTGGCTGCGTTCGAGTGCGAAGACGAGTTGCGTGCCAATGTCGCCACCTATGCACAGAACCGGGCATTGCTGCTCGACATGCTGCCGCGCGCTGGCATTCCGGATCTCGCGCCTGCCGATGGCGCCTTTTACATCTTTGCCAATGTGGCGAAGCTGACCAATGACAGCAGCGAGTTCTGCCGCCGTCTATTGGCCGACACGGGCGTCGCAATCACCCCGGGCATCGATTTCGATGCCGAGCAGGGTCATGCCTATGTTCGTCTGAGCTTTGCCGGTTCGACGGCGACAATCGCCGAGGCGGCTCGCCGTATAGAAAAATGGCTGAAGCGCTAGAGCGCCTCAGCCATTTTCTTCAACCATCTGATGTCTTGTAGCTAGCCGCGGCTCCACCAGCCGCGACGGCGCGGCTTAGGCTCTTCCGCCGGTGCTTCCGGCACGGGCAGCACGAGGCTTTCGCCCACCACAAGCGGCGGTTCGGGTTCCACCGGCTTCGGTGTCTCGACCGGAGCTGGGGCAATCGCGGCAACCGGCTGCGGTTCCGGCGATTCCACCGGCGCCCTCATGGGCGGATCTTCGCCAAAGGCGCGCGGCGCCGGATCATTCGATTCCAGCGGCTCCAGAACATGCCAGGCTTCCTGTCGCGGGGCAGGGGGCGCAAGCGCAGCCGAATCCTGGGCTGCATAGTGGGCCTCGAAATCGATGTCGCTGGCATCGGTTGGCAGGGAGACATGCTCGACAACCTCAGTCGTCTCACCAACCGGACTTTCGTCACGCCGCCGCCGACGACGCCGACGCCGACGCCGACCACGGCGTTCCTCGCCATTCTCGCCGGTCGTGCTTTCGCCCTCGGCAGCGAGAATATGTCCCTCTTCATCACCGACATCTTCAACGTCCGCGTCGCCTTCAGACGCGGCTTCGTCTTCCGTGGCTGCCTGCTCGCGATTGGGTGTTTCACCCTCGGCGCCTTCTTCCGTGCGCCGGCGACGGCCGCCGCGCCGGCCACGCCGCCGCCGCTTGCCGTCGCGTTCACCGCGGTCATTGCGTTCGGTCCGTTCACGCGGCTCGCCGCGGTCGTCGCTCGCCTGCTCTTCGCCGCTCTCGGAGACTTCTTCCTCGATGACGTCTTCTTCGTCCTCGATGGCAAGATCGTCTTCCAACTCGGGCTCGATGAGCGCTGGCCGCGGATCAAGCTGCGGCTGTGCCGTGCGCGGGTCCTTGCTGCGTTCGATGCGATGTTGTGGCGCGATCATCGACTCATCCGCCGCCACGATCACCCGCACGCCATAGCGGCGCTCTACATCGGCAAGTGCATCGCGCTTGTGGTTGAGCAGGTAGATGGCAACCTGGGTCGGCAGGATGATGGTGAATTCGTCACTCTTGCCACGCAGGCCCTCATCCTCAACTGCCCGCATGGCCGCGAGGGCGGAGGAGGGCGTGGACCGCACCAGGCCCGTGCCGCTGCAAATCTCGCAGACCTCGGTGCTGGCTTCCATCAGGCTCGGCCGCAGGCGCTGCCGTGACATTTCCAGCAGACCGAAATGCGAAATGCGGCCCACCTGGATGCGGGCGCGGTCGGCTTTCAGGCATTCCTTTAGCTTGCGCTCGACATTCCGGTTGTTCCGGCCCTCTTCCATGTCGATGAAGTCGATGACGATCAGGCCGGCAAGGTCGCGCAGGCGAAGCTGGCGGGAAATTTCTTCCGCCGCTTCCATGTTCGTCTTGTAGGCCGTTTCCTCGATGTTGCGCTCACGTGTGGCGCGGCCCGAGTTCACGTCGATCGCCACGAGCGCTTCGGTCTGATTGATGATGACATAGCCACCTGACCGCAGTTCCACCTTCGGGCTCATCATCGCGTCGAGCTGGGCGTCGACGTTGTGCTTGGTGAAGAGCGGGATGGCGTCGCGATAGAGCTGCACCCGCTTTGCGTGGCTGGGCATCAGCATGCGCATGAACTTCTTGGCGTCGCGATAGGCGCCTTCACCGGCGACATGCACGTCGTCGATGTCCTTGGTGTAAAGGTCGCGGATCGCCCGCTTGATGAGGTCAGCTTCTTCGTAGATCAGCGCGGGCGCACGGGACTTAAGCGTCAGCTCGCGGATGTCGTCCCACAGGCGGTAGAGATATTCGTAGTCGCGCTTGATCTCGGCCTTGCTGCGTTCGGCACCAGCGGTGCGCACGATTAGCGCGATGCCATCCGGGATCTCGATCTCGTTGACGATCTCCTTCAGCCGGCGGCGCGACGCCGGGTTGGCGATCTTGCGGCTGATGCCGCCGCCGCGCGGCGTGTTGGGCATGAGTACGCAGTAGCGGCCGGCGAGGGAGATATAGGTCGTCAGCGCGGCGCCTTTGTTGCCGCGCTCTTCCTTGACCACCTGCACCAGCATGATCTGGCGGCGTTTGATGACCTCCTGGATCTTGTACTGGCGCATGCGCGGCGCGCGGCGCGGGCGGACTTCTTCATCCAGGTCATCGCCGCCGATCGATTCGACGCTGATCGGCTCCTCGATCTGGCGCACGTCACCACGCGGGCTTGCATCCTCGGTAATGACGGTGTTGGCCGGCGCGCCGGTCGATTCGGTCATCGCCCGATGGCTGTCGTCCCCCTCGGAAACCTCTTCGTTGCGGGCCAGTTCGTCGCTGCCTTCGACGATCGTGTTCCCGGGGACGGTGAATCCCGCTGCCTGCTCTTCGGCCGGTGGCGAATGGTCGTCCGGCGTCCAACTGGAGTCGGCGTTCAGCGGCTCGGGCGAGTCGGGCTGCTCATCGCTGACATGACGGTGGTCATGGTCGTGATCGTGACCTTCGTGATCGTGGTGGTCATGGCCGTCATGATCATGGTCCTGCGCTTCGTGATCATGGCCGTGGTCATGATCATCCTGATCGCCCTGATCATCGCCATAGGACGACGCACCGTCGGCGCCGGCGTCGGTCGCCGTACCGTTGTCAAACTCGGGGCGGTCGCCGCGGCCACGCCCGCGGCGTGCTTCCTCTCGATCCTGGCGGTCGTATTCGGCCTCGCGGGCGCGGGCTGCCTCGATCTCGGCGCGGACCAGCGCCTCGCGGTCCGCAATCGGGATCTGGTAGTAGTCGGGATGGATTTCGTTGAAGGCGAGGAAGCCGTGCCGGTTGCCGCCGTATTCAACGAAGGCGGCCTGGAGGGACGGTTCTACGCGGGTGATCTTGGCGAGGTAGATGTTGCCCTTGAGGTGGGCCTTGGTGGATGTCTCAAGGTCAAATTCTTCAACGCGGTGACCCCGCAACACCACCACCCGGGTTTCCTCGGGGTGGGTTGCATCGATCAGCATACGGGTGGTCATGAAGTAGGGCTCCGGGGCGGCGCCGGGCGAGGGCGAATAGCTCGCGGCACGCTGCCGATGGGTTGGGGTGGCCGGCGCGCACGAAAGCAGCCGGTGACGCGCGATGGGCGTCCCGACAGGATGATGTGCGCGGGTTCGGCAAGGGGTTGAACATTAGAGTCTGACTACAGTCGTACTTGCACCGGGCCGCGACGGAGGAAATAGGCCGTCGTTCGGATCGCAGGCGGCAGGGACTTGAGCCCCGGCGGGGATCCGGGCAAAACCCGGTACGTTGGATTCGCCGACAGCAAACTAATCACAGAATCCGGGGCCGAACAAACGGAATATGGCAAGGCGGTCGGGGCAGGCCGCCCGGCAGCTTGTTGAAATTCCCTGTACTTATCTTGCGCAACGGCCGTCATATCTAGTATTTCGGGGCCTAGAGGACGCTACATGTACGGTTTCTGGTCCCGAGCCCTGGCGCTGGCGGCGATGCTGCTATGTGTGCTTTTGGCCACGCCCCCGGTGTCGGCGGCCACGGTGACCGGCGTCCGCGTTGC
>CANJEJ010000238.1 GCA_947473325.1 Alphaproteobacteria bacterium | reverse complement strand
CGTCGGTCAGCGTCACCGCGACGTCGACGACGGGGAAGCCGAGCGGGCCGCGTACCAGGTATTCGCGCACGCCGGTTTCCACCGCCGGGATGAAGTTGCGCGGCACCGCGCCGCCGACCACCTGTTCGTCGAAGACGAAGCCCGATCCGCGCGGCAGCGGCTTGATGTCGATATGCACGTCGCCGAACTGGCCATGGCCGCCGCTCTGCCGCTTGAAGCGGCCGTGCTGCGCCGTGGCCTTGCGGATCGCTTCCTTGTAGGGCACGCGCGGGCGGCTCGCCGCCACCTCGATCCTGTAGCGGTTGCGCAGCCGGTCGGTGGCGACGCGCAGGTGGATTTCGCCCTGGCCGCGGAGGATCGTCTCATGCGTGTCGGCGTCGTGGTCGATCGACAGCGAGGGGTCTTCCTCCTGCATCTTCGCGAAAGCGGCCGACAGCCTCACCTCGTCCTCGCGCCGGGTCGGGCGCACGGCGAGGGCATAGACGGGCGCGAGCTTCTCGGCGCGCGGCAGTGCCCCCGTATCCTTGCCGGAGTTCAGCGTGTCGCCGGTCTTCACCCGTTCCAGGCGGCCGAAGGCGACGATGTCGCCGGCTTCGGCACTGGCCACCTTTTCGAGCTGCTGGCCGGCCATGCGGAAGAGGCCCGAGAGGCGTTCGCCATTGGCCATGTCGCCGTCCTTAACGCTGCCGCGCCAGATGCGCGCGACCGACAGCTTGCCCGAGGTCGCGGTGTGGAAGGTCTTGAGCACCTGGGCGACCGCACCCGCGCCGTCCCGCACACCCGCCCGCGCCGCCGCCATGGCCGCATCCGGCACCTCGTGGCGCAGCAGCTTGAGCAGGCGGCGCACGCCATTCTCATGTTCCGCCGCGCCGAGGATCACCGGCACGATCTGGCCCTGCTGGAACTCCTTCGACAGGTCGGCATAGACGTGGTCGAGCGGCGGCACCTTGTCCTCGAGCAGTGCTTCCATCAGCGCGTCGTCATGATCGGCGAGCTTTTCCAGCATGGCATAGCGCGCCTGCTTCTCCGCCGAGGCGATGGCCTTCGGCATGTCGACCCGTTCCGAAGCGCCGCCGTCGCGATAGATCCAGGCGCGTTCGCTGGCCAGGTCGACATAGCCGCGCATCTTGCCGCTCTCAACAATCGGCACCTGGCGCATCACCAGCGGCACGGCGGAGACCGCCTGCAGCGCCTCGACCAGGTCGCCGACGGTGCCGACGCCCTTGTCGATCTTGTTGACGAAGATGGCGCGCGGAATGCGGCGGTCGTCGAGGAACTTGAGGATCGGCATCAGCGCCGGCGCGCGCGCCGGGTCGGCCTCGCACACCACCACCGCGGCATCGACGCCGACGAGCGCGTTGAGCGCTTCCTGCGTGAATTCGATCGAGCCCGGACAGTCGAGGAAGGTGAAGCGGTCGCCGAGAAAGGTGGTGCTGGCGACGTTGAGTTCCGTGCCCATCTGGCGCTCGCGCGCCTCGGCCGAGGAATCGCCCACCATGTTGCGGTCGGCCGCACGGCCCTTGCGCGTCGTCGCGCCGGTCACGAACAGGATGTTTTCGAGCAGCGTTGTCTTGCCCGACAGATAGGGGCCGACAAAGGCGACGGAGCGCGGCCCGTGACTGTTTCCCATGGTGTTGCCTCCCGGTTCGATCCGGGGGGCCGCCTGCGGGCCCCGCACGGCTGTGGTCCGCAGAAGTCTGTGGACCGTGCCGCGGCGAGGCAACACAAACAGGCGCTGCGCTGCAGCAGCCCTGATTCTATGCGGGAAAACGCGGCGTCGCGGCTTGCGTAAAGGTCAGCAGGGCAACCCTTTCGCGTGCGGTAGTGTCCCCTCCCCCCTTGTGGGGGTGGGAACAATCAGCCGCGTGCGCCCTTGGCCCAGGGAGCCAGCGCGGCGGCGGCGACGGCGTGGACGGGTGTCGCGACGCCGGCGGCGCGGCCGTGGCGCACGACGGCGCCGGAGAGCTGGTTGACCTCGATCGGCTTGCCGCGCTCGAGATCGACGAGCATCGAGGGCTTGATCTTCGAGCCGCGCGCGTTCTTGGCGAAGCCCGCATAGACGGTCGCGGCCGGCGTGTCGATGGTGATGCCCTTGGCCTTGGCCACCGCCTCGACCTCTTCCATTGCCTGGCGGATGAGGTCGGCGCTGAGCGGATTTTCCAGCGTGTCGCCGAGGTTGAGCCGCGTCATGCAGCACACGGCGGCGAGGCTCGCCAGCATGACGAATTTCGACCACAGCGCGCGCGACACGTCGTCGGTCAGCACGCATTCGAAGCCGGCCTTGAGCGCGGCTTCGTGGAAGGCAACCGCCCGCTTCGACTTCGACCCGTCGAATTCGCCGAAGACGATCTTGGCGCCGGCGCCGGCGTGGCCAATGATGCCCGGGCCTTCGATATGCGAGGAGATATAGGCGACGCCGGGCAGGACGTGTTCGCGCCCGACCAGCGCGCCGAGCTCGTCCGCCGTGTCGACGCCGTTGAGCAGGTCGATCACCGCCGTCTGCGGGCCGACCAGCGGCCGCATCTGCGCACCGGCGGACGCCACGTCATAGGCCTTCACGGCAAAGAGCACATAGTCGACGGGGCCGACGGTGGCCGGATCGTCGGTCGCCTGCGTCGGCGTGACGACATGGGTGCCCTCGGCCGTCTTCAGCGTCAGGCCGTTCTTCTTCATCGCGGCGAGATGCGCGCCGCGCGCGATGAAAGTCACGTCGTTGCCCGCGAGCGCGAGCTTCGCCCCGAAATAGCCGCCGACGCCGCCCGATCCCATCACCGCGATACGCATGTCATTCCCCATGTGGCAAACCGAACCCCTCTCCCGCCAGGGAAGAGGGGGCGTTCAGTGCAGCTTACGACAGCGAGTTGCAGAAGCGCTGGATGCGGTTGCCGGCTTCGGTCAGCTCTTCCGTCGAGGTGGCGTAGGAGATGCGGAAATGCGGGGCGAGGCCGAAGGCCGAGCCATGCACCACCGCCACGCCTTCGCTGTCGAGCAGGGCGCCGGCGAAGTCCTCGTCGTTGGCGATCTTCCTGCCCTTCGGCGTCGTCTTGCCGATCAGCCCGGCGCAGGACGGGAAGACGTAGAAGGCGCCTTCCGGTTTCGGGCAACTGAGGCCATTCGCCTGGTTCAGCATCGAGACGATGAGGTCGCGGCGGCGGGAGAAATCCTCGCGCCAGTCCTTGAGGAAGCCCTGCGGCCCGTTCAGCGCCTCGACCGCGGCGGCCTGGCTGATCGAGCAGGGGTTCGACGTGCTTTGCGACTGCAGCGCCGCCATGGCGCCGATCAGCTCCTTCGGGCCGCCGGCATAGCCGATCCGCCAGCCGGTCATCGAATAGGCCTTGGAGCAGCCGTTCATGGTCAGCGTGCGGTCGTAGAGCGCGGGCGACACCTGCGCGATCGTGGTGAACTTGAAGTCGTCATAGACGAGGTGCTCGTAGATGTCGTCGGCAAGCACCCAGACGTTCTTGTGGCGCTCGAGCACGTCGCCCACCGCCTTCAGCTCCGCCGGCGTGTAGGCGGCGCCCGAGGGGTTGGACGGCGAGTTCAGGATGATCCACTTGGTCTTCGGCGTGATCGCCTTTTCGAGATCGGCCGCGCGCATGCGGAAGCCGGTCTCGGCCGTGGTGTGGACGAACACCGGCGTGCCGCCGGCGAACATCACGATATCGGGGTAGGACACCCAGTAGGGCGTCGGGATGATGACTTCGTCGCCCGGGTCGATGGTGGCGAGCAGCGCGTTGAAGATGACGTGCTTGCCGCCCGAGCTGATGATCACCTGCTTTGCCGGATCGTAATCGAGCCCGTTCTCGCGCTTGAACTTCGCGGCGACGGCCTTCTTCAGCTCCGGCGTGCCATCCGGATTGGTGTATTTCGTGTCGCCCCGGTCGATGGCGGCCTTGGCCGCGGCCTTGATGTGGTCCGGCGTGTCGAAGTCGGGCTCGCCGGCTGACAGCGCGATGATGCTGCGGCCCTGCGCCTTGAGGTCGCGGGCGAGCGCGCTGATGGCGATGGTGGGAGACGGCTTGATGCGGCCCAGCGCCGCGGCAAGAAAGGCCATTTTCTGAGGTTCCCGGAAGGGGTGCGAACGGGGCCGAAAACTACGCCCCACCCCGCCCCATCGCAACGGGATTCCACGGCTTTTCCCTGCGTAATTCCCGCTTTCCGCGCAATGGATGAAAAATCGGGGCCGGCATCGCATATTAGGGCCCATGACCGACAGCACAACGATCCTGCCGCTTCGCCCCGCCGCCCTGCCGCCCAAGGACCGGGGCGGCATTCCCTTCGACCTCGTCTCAGACTTCCGCCCGGCGGGCGACCAGCCGGCCGCCATCGAGGCGCTGGTGGCCGGCGTGAAGGGGCATGAGCGCGACCAGGTGCTGCTTGGCGTCACCGGCTCGGGCAAGACCTTCACGGTCGCCCACATCATCCAGCAGACACAGCGGCCGGCGCTGATCCTCGCGCCCAACAAGACGCTCGCCGCCCAGCTCTATGGCGAGTTCCGCAGCTTCTTCCCCAACAACGCGGTCGAGTATTTCGTCTCCTATTACGACTACTACCAGCCCGAGGCCTATGTGCCCCGGACCGACACTTATATCGAGAAGGATTCGTCGATCAACGAGCAGATCGACCGCATGCGCCATTCGGCGACGCGCGCCCTGTTCGAACGCGACGACGTCATCATCGTCGCCTCCGTGTCCTGCATCTACGGCATCGGTTCGGCCGAATCCTATGTCGGCATGACGATCCCGCTGAAGAAGGGGCAGAAGATCGATCGCACCCAGCTGCTGAAGCAGCTGGTCGAGGTGCAGTACAAGCGCAACGACCAGAATTTCGTGCGCGGCACCTTCCGCGTGCGGGGCGATTCGGTGGAGATCTTCCCGACCCATTACGAAGACCGCGCCTGGCGGCTGTCGCTGTTCGGCGACGAGGTCGAGAGCGTGATCGAGTTCGATCCGCTGACCGGCGAGAAGACCGACACGCTGGATTCGATCCGCATCTTCGCCAATTCGCATTACGTGACGCCGCGGCCGACCATGCTGCAGGCAGCCAAGATGATCCGCGCCGACCTTGCCGTTCGGCTCGAGGAGCTGAAGGCGACGAACAAGCTGCTGGAAGCGCAACGGCTGGAACAGCGCACCATGTTCGACCTCGAGATGATCGAGGCGACGGGCTCCTGCGCCGGCATCGAGAACTATTCCCGCTACCTCACCGGCCGCAAGCCGGGCGATCCGCCGCCGACGCTGTTCGAATACCTGCCCGACAACGCGCTGATCTTCGTCGACGAAAGCCATGTCACCGTGCCGCAGATCGGCGGCATGTATCGCGGCGACTTCAAGCGCAAGTCG
>CANJEJ010000237.1 GCA_947473325.1 Alphaproteobacteria bacterium | reverse complement strand
CCTGTCGATGATCGGCATCTTCCTGTTCACCAACACGGTGATCGTCGATCTCAAGAAGACGGTCTGAGGCACCCATGGCCGAAAACACCACGCGCAAGCCGCTCGATCGCAACGCCGTCGCCGTTGGCGCGGTGATCATCGCGATCATCCTTTTCATCGCCATCAACATCCTGTCCAACGCCGCGCTGCGCACGGCGCAGGTCGACCTGACGCAGGACCGCCGCTTCACCGTGTCGGAAGCGACGCGCGGCATCCTGACCGCCATCGACGAGCCGATCACGCTCAAGTTCTACGTGTCGGAGCGGGTGCAGAGCATTCCGCAGCTGTCGACCTATGCCACGCGGGTGCAGGAGCTGCTGCAGCAGTACCAGCAGCTCGGCCAGGGCAAGCTGAAGCTTGAGGTCTACAACCCGCAACAGTTCTCGCCGGAAGAAGACCAGGCGGTCGGCTTCGGCATCACCGCGCTGCCGGTTTCGGGCGCGGGCGACGTGATCTATTTCGGCCTGGCCGGCACCAACTCGACCGACGACGAAGACCTCATCGCCTTCTTCTCGCCGGAACGCGAGCCGTTCCTCGAATACGACCTGTCAAAGCTCGTCTACAACCTGTCGCGGCCGAAGAAGACCACGGTAGCGCTGATCTCGAGCCTGCCGATCGCGGCCGACCCGTCGCGCCGCTACGAACCTTGGGTCACCTATACCCAGGCGACGCAGTTCTTCGACATCCGCACGCTCGGCGGCAACATCAAGCGCCTGGACGAAGACGTCGACCTCTTGCTGCTGGTCAACCCGACCGGCCTTGCCGATGTCACGCTCTATGCCATCGACCAGTACCTGATGCGCGGTGGCAAGGCGCTGATCTTCGTCGACCCACACCCTGAGGTGAATCCCGGCCCGCCGCCGCGCAACCCGGGTGACCCTTACACGCCACCCACCAACCATTCGCTCGGCAAGCTCTTCGCCGCCTATGGCGTCGACGTGCCGCTGACCGAAGTCGTCGGCGACCGCATCGCCGCCCAGCGCGTGGCCGCCATGTCGGGCGGACGCCGGGTGACGACCGACTACCTGCCCTGGCTCTCGATGACCAATACCTTCGTCAAGCGCGACGACGTGGTCACCGCCGAGATCCAGCGCCTCAACATGACCTCGGTCGGCCATATCGTGCTGACCGAAGGGTCGAAGCTGAAACTGGATCCGCTCGTCTTCTCGAGCGAGCAGGCGCAGCTCCTGCCGATCGACAAGATCCGCCCGTCGCCTGACCCGGTGACGCTGCTGACCGACTTCAAGTCGGACAACAAGAGCTACCCCATCGTCGGCCGCCTCACGGGCGCCATTAACTCGGCCTTCCCCGACGGGCCGCCGGTCGATGCCGACAATCGCCTTGCCACCGGCCCCGATCCGGATCTCGCCAAGGAGCACCGCAAGGAATCGGTCGGACCGATCATCATGATGCTGGTCGCCGACGCCGACCTGCTCGCCGATCAGATCTGGATCCAGAACGGCGTGCCGGCAGCGCAGAACAACGACCTCTTCGTCAACCTGATGGACAACCTGCGCGGCAGTGCCGGCCTCATCGCGCTGCGCGGCAAGGGCCTGTCGAACCGGCCCTTCACGCTGGTGCAGGATATCCAGCGCGAATCGGAACTGCGCTTCCGCTCGAAGGAGCGCGAGCTTCTCGGCAAGATCGAGCAGATCCAGGCGAAGATCACCGAGCTGCAGCGCAAGGACTCGGGCGACGGCCAGATGCTCTCCAAGGAGCAGACCGACGCCGTGGCCGAGGCGCGGCGCGAGATGGTGCGCGACCGTGCCGAGCTGCGCGAGGTGCAGTTCGCCCTGCAGCAGGACGTGAAGTCGCTCGACACGCGTCTCAAGATTCTCAACATCGGTGCCATTCCGCTTCTGATCGGCATCTTCGCCATCGGCCTGTGGCTGGTGCGGCGGGCGCGCTTCAGCCGCCACGTCCGCACCGTGCGCAGCTAAAGACAGGGACGCGACCCATGATCAAGATCCGCACGTTCCTCATCCTCGCCGTGGTCACTGCCCTGGTGGTGGTTGCCGCAATCGTTCTCACCACCGCGAACGCGCCGCCGCAGACGGTGCAGGGAGAGCGCGACTATGCCTTCCCGAAGCTGGTGGAGCGCATCAACAACGTCGCCTCGATCGAGATCCGCAGCCATGACCACACCTTCACGGTCAGCGGCAGCGGTGACACCTGGGGTATCGTCGAGAAGAACAACTACCGGGTGCCGCGCGAAAAGGTGCGCGACTTCCTGCGCGAGATCGCCAACCTGCGCCTGGTCGAGGGCCGCACCGAACGCGACGACCGCTATGCCCGCCTGAATGTCGATGACCCGAAGGCCGACAAGTCGGAAGCGCGCGGCATCAAGGTCGCGCTGAAGGATGGCACCGTGCTGGCCGACGGCATTGTCGGCCGCCGCAAATACTTCCTCTATGTCGATGGACGCGGTGGCACCTATGTCCGCCGCACTGGCGAGAAGCGGTCCTGGCTGACCGAAGGCGAAGTGAACTTCGGCAAGTCGCCGCCGGAATGGCTCGACCGCCTGGTTTTCGAAATTCCGACCGCCGAGGTCAAGCGCTACACCATCAGCAGCGCCGACGGAAAGACGCTGGTCGGCGAAAAGGACGTGCCGGGCGGCAAGGTCGCGATTCGCGGCGGCATCCCGGCCGACCGCAAGTTCCGCACCGACACCGAGGCCGACCGCATCAACCTCGTCGTCGAGAAGTTCGAGTTCGAGGACGTGTTCCCGAAGGGCCATGTCGATTTCGCCGGCTTCAAGGGCCAGCGCAACACGGCCGAATTCGTCACCTTCGACGGCCTCGCCATTACCTTCGAGACGCTGACCTTCCCGAAGCCCGAAGGCGCCAGCGAATATGACGAGCCGCCGCGCTTTGGCCGCGTGCGCGCCTCGGTGGCAGCCGACGCCCCGGCCGACAAGCGGGCCGAGGTGGAGAAGCGCGCCGCCGAACTCAATGCCAAGATGGAGCCTTGGGAATACAAGTTCGAATGGCTCGACGGCACCCGCACCAGCAAGACGCTGGAAGACCTGCTGGAGCCGAAGGAACAGTCGTAAGGCTTTCGTTTCCTGACCTGAACAAAAGGCCTCGCCGCAAGCGAGGCCTTTTCCGTTTATCCCGACCGCGCCGGATCGTTCCCTCTCCCCTGTAGGGAGGGACAGGGCGGGGGAGACGCAAACATCTCGGGCAGCGCTGGCGCTTTTCCAGAGTCCGGGGAACCCCCACCCCAGCCCTCCCCAAAGGGAAGTGGGGGCTTTCTGTGCAAAGCGTTTGAAGCCGCAGCGCCTTCGTCTATCGTCTCCCCATGACCACCCGCCGCGTCGCACTCTTCGTCACCTGCCTCGTCGATGTCTTCCGCCCCTCCGTCGGCTTCGCCGCGGTGAAGCTGCTGGAGGATGCCGGCTGCACGGTCGAGGTGCCGGTGCAGACCTGCTGCGGCCAGCCTGCCTGGAACAGCGGCGACCGCCGGGATGCCGCCGCGCTGGCGCGCGCCGTGGTCGATACCTTCGACGGCTATGAGCATGTCGTGGCGCCGTCCGGCTCCTGCGCCGGCATGCTGCGGCGGCACTATCCCGAGCTGCTGGCGGATGACCCGGCTTATGCGGCGCGGGCGTCGGCGCTGGCGCAGAAGACACATGAGCTCACGTCCTTTCTTGTTGATGTGCTCGGCGTGAAGACGGTTCTGCCGCAACTGCGCGGGCCGGTCACCTATCACGACAGCTGCTCCAGCTTGCGCGAGATGAAGGTGCGGGAGCAGCCGCGCGCCCTGCTTGCGGCGGCAGGTATCAGTGTGACGGAAATGGAGAGTCGCGACGTCTGCTGCGGCTTCGGCGGCACCTTCGCGGTCAAATACGGCGAGATCTCCGGCGAGATCGCGCGCAAGAAATGCGCCGCCGTAACCGCAACGGGGGCGGGGACGCTGCTCGCCGGCGACCTTGGCTGCCTGCTGCATCTTGCCGGCAAGTTGAAGCGCGAGGGCAGCATGATCGAGGTGCGCCATGTCGCCGAGGTGCTGGCCGGCATGACCGACACGCCGTCGATCGGCGAAGGCTGACGGCGATGCAGACGACCAGCCCGAACTTCGTCGCCAATGTCAGCAAGGCGCTGGCCGATCCCAACCTGCAGATCGCGCTCGGCCGTGCCGACCGCAACTTCACCGAACGGCGCAGGCTCGCCGTGCTCGGCCTGCCGGAGTTCGAAGCGCTGCGCGACCGGGGCGTCGCCATCAAGAACGACGTGCTGGCCAACCTCGACCACTATCTCGAGACGTTGGAGCGCAACATTGTCCGCAACGGCGGCCAGGTGCACTGGTGCGTGGACGCGGAGGAAGCGCGCCAGACGGTGCTGCGCATCTGCCGCTCGGTGAACGCGAAGACCGTCACCAAGGGCAAGACGATGATCGGCGAGGAGATCGGCATCAACCCGTTCCTCGAGGCGAACGGCATGGTGCCGGTCGAGACCGACCTTGGCGAATACATCATCCAGCTGGCCAACGAACCGCCTTCGCACATCATCGGCCCGGCGATTCACAAGACCAAGGAGCAGGTGTCCGACCTGTTCCACGAACACCATCAGAAGCTTGGCTATCCGAAGCGCCTGACCGAAGGGCCCGACCTCGTGGCCGAGGCGCGCGCCATCCTGCGCCAGCACTATCTCGACGCCGATGTCGGCATCACCGGCGCCAATTTCCTCATCGCCGAGACCGGCACCTCCGTCATCGTGACGAACGAGGGCAATGGCGACCTGACGCAGCAGCTGCCCAAGATCCATATCGCGCTGGCCAGCATCGAAAAGGTGGTGCCGACGCTGGAAGACGCGGCGACGCTCATCCGCCTGCTCGCGCGTTCGGCGACGGGTCAGGACATGTCGGTCTACACCACGCTGTCGACCGGCCCGCGCCGCGCCGGCGACACGGACGGGCCGGAGCAGTACCACCTCGTCCTGATCGACAACGGCCGCACCAAACTGCTCGGCAGCGAGTTCAAGGACATCCTGCGCTGCATCCGCTGCGGTGCCTGCTACAACCACTGCCCGGTCTTCACCACCATCGGCGGCCATGCCTATGGCTGGGTCTATGGCGGGCCGATGGGCAAGGTGCTGACGCCGGCGCTGATCGGGCTGGAAGACGCGAAGCACCTGCCGCAGGCCTCAAGCTTCTGCGGCCGCTGCGAGGAAGTCTGCCCGATGCGCATCCCGCTGCCCAAGATGATGCGGCATTGGCGGGAAGAGGAATTCGACCGCGGCCTCGACGGCGCCCGCGCGCATTGGGCGATCAAGGCCTGGGCCTTTGTCGCCAGGCGCCCGGCGCTTT
>CANJEJ010000236.1 GCA_947473325.1 Alphaproteobacteria bacterium | reverse complement strand
GTTGAGATCTTCAACGTGGGACTTCGGAGCTACCGCGAGCTGCCGCTGCGCATGGCCGAGATGGGCTCGTGCCACCGCTTCGAGCCGTCGGGCGCGCTGCACGGCATCCTGCGTGTGCGCAACTTCACGCAGGACGACGCCCACATCTTCTGCAGCGAGGAGCAGATCGAAAGCGAGACGATCCGCTTCTGCAAGCTGCTCGACGACGTCTATCGCGACCTTGGCTTCACCGACTATTTCGTGAAGTTCTCCGATCGTCCTCCGGTCCGTGCCGGCACTGACGCCATATGGGATCAGGCCGAAGGCGCGCTGCTGGCGGCCTCGAAGGCCGCCGGGCTCGACGTCATCCTCAATCCCGGCGAGGGCGCCTTCTACGGCCCGAAGCTGGAATTCGTGCTGCGCGACGCCATCGGCCGCGACTGGCAGTGCGGCACCCTGCAGGTCGATTTCGTTCTGCCGGACCGCCTCGACGCGAGCTATGTGGCGGAAGACGGATCGCGCAAGCGGCCGGTCATGCTGCACCGCGCCATCTTCGGCAGCTTCGAGCGCATCATCGGCGTGCTGATCGAGAACTACGCCGGCCGCTTCCCCCTCTGGATGGCCCCGACGCAAGCAGTGGTGGTCACAATCGTGAGCGATGCCGACAGCTATGCCAACGAAGTCGCGGCGAAGCTGCGGGCCGCCGGAATGCGGGTGGACATCGATACCAGCAACGAGAAGATCAACTACAAGGTCCGCGAGCACTCGCTGGCGCACACGCCCCTGATCCTCGCGGTCGGCCGGCGCGACATGGAGGCCCGAACGGTGGCGATCCGCCGGCTGGGATCGGAGAAGCAGGAGGTCCTTGAACTCGGGGCCGCCGTCACTACACTTTCAAACGAGGCTCGGCCCCCCTTCTAGGGCGGTCGAGACCTCCTGTTCCGCCCCGTCGCATCGAAAGAGGGGGGCTTTAACGAGGGAGAAGTTCGCCATAGCCAGACCTGCCCAACAAAGCGCGCCCACCCGCGAGGGTCCGCGCGTCAACGGCGAGATCAAAGCGCCGCAAGTCCGACTGATCGACGAGAACGGCGACATGGTCGGCGTCGTCAGTTCACGCGAAGCGCTCGAGATGGCCGAGGAGGCCAGCCTCGACCTGATCGAGATCTCGCCCAACGCGGTGCCGCCGGTCGCGAAGATTTCCGACTACGGAAAATACAAGTACGAGGCGCAGAAGAAGGCGCACGAGGCGCGCAAGCACCAGAAGGTCATCGAGGTCAAAGAGATCAAGATGCGCCCGAACATCGACGACCACGATTACGAAGTGAAGATGCGCTCGATGAAGCGCTACATCGAGGAAGGCGACAAGGTGAAGGTCACCCTGCGTTTCCGCGGCCGTGAGATGGTTCACTCCGAACTGGGACTCCAGGTCCTCAACCGCGTGCGTGGTGAGATGGACCCACTGACCAAGATCGAATCGATGCCGCGCATGGAAGGCCGGCAGATGATCATGGTGCTGGCGCCCAAGTAGGCGCCGGCTTCTGCCCCGCTAGCGCTGGCGCAGCGTCACGGTCCCGATGCTGCGCGACGCGTCGGGATCGAACCGGCCGGTGGCCACGATACCGTCGGGCCAACGCACGCTGTAGACCATCTCGCCGGCGAACGACATCGGGGCGTCCGCCTTGGCGTTCATCCAATAGTCGCAGCGCACGGCGTCATTGGCATCGAGGTTCTGCGCCCGGCAGATCTGGTGCAGCACATAGGGAATGAACCGCACGCGGCCACCTTCGGGCGCGGTCTTGTGATAGAGCGCCATCGAGCGCAGCTGCCGGCCGCAGCGGTTGGTCTTGAACACCTTGGCCGCACCCGTGGCCGTCCGGCGGATTTCCTCGAGGCTGGCGGTCAAGGCATCGAGGGCACGATCACGCGCGGCGTCGGTGAAACCTGAAGCGATCAGCGCCGCCTCGTACTGGCCGATCGCCTCGCTGACCGGCGCCGCCGGATAGCCGCCGCGCTCCAGATCGCGCGCCCAGGAATGGGTTTCCAGCGCCCGCGTGACCATCGCGCCGGTCAGTCCCGCATGCTCGGCCCAGTCGCCCAGCACGTTGCCGACGGCCCAGCAGTATTTCAGCAGGTTGTAGCCCTCGGGCTCGACCGGCAGCGCCCGCGCGTCGACGACCCCAATCGACTGCCCGACCACGGTCTTGATCAGCACGTACTGGCTGGATGGGTTGTCCCGCACACGTTCCGAACTGGACTGAGGCGGGCTGGGCACGGTCGAGGCCGTCTGGGCAACCGCCGGCAGCGCCGCGGCAAAGCCCGTGACTGCGGCCGCCAGGACGATCGTTGCGGCCTTCCACATCCAGCGATGGTAGCCTCGGCCTCCGGAGATGCCTGCATGAGATGGTTGATAGCGACGCTCGTCCTCGCAGCGTCGATCGCGACGGCCGAAGCCCAGCCAGCGGCGCAGCCCAGCCCCCAGCCCGCCGCCCAGCCGCTCAACGCGGAGGCTGCCCGCAGCTTCAACGATTTCCAGAACTTCGCGCCGCACCGCGCCTTCGTGGTCGGTGCCGACGGCAAGGCGAATTGGCAGGCAGGCGTCAGCGGCCCCGATCCCGCCAGCGCCATCGCCTCGGCGATGAAGCGCTGCGAAGACCGTGGTCCGCAAACCTGCACCCTGCACATCGTCAACAACTACACCGTCACGCACCAAAACTGGCGGCAACTGGTGCCGGCCCGCGCCGCCGATGCGCCCGATATCGGCCGCTTGCGGCCACAGCCCTACTGGTCGATGCGTGGCCCGCAGCTCGCCACCGGCTTGATCGTCTGGAGCCACGGCTACATGGCGGGCAAGAACGCCACCGACAGCGCGCCGCAATCCTGGGTCGGCCGCTTCACCCGACTGGGCTACGACCTTTACCGCTTCGACAGGGAATGGATTTCCGACTGGGCCAGCGATGCCACGGCCCTGGCAGCCGCGGTCGGCAAGGCTCGCGAGATGGGTTATCGCCGGGTCGTGCTGGCCGGCCAGTCGGCCGGCGCCTGGGTGTCGCTGGCCGCCGCCATGCGCGGCGCCAAGGTCGACGGCGTGATCTCGATCGCGGCCGCCCATCACGGCACGGTCGACAAGATGCGCGATACCACGCGGGCGCGCTCCGAATGGCAGCAGGTCATCAAGGGCCTGAAGCCGGGGCCCGCCATCGTGGTGGTGAACTTCGCCGACGATGCCTACGACGTCGGCGGCCGCATGGCCGATGCCAATGCCGCCTTCACCGCTTCCGGCGTCACCGGCCTGGTCATCGGCGATCCCGAAGGCTTCAAGGGCCACGGTGCCGGCGCCGAATCCAGCTTCGCCCGCAAGTTCGGTCCCTGCATCGTGGCCTTCGTCGAGACGCGCAAGAGGCAGGCGCCGTGTGGCGACTAGCATGCGATTCACGGCATGTATGAGCCGCCATTGACGTGCAGCACCTGGCCCGTCGTGGCGTTCGAGTCGTCGGAGGCGAGGAAAACGGCGGTGCGCGCGATCTGCTCCGGCGTGAGCAGGCGGCCGCCGAGCGGGATGGTGGTTCGGGCCATCTCCACCAGTTCGTCGCTGGTGTTGCCGTAGCGCGGCTGCGCGGTGTCGGTGAGGCCGGGGGCGATCGCATTGACGCGGATGCCATGAGGCGCGAGTTCGAGGGCAAGTGCGCGCGTCATCGACACCACGCCGCCTTTGCTGGCGCTGTAGTGGACGCCGCGCACGGCCCCCCGGATTGCCGACGAGGAAAGATTGATCACGGAACCGCCCTGCTTGCCTGCCGCAATCAACGCTTTGGCCATCGCAATGGTTGCAAAGCAGCCGGCCTTCAGATTGATGTCGAGGACATGGTCCCAGTCGCGCTCGCGCATCTCCAGCAGCGGCACGCGGGGATAGACGCCGGCATTGTTGACCAGGATGTCGGGCGGTCCGAACTCGCGAACAGTCTCGGCCACCATCGCCTCGACCTCGGCCAGCTTGGAGACATCGGCCTTTATCAGGTGGGCGCGGCGGCCCGCGGCCTTTACCCTGGCCGCGACAGCCTCGGCGCCCGCCCGGTCGTCGAGCCAGGTGAGGGCCACGTCGGCTCCCTCCCCGGCCAGTGCCGTCGCGATCGCCGCCCCGATGCCCTGCTGGGCGCCCGTCACGAGCGCCACTTTCCCGGCCAGTTTCATGGCAAAATCCCCTTTGAAGGCCCCAGTAAGGGCTGACTGTGGCACATCCGCCCGCGCTTGCATGGGCGGACCCTCGCCGCTATAAGCCCCGTTCCTTCGAGCGGCCTGGCCAATAAGGGCATTGCCTCGGCTGCTTTGTAAGGACTTTTCGACCCTCTTTCACGAGGGGGTCGGGACCTGCGCTCCGGCGCTAACCCTTTGAAAAGGAACAAAAATGCCCAAGATGAAGACCAAGAGCGGGGCCAAGAAGCGTTTTCGCTTCACGGCCACGGGCAAGATCAAGCATGGCGTGGCCGGCAAGCGGCACGGCATGAGCAAGCGCGGTAACCGGTTCCTGCGCCAGGCGACCGGGATGGCCATCGTGTCCGAGCCGGACACGCGGATCATCAAGCGCAATTTCTTTCCGTACGAGAGGTAGACCATGTCACGCGTTAAGCGGGGCGTGACTGCACACGCTCGTCATAAGAAGGTTCTCAAGCTCGCCAAGGGCTATCGCGGTCGCTCCAACGCAGCGTTCCGCGTCGCCATCGAGAAGGTCGAGAAGGGCCTGCAGTATGCCTACCGCGACCGCCGCAACAAGAAGCGCGCGTTCCGGGGTCTCTGGATCCAGCGTATCAACGCTGCGACCCGCGAGCATGGGCTCACCTACTCGCAGTTCATGAACGGCATCCTCAAGGCCGGGATCGAAGTCGACCGCAAGGTCATGGCCGATCTCGCCGTGCGGGAGCCCGCTGCATTCAAGGCCCTGGTCGATCAGGCCCAGGCCGCCCTCAAGTAACGTCCGCCCGCGCCGCGCCAGGCGCAACGGATAGCAATCGCAAAGAGGGAGCCTGGACCACAGGCTCCCTTTTTTCGTGTTCGGTTTCGAGAGTGGGCAAGATGGACGATCTATCGACGATACGCAGCACGGCGCTGGAAGCGGTGCAGGCCGCCGCCGATCTCGGCGCCCTCGATGCCGCGCGTGTTGCGGCCCTCGGCAAGAAGGGCAGCGTCACCGGCCTGATGAAGACCTTGGGCGGGCTCGCACCCGAACAGCGCAAGGAATTCGGCGCGCGCGTCAATCAGCTCAAGGGCGAGATCGAAGCGGCGCTCGATGCGCGGAAGGGTGAGCTCAGCGCCTCCGCGCTCGCCGCCAAGCTCGCCGCCGAACGGATCGACGTCAGCCTGCCGGTCCGGCCCGAGAACCAGGGCACC
>CANJEJ010000235.1 GCA_947473325.1 Alphaproteobacteria bacterium | reverse complement strand
TCAACCGGCGCATCTATCACCGCATCGGGCTCGACCTGCGCAAGAAGCGCGATGAAGCCGAATTCGCCTCGCGCGTCACCACGCCCGCGCTGGTCGTGCGGCAGCAAAAACTGGTGGCAGACGTGGCGGCGGGCTTCCTGACCGCCAGTCCCTGGCTGCCGCAGCCCGACGCCGCCGCGCTGCAGGCGATCGTTGCCGATTTCTTTGCGCTCTATCCGCTGCGGCCGGTGCAGGACAATGAAGGCGGCACGAAATTCGGCGATTCCTTCTGGCTCTACACGCTGACGCGGCTTCTCGCGCCGGATTTCATTGTCGAAAGCGGCGTACATCGCGGCCATTCCGCCTGGCTGCTGCACCAGGCCGCGCCGCACGCCGAACAGCACGGCTTCGACGTGTCCTTCCGCAACCTCGCCTGGCGCGATTCGCATGTGGCCTGGCACGAGAACGACTGGATGGCGATGCCGCTGCGGGCGCCCCGCCCCGCCACCGCCCTGGGCTATTTCGACGACCACATCAGCCACGCCCAGCGCGTGGTCGAGGCGCAGGAGCGCGGTTTCCGCACCGTGCTGTTCGACGACGATTTCCCGGCCCACCAGCTGCACGGCACGGGCCACCCCCCCGCCCCCACGCTTGCCATGATCTTCGACCCGGACCTGCGGGATGGCGAGGAACTGACATGGCTGCGCCATGGCAACGAAAAGCGCCTGCGCTTCGATGGCGGCGCCGCCGCCGCGGCCCGGGTGCGCATCGCCCACTACGCGAAAACACCCGACCTCGGGCCCCTGCTTCGCATCCGCCCACAATCCGGGATCGCCGTTGTCCGACTGAAGGAGTGAACGCCATGACGCCCCCAACCTATTGCACGGTAGCGGGGGCAACCCCTGGGGCAGGTCTGGCGTTTGCTTCCGTGATGACCCCCAACCCGAGCCCTTTGACCGTGCAGGTTGCCCCATGAACCGGCCGACCCGCACGGAAAGCGACAGCTTTGGCCCCATCGAGGTGCCGGCGGATCGCTATTGGGGCGCCCAGACCCAGCGCAGCCTGGAAAATTTCCGCATCGGAGGGGAACGAATGCCCCTGGAAATCGTCCACGCTTTGGGCCTGGTGAAGCAGGCCGCAGTGCGGGTGAACCGCGAGTTGGGCGACCTGTCGGCCGAGATCGCCCCCGCCATCGACCAGGCGGCCGGCGAAGTGGCTGCCGGCACGCTTGACGACCATTTTCCGCTGGTGATCTGGCAGACGGGCTCGGGCACGCAGACCAACATGAACGCGAACGAGGTCATCGCGAACCGCGCCATCGAGATCCTGGGCGGCCAGCCCGGCGACAAGGGCCGCGTCCATCCCAACAACGACGTCAACATGTCGCAGTCGTCGAACGACACGTTCCCGACCGCAATGCATGTCGCCGCCGTGATGGCGCTGCACAATGACCTGCTGCCCGCGCTGGGCCGCCTGCAAGCCGCGCTGGCCCGCAAGGCGGAATGCTGGCGGCATATCGTCAAGATCGGCCGCACGCATCTGCAAGACGCAACGCCACTGACGCTGGGCCAGGAATTTTCCGGCTATGCCGCGCAGGTCGCCTTCGGCATCGAACGCGTCCGCAACTGCCTGCCGCGCCTCTATCCGCTGGCGCAAGGCGCCACCGCCGTCGGCACCGGCATGAACAGCAGGCCGGGCTTCGCCGAACGCATCGCCGGCGAGCTTGCCCATCTGACGCGCCAGCCCTTCACCACAGCGGCCAACAAGTTCGAGGCCATTGCCGCGCATGACGCGCTGGTCGAACTGTCGGGCACGCTGAACACGCTCTCTGTCAGCCTGATGAAGATTGCCAACGACATCCGGCTGCTCGGCTCCGGCCCGCGCGCAGGATTCGGCGAACTGAAGCTGCCGGAAAACGAGCCCGGCTCTTCGATCATGCCGGGCAAGGTCAACCCGACCCAAGCCGAGGCGCTGACCATGGTGTGCGCCCAGGTAATGGGCAACCATGTCGCCGTCACCATAGCCGGCGCCAGCGGGCACCTCGAACTCAACGTCTTCAAGCCGGTGATCGCGCACAATGTGCTGCGGTCGATCCGGCTGCTTGCCGATTCCTCGAACAGCTTTACCGATCACTGCGTCGCTGGCATCGAGCCGGACCTCGCCCGCATCCAAGAGCACCTGTCGCGCTCGCTGATGCTGGTGACCGCGCTCGCCCCGCATATCGGTTACGACCGCGCTGCAGCCATCGCCAAGACCGCCCATGCTGATGGGTTGTCCCTCCGCGAAGCCGCGCTCGCCTCGGGCCATGTGTCGGCCGAAGATTTCGACCGCTGGGTCCGCCCCACGGACATGACGGAGCCACGCCCATGACTGCGATCCGCAAACGATCCGTCCGCATTGCCGGACACCGCACCAGTGTCTCGGTGGAAGACGAATTCTGGGAATCGCTGAAGGACATCGCCAAGCGCGATGCGCTTTCGCTCGATTCCCTGATCGCCCGCATCGACGAAGGCCGATCGACCAACCTGTCGAGCGCGGTCCGCCTGCATGTGTTGCGCGATCTGCGCAACCGGCTGGAGAATCGGGCGGAGCGCGGTTCTGACACCATCGCCGCGCCCGCTTCCCTGCCGCAGTGACCCGGCCGCGAGGCCGGCCCGGACTGGATTGGGCCGGCCTTTGCAAGTTGGCGAACCGCTTGCCCGGCGTCGAGGAAAGCACGTCCTATGGCACACCGGCG
Organism: Alphaproteobacteria bacterium; assembly: GCA_947473325.1. GTDB lineage: Bacteria > Pseudomonadota > Alphaproteobacteria > SHVP01 > SHVP01 > CANJEJ01. Next base: position 2,662 of record CANJEJ010000235.1, on the reverse strand, counting down.
CTGAAGGTGGCAGGCAAGCTGGTCGCCCGGCTGTGGGAGGACGGCGAAACGCTGGTCCTGAAGTGCGACCCGGATGAACGTGACCTGTTGATCGAAGCGGCGCCGCAGACCTTCTTCCTGACCGATCATTACCGCGGCCACCCCTGGGTCGTGCGCCTGCCCAAGGCGCCACCGGCGACCCTCGAACGCCTGCTCGGCCAGGCCTGGCAGGGCGTCGCGCCGAAGAAGCTCCGGCAGGAACTCAGCGGCTAGACCAGACTTTCCGCTCTAAGCTGGACTATCGGCTCTAGGAGGAAGTCATGACATTCAGCAAACGGGTGACCGGGAGTTCGCGGATCACGCCGGACACGCCGACATGGCAGGGCGTGCAGCCGGAAGGCTACAGCGCGCCTTTCCTCAGTCCGCCCTACGGCTTGCCGCCCTACCCCATGGAATATGCCCGGGTGATGCTGGTGGCCTTCGAGCCCGATCCGGACGCCATTCGCGCCGCCGTGCCCGAGCCGCTGGAATGGGTCGCAGACTCGCTTGCCGTCGCCTCCATCGGCGATCACCGGCAGATGCCCTTCGGGCTGAAATTCCAGGAGGGGCTGGTTGCGATCAAGGTGCGGTTCAATGGCGAGACCGGGCGTTTCGTTCCCTATATCTGGACCTCGGCCGACGAACCCGCGGTCATCGGCCGCGAAGTGATGGGCTGGCCCAAGTTGTTATGCGACCACAACGAGACGCAGGTGATGGGCAGCCAGGCATCCGCCGTCATCACCCGTCGTGGCGAAACGCTGCTGCGCACCTCGGTCGCACTGGAAGAAGTGGGCGAGCTCGACGACCTGCCTCTCGGTGGCGCGTTGTTCACGGTGCGCAAGGTGCAGATGCCGCAGCGTGGCGCGCCGGCCTTGAAGCAGGTGATCCGCTATGACCTTGGCAACAGCTTCAAGCTCAATTCGCTGTGGCAGGGGCGCGGCTTCGTCGAGATGCCGGGCCAGGGCTTTTCCGCCGTGCACCGCCTGATGCGCAAGAGCACCGACAAGGCCTGGCTGATGGACGCGAGCTGGGAATTGGGCTGGGGCGAAATCCTGTGGGAAAACTGGGTGCCGCCAACGACGTCCTAGCGATCGCGCGAACGCCGCAATACGTCCTGCAGCACATCGCCGATGGCGCTGGGTAGGCGCGAAGGTGCCGACTGCGGCTGAGCAGGTGCTCCACGGGGCGCGGATACCTCGCCATCGCGGCTGCGCAACAGCCGGCGCAAGACGGTTTCGCCCACACGCTCGCCCAGGAAGGCTTCGAGGTCCCGGGTGCGGATGTCACGCTCGGGCTGGTCGAGCGGCCCGGTGAGATCGAGCCCGATGCTCGGCGCATGGGGATGCTCCGTCAGCCTCGCCACCGTCGCCATATCGATGCGCCAGTTGGGCAGGTCGATGCTGCCCTGGCCCGAGCCGGTCGCCGCATCGAATTGCGCCGCCAGATCGGCGGTGCGGGCCACGCCGCGCTCGAGCTGGAAACTGCCGCTCATTGCCGTGTAGCGCGTCTGGCCACCGCCGGTGGTGCGGCGGATGAGATCGAGGAAGTCGGTGATCTGGTCGAGTTCCTTGAGCCGGTCGCTGAGCGCGCGCAGGTCGATGCCACGGACGAGGCCGTCGCGCGCCGTGAATTTCGCCGTGCCGGCGAGACTGGCAATCATTTCCGCCTGGCTGCGGCCGCGTGCGGTGAAGTCGCCTTCAAGGTTAGCACGTCCCGTGAGGCGGTCGATCTCTGCCGAATCCCGCAGTGCCTGCTCCAGGTCGCCATTGTCGAGCGAGACTCTAGCGGTCAGCGTCGGCGTGCCCGCGCTGGCCAGCGTGAGTTCGAGAGTCACATCACCGCCAAACAGCTTGCCGGTCAGCGGCGCAATGCGCGCCGTGCCGTTCCTGGCCATCAGGGCCAGGCGCGGTTCGACAAAGCGGTATTCGCCATAGGTAAGCGCCCGGGCGGTAACGCCGATCTCTGCGTCGATGGCATCAAGCACCGTGAAATCGAAGGGATCGGTCGACCAGCGCGCGCGCCCGTTTCCTTGTGGCGACGGAGCGCCGCTGCCGCCCGCGCCACGCGCCACGCGCGCGGCGCCACCTTCCGTTTCCCGCGGCAGGAACAGATCGACGAGAATTTCGCTGGTTTCCAGCCGGGCCGTCAGCTTCGGCCGTGCGCCCGTCGTGTCATAAGTCGCGCTGCCAAGCAGGTTGACCTGGCCCAGACCGGCGTCGAGGTCGCTGACGTTGAGCTTGTCGACTGGACCGGCAACACGCGCGGCCAGCCGCAACGGACCCAGATTGCTGGCCGCCGGGCGGTAGTCAAGACCCCAGGCCTGGATGAATTGCACCATCTCGGGATGCGCGGCCCTGAGCGTGAGATCGAGGCTGGGCGTGTCGTCGATCGACAGCGTGCCCATGGCGCTGGCCATGCCGGGGCCGGTCTTCGCCGTGACATCGACGGCAAGCGCGCTCAGGACGCCGCGGGCTGATCCTTCCAGCGTCAGTGCACCGGCCTGCACAGTCGATACCGGCACCGTCTGGCCCGCCAGGCGCCGCAAGGCACCGCCGTCGGGTGCCGCGACGGAGAATGAAAGCGCGAGATCGGGCCGTGTCGCCAGCGCGGCAACCGTGCCAGTGACCGCCGCCCGCAGGCCGCC
>CANJEJ010000234.1 GCA_947473325.1 Alphaproteobacteria bacterium | reverse complement strand
CCGCTTGCCCGACGCCAGCGTCAGCGGCGAGAACATCAGCGGATATTCGGTCTGGGCGGCCTCGAGCGCCGCTTCGGAAGCTTTGCGATCCACGGGACTTTTCCTGCTGGCGGGGGCGCCTACGCGCCCGGCTGATCGGTATGCCCCACCCATAAGCCAGAAGGGCAAAAAGGGGAAGGGTTCAGCGCCTGAAGCCTGGCAGAGCGGTTGTTTCTGTTGGGAAAACTCCCTTCCCCTTGCGAGGAGGGTTGGGGTGGGGTTCTGCCGACTCACCACCCGCGCCGGCGCGACCGGAAACTCCTTCGCCTCCCCCGCCCTGTCCCTCCCCGCAGGGGGGAGGGAACGAGGCGACGGTGTTCGCGCTAGCGAACCTCCTTGATGAAGCCCGTGATGGCCTCGACGTATTCCTTTGGCTTCTCGAGATATGGCAGATGGCCGCATTCCTTGAACCGGGTCATCTTCGACTGCGGCAGATATTTCTTGTAGATGTCGGCATAGCCGATGGGCGCGAGCTTGTCGTTCTCGCCCCAGATGATGTGCGTCGGCACCGTGACGCGATGCAGCCATTTCGGCAGGTTGGCGCCACCGCGGCCCTGGCTCGTCAGCTTCTTGATCGTCTCCTTGTTCTTGATCGTCTGCGGCTGGCTGTCGGCATCGGCCGGCAGGCGGGCGATCATCTGCTCCTGCAGCTTCGGATCGTAAATCACGTTGCGCAGCGTCTCACGCGCGTCCCACAGATGGGTCTGACCCTTGGGAATCGACGGGTCGTCGAAGCCGGCGGCGCAGGCGAGCGTCAACGTCTTCAGCCGTTCGGGCTGGATGATCGCGAGCTCGGCCGCGATCCAGCCGCCCATCGAGGTGCCCATGAGATGGATGCCGCCAAGACCCATCTCCTTCATCATCGTGGCGTAGAACATCGCCATGTCGGGCACACCGTCGAGCCAGGTCGGCACGTCGGATTCCCCCATCCCCGGATGCATCGGCACGATCAGGTCGACATGCGGCGCCAGCATTTCCATCCAGGGCTGGGCATTCATCACGACGCCGGCGCCGTGGAAATAAAGCAGCGGCGTGCCGGTGCCGCCGCGATGCATCACCACTTTCGTGCCGGCGACGGTGACGGATTCTTTGCGGAATGCGCTCATGGGAACCTCAGGTAAACGGCGCCGGGACGGCGCAGAATGATCGCGGCAGTCTGCCGCAAGGCCAGCACAGGGTCGCGGGAGTTTTCGCCCCTGCCCGCAGGCCGGTTAGAGAATCCGGTGGACCGTGTAGCGGACGGCAAAGGACTTGTCCTCCTGGATGCGCACGGCGCCAAGCCCGACCGCGAGCGTGCTGTTGAGCCAGGCATGGGGCCCGCCCATCGCCGTCTCGAAGAAGATCGCGTTGCGCATGTAGTAGGTCGCGGGATCGACCTGCTGGCGCTGGCCGAGCTTCTTCAACTGCTCTTCCGGTCCGGCGACAATACCCTGGTAGGTCATCTGGATCAGCGTGCCGTCGTCGGCCTGCAGGATCGCGCGCACGTCGGGGCGCGAGGTGTTGTCGCGCATCACCAGCAGGTGGTCGGTCGCCGTCACCACCGTGCCCTTGATCTTCGGTCCTTCGAACCAGCCCTTCTTGATGCGATCGATACGGCGCCAGCCGCGTGGTGTCTTGCCGATATCGAGGCCGGGCAGCGCCTCCATGTCGATGTGGAAAAGGAATTCGGAGGTGAGCGGGCGTTGCTGGCTGTCCATGGTGTCGGTCCTTCTGGGCGTCACAGCACCCGGTAGACATTGTAATGGTCGCCGAAGGCGCCGGAGGGAAAGACAAGCAGGCGGCCGGTGGCGATGCAGAGCGAATCGTTGAGCCAGCGATAGCGCGGATCGCCGCATTCGAACTGCACGGCGGTGCGCATGTAATATTCGCTGGCGTCCACCAGCTCGCGCCGGCCGATGCGCTTCATCACCTCTTTCGGACCGGCGACAATGCCGTCATAGGTCATCTGCACCAGCACCCCGTCGTCGGTGCGCAGGATCATGCGCACGTCGAGCCGGGCGGAATCGTCGCGCATGGCGACCACGGGATCCGTCGCCTCGATCAGCACGCCGGAAAATCGCGGGCCCTGAAAGGTGGCGTTGAGCACACGGTCGACGCGGCGCCAGCCATGGGTCGTCTTGCCGACCTCGAGCCCGGGCTCCGCCTCGATGGTGAAATGCGTCAGGAATTCGGTGCGCAGCGGCGGCACGGCCGCGTCGCTCATGCGTCCCTCCCGAGACTTCCGATCTGGCCATGATAGTATCCGCCCTTGCCCGCCCCGCCAGTGCAAATTCCCGCATGACCGCCCGCCCGCCCGACGCCTATCGCCGCCTCCATGATTCGTTCCGCTGGCAGGTTCCGGCGCGCTTCAACATCGGCGCGGCGATGACCGATGCGCATGCCGCCGTGACACCGAACGTCGTGGCGCTGTGGGCCGAGCAGGCCGATGGCAATTTGCGCGGCTACACTTATGAAAAGCTGCTGCGCTGGTCGAACCGGGTGGCAAATGCGCTGGCCGGGCTGGGGCTGCGGCGCGGCGACACGGTCGGCGTGCTGCTGGGCCAGTCGGTGCAGACGGCGGTGGTGCATATCGCCATTTCCAAGGCGGGCATGATCGCCCTGCCGCTGTTCACGGCCTTTGGCGAGGAAGCCATCGCCTATCGCCTGGAGCATGCCGAGGCGCGGGCGCTGTTCACCAGCCGCGAATGGCTGCCCAAGGCGCTGGGCGCCGAGGCGCGCGTGCCCGGCTTTGGCCCGATCGTCACGGTGGACGGCGCGGCCGAGGGCCTGCCGAACCTGGACGACCTGACGGCGCGCGCAAGCGACCGGTTCACGGCGGTGGACACGGCCGCCGACGACCCTGCCTTCATCATCTACACCTCCGGCACCACCGGCCAGCCCAAGGGCGCGCTGCATGCGCATCGCAGCCTGATCGGACATGAGCCAGGCATCCGCTTCCTGCATCCCGGCATCGGCCCCACCGACATCCTGTGGTCGCCGCAGGACTGGGCGTGGATCGCGGGCCTGGTCAACGTGCTGATGAGCGGGCTGCATCTCGGCATCCCGATCCTCGCCCTGCACCAGCGCAAATTCGATCCCGAGAAGACCTGGGACGCGCTGGAACGCCACGGCATCACCCGGCCCATCGTGCCGCCACCGGCGCTGCGCCTGATGCGCGACCTGCCCGTGCCGAAAGGTGGCTGGCCGCACCGCATCCGCACCTTTGCCACCGGCGGCGAGACCATCGACGCCGCACTGCACGACTGGGCACGCGGCGCCTTCGGCACGCCGCTGCATGAAGTCTTCGGCCAGACGGAATGCAACCTAGTGCTCGCCACCAACTCCCACGTCATGGACGTGCGGCCCGGCCAGGTCGGCCGCCCGGTGCCCGGCCACCATGTCGCGCTGCTGGATGACGACAACCGCGAGCTGCTCTGGGGCAGCACCGGCCGGCTCGCCATCCGCGGCGGCGACCCGGTGATGCTGCTGCGCTACTGGAAGAACCCGGACGCGACGGCCGCGAAATATGCCGACGGCTGGTTGCTGACCGGCGACATCGCCGCGACGAGCGCCGACGGCCATTTCCGTTTTGTCGGCCGCGACGACGAGGTGATCAAGACATCGGGCTACCGCGTCGGCCCAAGCGAGATCGAGGACTGCCTGGGCAAGCACCCGGCCGTGCGGCTCGCTGCCGCGATTGGCGTGCCGGACCCGCAGCGCGGCCAGGCGATCAAGGCCTTCGTCACCCTGCGCGAGGGCCATGCCGGATCGGGCGCGCTGGCGGCCGAGCTGCAGGACTTCGTGCGCCGGAACCTCGCCGTCCACCTGTTCCCCCGCACGGTGGAGTTCCTGGACGAATTGCCCACCACCGTTACCGGCAAGGTGCGGCGCAAGGACCTGCGCGACCGCGAGGCGGCGAAACCCGGGGCGTGAAAACGCACGGGTTCGATTCCCGTCAAGATTGCACTAGTCTTGCGCCGGTATCACGAGGTTGGGGGCAGCATGCGGTACGTGGCGCGGGACGAATCCGGCAATATTCTGGCGGTCTATACCGAGCCACAACCCGGCGTCGACGAGGCGCTGCCGGTCGACAGCCCGGAACTGCTCTCCTTCGTGCTCGGCCAGGATGCCGAGATGGCGCTACGCGCCTATATGGCCTCGACCGATTCCGACCTGCTGCGCATCATCGAAGACCTGATCAACGTGCTGATCGACCGCAACGTGGTGATGCTGTCGGACTTCCCGACCGGCGCGCAGAAGAAGCTGCTCCGCCGCGCCACCATTCGCGACAAGCTGCAGTCGTTCAAGGCGTAGTCCGCGACTTCGGCTTCTTTCCACCCGCGAGATTTGTCACCAGCGTCCGGGGCGCGACGTTGCGCCAGGCGGCGGTGAGTGCGCTTTTCGCCGTGGTGGCGTCGATTGCTGCCAGACTCACCTGAGTCCAACCGCCGCGGCCCCAGGCGCCGGCCGATGGAGAGAAGGTTCCGGGCTCGGCGTCCATCATCACCGCCTGCTCTTCGGGCGTCAGCTTCACGGTGGCCGAGCCGGCATCAGGCGAGCCGAGCGAGGCGAAAATCTTGCCCTTCACCCGGAAGTCGGGGTGGCCGCCATGGGCCTTCTCTTCGGCATCGGGCAGGCTGAGGGCGAGTTTGCGGAAGGCAGTGGGGGTCATTGGGCAATCATGGCAAACCCCCGAGCGGGTGGCCATCGGGAGGCACAATTTTCTTGAAATTCAAGGTTCTTGGCGCCCATTGCTCGATTGAAGGGTAATGACGGATACAACCATTGCGTTTATCGTTTCGTCTGGGTGGACGGTGGGATCGCGATGCGCCCCCTCTGTCGCGTGTGTCTGGGGAACAGTTTCGGGCCATGAATATATCCACAGCTATCGGAATCGGGGGCGGCCTGCTCCTGATCGCCGTCACCATCGCGATGTCGCTGGAAAATCCCGCCGCGCTGTGGGACCCCCTCAGCATGGTCGTGGTGCTGGGTGGCACGCTCGCCGCCGCCTTCATCGCCTTCCCGATGACGGAACTGCGCCGCATTTCCTCTGTCTTCTTCATCGTCCTGCGCAACGAGAAGATGTATGCGCGCGACGACATGATGGAACTGGTGGAAGTGGCCCGCGCCCTGATGAAGGCCGACATCCGGACCACCGAGAAAAAGATGGGATCGATCAAGAACCCCTTCCTGCGGCTGGGCATCCAGCTTGTCATGGACGGGGCGCCGATCGAGGACATCATCGACATCATGTCCTGGCGCATCCAGAAACTGCGGGCCAAGGAAAAGGCCGAGGCGCAGGTGTTCCGCGCCATGGCGTCCTTCGCGCCCGCCTTCGGCATGATCGGCACGCTGCTCGGCCTCATCAACATGCTG
>CANJEJ010000233.1 GCA_947473325.1 Alphaproteobacteria bacterium | reverse complement strand
CGGCACGCCGGGCCGCCACACTCTGCGCGAGGTAGGGATGAGCTCGTACCTGCCCAATGGCGGCTCCGGCCCCGACCTTGGCCAGATCGATCTTCATGGCGATTATCTTGGCGACAGGCAAGTGACGACCCCGGCCGGCACCTTCGCCACGCGCCACTATGCCAACCACCGGGTCAACGCGCCCGGCACCCGGCCGCCGGTGGAGATCTGGGCCTTCTCCAGCGACTTCATTCCCGCCACCATTCGCTGGGAGCTGCTCAAGCAGACCTATGAGCTGGTGGAACTCGACCACACCGAACCCTGAGTGATCCATGCAGCACCGAACCTATCGCTACACCATCCAGTATCTCGGCCCCAAGGGCGAGCGCGGCCGTGAATTCTGCACGGTGACCGTGCATGGCAACGGGGACCGCACCATGCGCGCCATCTGCGAGATGGACGATTCCGAGGTGTTGCGCGATGTCACAGCGTCTGTCGACAGGGACTTCCGGCCGAAGGACGTCTTTGTCCGGTTGAGCGTTAAGGATGCCTTCTTTGGCTCCAGCTGGTTCCGCTTCGCCGGCAACCGGGTGGAATGCGAGGGCTTCACGGTGAACGAGGGCCGCATCAGCCAGGTAATGGAATTCGTCCGGCCGCCGCACAGCTTCGTCACCCACCCCGTCGCCTGCGATGTCTGGCACTTTGCCGGTATCGACCGCACGATCGGAGACCGGGTGCAAGATCACTACGGCGCCAGTTGCTCGCCGCTGCCGAATGGTGCCTCCGGCCCGATGATCGGCCGCACGCACCACCGCTTCCGCTACCTTGGCCGCGAGACCGTCGAATCGCCCGCCGGCCGCTTCGAGACCGAGCATGTCCAGTTCATCAAGGCCGACGGCAGCGTCGGGCTGGAGGCGTGGTGCACGCTGACCGACCGGGTGCTGGTGAAGATGTATTTCCCCATCCTCGACACGCACTACAACCTGATGGAACTGACCGGATCGAAGGGCTGAGCGCCCGCGCTCAGGCGGCGGAGCGCGGGCTGCGCGACTCGCGATAGAGGATATAGAGCCCGGCCAGGATCAGAATCACCGACCCCGCCCAGACATTGATGCCGGGGACGTCGCCCCATACGAAGAAGCCAAGCAGCGAGGCCCAGAGCAGTGCCGTGTATTCGAATGGCGCCAGCACCGAGACGGGAGCCTCGCGGAAGGCCTGGGCGAAGATCATGTGCCCCGCTGTCGCCAGCACGCCCATGCCGACCATCAGCAGCAGTTCGCCCCAGCCCGGCGTCACCCAGATGAAGGGGAGGACAACGGCGCCCACCAGCGTGGAAATGACGCTGTGATAGAAGACCATGGTCGCATTGCTTTCGCTGCGCGCGAGGAAGCGGGTCATGGTCATCATGCCGGCATAGAGAAAGGCGCAAAGCAGCAACAGGAGCCCGGCCCAGTGAAAGGTCTCGCTGCCTGGCCGGGCCACCACCAGCGCGCCGACGAAGCCGAGCGCGATGGCCGCCCAGCGTTGCCATTCCACCTTCTCGCGCAGGAAGATCGCCGAGAAGACCGTCATGAAGATCGCGCCGGAAAAGCCGATGGCGGTCGCGTCGGCGAGCGGCAGGTAGTGAATGCCGGTGAAGAAGAGCAACATCGCCGCGACGCCCAGGCCCGAACGCAGGATGAGGCTGAGCGGGCGCCGTGCCCGCAGCACGTTCACCCCGTGCTCGCGGAACAGGATGGGGGCCAGGATCGCGACTGAGACGACACCGCGGATGGCAACGATCTGGAAGACGGAGTAGTTGCCCACCAGGAACTTTCCCGAGGCATCCATCAGGCTGAACAGGCCGACGCCCAAAACCAAAAAGGCGATGCCGATCAGCGGCCGGTCCGGGCGGGTACGATCGATCACAAATGAGTCTCTCGGCGAAGGATGCGGTGGCCAGGGTGAATGCTGGTGTATACTACATTCCATCAATCCAGGAGCCTTTGATGGGTACTCTGCATTTCCACCCGATGCTGCCCGAGACAACGCATGACGAGCAGTCGCGCATGGACTTCACCTCGACGCTGATCCGCCAGCTCGACGCGGTGATTCGGCCGCAGTTGCGGAGCGTCTACAACAAGGCGGTCGAGCCCAAGCTGCGCCGCACCATGAACCGCGAGCCGAACCGTCACGATATCGCCAAGGCGATGCAGGCGGTCGACCCCAACAAGCTCTGGTACACGCTGCGCACGGACGCGCAGGACATGATGTATCGCAACGCCGGTCCGATGATTCAGCGCCAGCTGCCTGAAATGATCGGCAAGGCAAAGAAATGGAGTAGCAAGGGACTCGGCACCCTCACCCTCGATCCGGCGCTGGAAATCCCGCGCTATCACACGGCGGTCGATATTCACCGCAAGCCCGGCGGCTATCACACCGAACTGACGGAAGATGACGTGCTCGCCGGCGCCGAGTTCGACCAGTCGATCACCATGTATTCGATGGGCACGCAGGGGCCGAACAACGACGATCCCGGTGTGTCGCTCGCGGTATGGGTGAAGCAGAACTTCCCCGACCTGAAGCCGAAGCGGATCCTCGACATGGGCTGCACCATCGGCCACAACTTGCTGCCCTTCAAGGACGTGTTCCCCGGGGCCGAGGTTCATGGCATTGACGTGGCCGCGCCCTGCCTGCGCTATGGCCATGCCCGCGCCAACGCGCTGGGGGTCGAGGTGCATTTCAGCCAGCAGGATGCCGAGAACACCAACTTCCCCGACGGCTATTTCGACGTTGTGATGTCGCGCATCATGCTGCACGAAATGTCGGGCAAGGCAGTGCCGGCGATGCTGAAGGAATGCCATCGCATCCTCAAGCCCGGCGGGCTGATGTTCCACTCCGACGCGCCGCTTTTCGACGAGATGGATGCGTACCAGGCGTCGCTGCGCCACTGGGACACGCTCTACAACAACGAGCCTTTCATGGCGACGGTCTATGAACTGCCGCTTGAGAAAATGTATGCCGAGGCAGGCTTCCCGAAGGCCTCCTGCTTCCGCGCCCATGTTGACAGCGAGTTGCGCCGGAAGACGAATTACGACCCGGCGGCCAATCGCGCCGGCGGCAAGTTCTTCCTGGTCGGCGCCCGCAAGTAACGGTTCCTCACCGCACAAAAAAGGCCCGCCGGTTGGCGGGCCTTTTCTTTTGCCGTGTTGGGGGCTTCAGCCGATGACGGCGAAGAAGACGCCCTGTTCACCCCGGGCCACCTGGACGAGGAGCTTGCCGCCCTTGGCGCTGGCCTTGGTCACGTCTTCGATCGTGGAGACGCGCTGCTGGTTGACCGAGAGCAGCGTGTCGCCTGGCCGCAGGCCGGCCTGCCAGGCCGGCGAGTCGGCCTCGACCTTGGTGACCAGGATGCGGCCGCCATTCTCGCCACGACGTGCCGGCTGCACCTCAAGCTGAACGCCCGCCAGCAGCGGCACATCCTTCACGCCCGCCGCCGGGGCAGCGGCGGTTTTGCCCGGATCGGACGGCTTGCCCACTGTGGCCGACACCATGCGTTCCTGGCCCTTGCGGATGATCTTGATCTCCGCCTTGCCGCCCGGCTGGATCAGGCCGACGCGGTTGCGCAAGTCCGACGAGTCCTGAATTGGCGTGCCGTTCAGGCCGACGATGACATCGCCCTGCTCGAGACCGGCATCTTCCGCCGCCGAACCGGGCGCGACGCGACCGATGACCGCGCCCTGCGTCGTCTTCGCGCCCAGCGCCTCGCTCAGTTCCGGCGTCAGGTTCTGGATCGACACGCCGAGTTGGCCGCGGCGTACCTCGCCGAATTCCACGATCTGGTTCATGACCGACTTGGCCATGTTGATCGGGATGGCGAAGCCGATGCCGATGTTGCCGCCGTTCGGGCCCAGGATGGCGGTGTTGATGCCGATCAGCTCGCCCTTAAGGTTGACCAGCGCGCCACCCGAATTGCCGGGGTTGATCGAGGCGTCGGTCTGGATGAAGTCCTCATAAGCCTCGATGCCGAGTCCACGGCGCTGCGTCGCGCTGACGATGCCCGAGGTCACCGTCTGGCCAAGGCCGAACGGGTTGCCAATCGCGAGAACGAAGTCGCCGACCTCCATCTTGTCGGAATCGCCGAGCGGCACGCCGATCAGCTTCTCGGCCGGCACCTGCAGGATTGCGAGGTCGGAATCCGGGTCGGAGCCGACAAGCTTCGCCTTCAGCTGGCGCTGGTCCTTCAGGGTGACGACGATCTCGTTCGCCTTGTCGACGACGTGATGGTTGGTCATCACATAGCCCTTGGCGGCATCGACGATCACGCCCGAACCCGCGCTCTGCACTGTCCGCTCGCGCGGCTGCTGGGCGCCGGGCGGGATGTTGAAGAAGCGGCGGAAGGTCGGGTCCTCAAGCAAGGGGTTCTGCTGAACCGCCTGGGTGCTCTTGGTGGCAATATTGACCACGCCATCCGTGATGCCACGGACGAGCGGGGCCATGCTCGGCACGCCGTCGCGCTCCATGGCGAAGGGCGGCGATGCCGAGAGGGCCGGAAGGGCCGTCAGAGACAAACAGGCCGCGAGCAAGGCGGCTCCCGTTGCTCTCATCATTTCATAGTCTCCTCGAAGTCATCGTGAAATACGTCCATACCGGGCGCGGGCTGTCGGGCCTCCCGGAGAACTCCTGCAAGGTCGGAAAAACCGACACTCGGCAGGCAGCGACTGCGGGGGCATTTAAGAACGCCACGTTGGCCGTCAAGGGTCCGGCGACAGACTGCGACCAAGGGTGCAAGGAGAACGCCCCACGGGTCGCTTCTAGGCGGGGATTAGGGCCAAATTCCGGCGGGCCGACGGCGGCAGCGCGGCAATGGCGTGACAGCAGGCAAGCATTGGCGCGATACTGCCGTCCTCTCGGCCTGCCACCGCGGAAGGCCTTCACTCCTGGCCTTCCATGTCCGACAACCGTGCCTTGCCCGATCCCGGGCTGGCGGTTCGCGTTGCCCTGTTGCTGACCTCAACGCTGACGGTCATGGCGGGCGCGACGATTGCGCCGTCCCTGCCCGCGCTGCGCGAGCATTTCGCCGATTTTCCAAACGTGGAGTATCTGGCGCGCTTCGTTCTGACGCTGCCGGCCTTCTTCGTCGCCACCTGCTCGCCGCTCGCGGGCTACATCGTCGATCGCTTCGGGCGCCGCCGCCTGCTCATCGCGTCGGTCGCGCTTTATGGCGTGGCGGGCACGTCGGGCGCGATCTTCGATTCGCTGCCGGCCATCCTGCTCAGCCGCGCACTGCTTGGCATCGCCGTGGCCGGCACGCTGACCGCCACCACCACGCTGGTCGGCGACTATTTCTCCGGTATGGCGCGAACGCGAATGATGGCCTGGCGCACCACCGCGGTGAATGGCGGCGGCGTCATCTTTATGTCGCTGGGTGGCATGCTGGCCAGCCTGAACTGGCGCGGCCCT
>CANJEJ010000232.1 GCA_947473325.1 Alphaproteobacteria bacterium | reverse complement strand
TATGTGAATGGCCGCATCATCGACCTCTCGCGCCGCTCGGCCCAGCTGCTCGGCATGGACCGCGCGGGCGTTGCCAAGGTCCGGGTCAAGGTGATCAGCCCGCCTGACGGCACCTTCATGGTGGCAGGCAAGCCTGTGACAGAACCCGAGCATCAGATGGCGACTGCAGTTCCCGTTGCCGCCGTCGAATCGACCGCGCTGCCACCGCCGCCGGGCACGCGCCAGGAAGCGCCGCGCGAGCGGTTCGAGCCGCCGGCGCAGGTCGCGCTGCAGGCGGTCGGGCCGAGCAACATCTACATCCAGGCGGGCGCATTCTCGCGCTATGACAACGCAAGCAACCTTGGCAACAAGCTCGCGGGTTTCGGCGCCGTCCGCATCACGCCGACCAAGGTGCGCGGCGCCGATTTGTACCGCGTGCGCATCGGCCCCATGACCTCGGTGCAGGAGGCCGACACCACCCTCACCCGCGTGATCGGCAGCGGCCTGACCGACGCCCGCATCGTGGTGGACTGACGCCGGTGCGAACCGGCCAACCATATTGTCGTCCCATTCGTGCTCTAGACGGTGGAGCGCCAATCGACTTATTGCAGCCTGGAAGAGAAATCCCATGACCGCGCGATTGCTGCCCCTTGTCGCTCTCCTGCTCACCTTCGCCGCCGCCGTGGCTCTCCCGGCCCGCGCGCAGGAGGTCACCACCACAGCCACGCATGCCTATCTGATCGACGACACCACCGGTGCGGTGCTGTTCGAGAAGAACGCCGACCAGCGCATGCACCCGTCGTCCATGAGCAAGCTGATGACCGTCTACATGGTCTTCGAGCGGCTGAAGGAAGGCCGCCTCAAGATGGATGACACCTTCCCGGTCACCGAGAAGGCCTGGCGCATGCAGGGCTCGAAGATGTTCGTCGCGTTGAACAGCCGCGTGTCAGTGGAAGACCTGCTGCGCGGTGTCATCATCCAGTCCGGCAACGATGCCTGCGTGGTCTTCGCCGAGGGCCTCGGCGGCAGCGAAAGCGCCTTTGCCGAGGAGATGACCAAGCGTGGCAAGGCGCTCGGCCTCACCAACAGCACCTTCATCAACGCTTCGGGCTGGCCGCATGACGACCACCTGACCACGCCGCACGACCTTGCCATCCTGGCCAAGCACCTGATCGATACCTTCCCGGAGTACTACAAGATCTATTCCGAAAAGGAGTTCACCTATAACGGCATCAAGCAGGGCAACCGCAACCCGCTGCTCTACAAGGACACCGGCACCGACGGCCTGAAGACGGGCCACACCGAAGCCGCCGGCTATGGCCTGGTCGCGTCGGCCAAGCGTGGCGACCGCCGCCTGATCCTCGTCCTGAACGGCATGAAGAGCGTCAACGAACGCTCGCGCGAGGCAGAGCGCCTGATGGACTGGGGCTTCCGCGAATTCGGCAACTACGCCCTGTTCAAGGCCGGCGATACCATCGCCGAGGCGCCGGTGTGGCTCGGCGACAAGGCCACTGTGCCGCTGGTCGCCGAAAAGAACGTTGTCGCCACGATGACCAAGAAGTCGCGCAACGGCATGCAGGTCAAGGTGAAGTATGACGAGCCCATCGCGGCGCCGATTGCCAAAGGCGCCAAGGTCGGCACCATCCAGATCACCGCACCGGACATGAAACCGGTCGAGATGGCGCTGCTCACCGGCGGCGAGGTCGAGCAGCTCGGCGTGCTGGGACGGCTGGGTGCTGCCGTCAGCTATCTGCTGATGGGACCACCGGCACCGCGGAAGAACTGACGTTCCGGTGGCGCGCGGACGCTTCATTACCATCGAAGGCGGGGAGGGAGCCGGCAAGTCGACACAGATCGGCCGCCTCGCTGCCGCGCTGCGCCGCAATGGCCAAGAAGTCGTAGAGACGCGCGAACCCGGCGGCGCGCCGGGCGCGCTGGAAATCCGCAAGCTGCTGGTCGAAGGCGCGACCGACCGCTGGGACGCCGTCAGCGAACTTCTGCTCCATTCCGCCGCGCGCCACGACCATATTGTCCGCACAATTGAACCAGCGCTGGCGCGAGGCGCCTGGGTGGTGTGCGACCGCTTCGCCGATTCAACCATGGCCTATCAGGGCTATGGCCACGGGCTGCCGCGCGACACGATCGACAGCGTCACCCGTGTCGCCGTCGATGGCTGCTGGCCCGACCTGACCCTGATCCTCGATGCACCGGTCGACATCGGCCTGCAGCGCGCGAAACAGCGTGGCGGCGGCGCCGAAGACCGTTACGAGCGCATGGGCAGCGCCTTCCACGAAAGGCTGCGCCAGGGCTTTCACGAAATTGCCCGGCGCGATCCGCAACGCTGCCGCCTGATCGACGCCACCGGCTCGCCAGATACAGTGGCAGACGCCATCTGGCTTGCAGTGCGGGAGCCATTCGGGCTTACCTGACGCATGGCCCGTGCCGCCGAACCCGATAAACGCATCGACCCCAACGATCCGCGGCTGACCCCCGATCTCATCGGGCACAGCAACGCCGAATCGCGCCTGCTCGACATCTGGCGGCGCGGCCGGCTGGCGCATGCCTGGCTCATCACCGGTCCGCGCGGTGTCGGCAAGGCGACCCTGGCCTATCGTTTCGCCCGCTTTGTCCTCCGGCACGGCGTGAAGGAGGACAGCGGTCCGTCGTTGTTCGGCGATGCGCCGGCGGCGCCAAGCTCGCTCCATGTCGGCGAAGACGATCCCGTCTTCCGCCAGATGGCTCAGGGTGCCCATCCCGGCCTCAAGGTGCTCGAACGGCCATGGGACGACAAGAAGGGCAAGCGCAAGACCGAGATCCCTGTCGATGACGTGCGCAAGCTGGTGCCTTTCTTCGGCACCACGGCGGCAGGCGGCGGCTGGCGCGTTGCAGTCGTCGACACCGCCGATGACCTCAACCGCAACTCGGCCAACGCGCTTCTCAAGATTCTCGAGGAGCCGCCGCTACGCGGCCTGCTGATCCTGGTCAGCCACGCGCCGGGCCGCCTGCTGCCAACCATCCGCTCGCGCTGTACGCATCTCGCGCTTGGGCCGCTTGATGACGGCAGTGTGTCAAGGATCCTGGCGGCGCGGTTGCCGGAACTTGTGACCGCCGACCGCGACGCACTGGTGCGCCTCGCCGAAGGCGCCCCCGGCCGCGCCATCGAACTCGCGGGGGAAGGGGGGCTCGACCTTTATCGCCAGACCGCTGGCCTGCTCGCGGCGCTGCCCCAGATCGACGTGCCGGGCCTGCACAGCTTCGCCGACCAGGTGGCGCGGCGCGGCGCCGACGAGGCCTATGCCGCCTTCATCGACCTCTTGCTGCAATGGCTCGCCCGCATGGTGCGGCGCGGCGCCGGGCGGCCCTTGCCCGAGGTTGTGAACGGGGAGGGGGCGGTGATGGACCGCCTTGCCGCCGCCCGTCCGCTTGATGAATGGGTGGATGTGTGGGAGAAGATACGCCGCCTCGTCGCGCGGAGCGACGCGGTGAATCTCGATCGCAAGCAGGTCGTGCTCAGCATCTTCGCCACCCTGGAACGGGCGGCGCGCGCTGATGCACCCCTTACGACGGCAGAACAGCGATGAGCGCCGACAAGACCTTCTACATCACGACGCCGATTTATTACGTGAACGACAAGCCTCATATTGGGCATGCCTACACGACGATTGCCTGCGACGTGATGGCCCGCTTCAAGCGGCAAGATGGCTATGACGTCCGCTTCCTGAGCGGCACGGACGAACACGGCGAAAAGGTTGCCAAGAGCGCCGCCGCTGCGGGGAAGAGCGTGCAGGCGTTCTGCGATGAGAACGCGCAGAAATTCCGTGACCTGGTCAAAACCCTCAACGCTTCGAACGACGACTTCATCCGCACGACCGAGCCGCGCCATATCACAGCCTGCCAAGCCTTGTGGACGACGCTGGAAGAGAATGGGCAAATCTACCTCGGCAATTATGCCGGCTGGTATTCGATCCGCGACGAAGCCTTCTACGGTGAAGACGAAACCCGCATGGAAGGCGCGCAACGCGTTGGCCCAACCGGCGCACCGGTCGAGTGGGTGCAAGAGCCCAGCTATTTCTTCAAGCTCTCCGAGTGGGGCGACAAGCTGCTCGCCTACTACGACAAACATCCTGACTTCATCCTGCCGCACACGCGCCGCAACGAGGTCGCGAGCTTTATCCGGCAGGGCCTGACCGACTTGTCGGTGTCGCGCACCAGCTTCGACTGGGGCGTGCCCGTGCCGGGCAACCCGAATCATGTGATGTATGTCTGGATCGACGCGCTGACCAACTACATCACCGCGCTTGGCTACCCCGACACCGAGGCGGCGCTCTATCGGCAGTTCTGGCCGTCTGCCCACCACATCATCGGCAAGGACATCCTGCGCTTCCACGCCGTCTACTGGCCGGCCTTCCTGATGGCAGCCGGCCTCGATGTTCCCGAGCGCGTCTTTGCCCATGGCTGGTGGACCAACGAGGGGCAGAAGATTTCCAAGTCGCTCGGCAACGTGATCGATCCGCTTCAACTGATCGAGACCTATGGCCTCGATCAAACACGATACTTCCTGATGCGAGAGATCAGCTTTGGCGGCGATGGTGATTTCAGCCCGCGTGCGATGGTCCAGCGCATCAACAGCGACCTCGCCAACGACTTCGGTAACCTGGCGCAGCGCATCCTGTCGATGATCGCGAAGAACTGTGGCGGCGTCGTACCGGCTCCGGGGCCTCAGACCGCCGATGACACGACCTTGCTGAACGCGCCGCTGGCGGCGCTCGGCGACATGCGCGCGGCGATGGACGCGCAGCAGATCCACTTCTCCCTCAACCGCCTGTTCGAGGTGGTGGGCGAGGCGAACAAGTATGTCGACACGCAGGCGCCCTGGGCGCTGAAGAAAACCGATCCGGCGCGCATGGAAAGCGTGCTCTACACGGTCGCCGAGACCGTGCGCCGCCTTGCGATCCTGGCCCAGCCGGTGATGCCAGGCTCGATGGCGCGCATGCTCGATCTCGTCGCCTCGGCCCCCGGCGAGCGCAGCTTCGCCCATGTCGACGGCGCCTTCGCCATCAAGCCGGGCACGGTGCTGCCGGCACCGCAGGGGATCTTCCCGCGTTATGTGGAAAAGGCGTCGGAGCCGACTGCCTGATGCTGGTCGACAGTCACTGCCATCTGGATTTCGACGAGCTGGCGAAGGACCGCGCCGGCGTGCTGGCGCGTGCCCGCACCGCTGGCGTCGGCGCGCTGCTGACCATCGGCACGCGGCGCAACAACGCCGCCGTGGTGAAGCAGATCGCCGAGGAGAATCCCAACATCTTCTGCACCATCGGCATCCACCCACATGAGGCGGACAGCGACGCGCTGCTGGAAGACGAACTCGTCGCGCTGGCGCAGCACCCGAAGGTGGTGGGACTGGGCGAGACTGGCCTCGATTTCTACTACGACCATTCCGACCGCGACCGCCAGGCGATGAGTTTCCG
>CANJEJ010000231.1 GCA_947473325.1 Alphaproteobacteria bacterium | reverse complement strand
CCGGCTCTTCGACATGGACAGGGCGACCCAGCTGCCCGTTTCGACGGATTTCGTCGACACGGCCCGGTTCCGGCTCGATCCTTACACGGCCGAACTTACCGTTCGCATTGAGGGCCGGAAGCCTGAAGCCGCACTCGAATATGTCGACGATCACCTGGTCGAGGACGACACGCTCGGTCTTCTCAATGCCGTTGACGCCGTCCGCATCAGCCAGTCGGTGCGCGACACGCTGTTCCTGAACTCGAAGGCCCACAGCCCCGTCCGCTTCGGCGACGGCAAATCATTTGCACGCCTCCGCCTCGGCGAGTGGCTGGAACGCTAGAACCACAAGGTATCCCACATGGAAAAGCAGCGCATCTTCCGGTCGCGCCAGAACGTGACCTTCGGCGACTTGAACTCGATCCAGAGCTATGCGGCCCGCACCTTCGAGGATGTGGTCAACGACCTCCTCGTCAGTGGCAAGGGCTATGCCGGCTTCCTGTCGACGCGCGACAGTGCCACCACCGTCCAGGTGGGAGCGGGACGCCTCTATACCGCCGGCAAGATCTTTGCCCATGACGTGACCCAGGCAGTGAGCCTGTCCACTTACCTTCCGGCCGCTGCCCAGCGGATCGTGACCCTCGTTGCCTATGGCCAGACCATCGACTCCGAGATCGAGCCCCGCGACTTCCTCATCAACGTGACCACCCGTGCAACCGAGCCGCAGTCCGTCGCCATGGTGCAGGAGCGGGTGGCACAGGTGTCGGTGGTGCCCGGTTCCGAAAGTGCCGATCCTCAGCGACCGGCCATCCCCGAGGCCTACGTCCCCTTGGCCGATGTGCTGATCGGCACGGCGGGCATCGTCTCCGTCACCATGCGGACCGACTTTGCTGTCCCTGAACTCGATGCCGCCAAGGAGCGCCTTGATGCCATTACATCCTGGCAGCTCAGGGTCGGGCAGGTGCTCGATGGCCTGCTCTCTGACCTTGCGACCCTCGGCCGCCGCGTCGACAGCCTGCCCACGCGAGCGGAGTTCGCCGACCTCGCCGCCCAGATCGCGGCCCTGAGGCGCGCCCTCGACGAACTCCGCCGCAACATCACCGCGTCGATCGAGGCCGATCTCTCGGTGATCAAGGCCCAGATGAAGGCTTTCGCCGACCTCGTGGCGGGCCAGATCACCGCGATTGCCTCCAATCTTGCCATCGTGAAGGAGAACCTGGATCTTTCGGATCTCAATTCCCTCTATGGCGCCGACCAGTTCCTCACCGATGACGAGAGCGATGATACCGCGGCAGGCTATGACGCGCTGATCGAGGAGGGCGTGCGCTTTCCCTGGGCGGCGACCGCCCTGTCCGCCCTCCAGCTCGACAACCCGATCAACGGCTCCGTCACCATGACGGCGGACGGGCTGATGGTGCCGAACTACACGAGCATCGATGCCCTGGTGGTTGGTGCACCTGTTGCCAACGAGACGGTCCAGGCCATTCCGCTCGCGGACTACCAGTTCGCCTCCCACCAGCTGATCCAGCGCTCGATCAGCCGCACCCGCATACGCTATGGGACGACCCGCACCGTCTGCACCAATTCGAGCTTCTGGTCGGGCGGGCAGTACAATTCGGTGACGGGGGTCTTCACCAGGAATGGCGAGACCTTCGAAGTCAGGGATGCCAACGGCAACATTCCAACTGCCGTCGGACGGAACGCCGCCCACGCCTGGTACAGGGTGCGGCAGTTCTGGATCGACACATTCGAGGAGATCTACTGGGACTACCAGCCGATCCTCTCGACCGTTCAGGGCGTGCAGATCGGCCAGACCTTCGTCAACGGCCAGGCGCGCTACTGTACCGGCCTGTCGCTGGGCCTCACCCAGATCGGGCCCACCGGCAATGTCACGGTGGCGCTCTGCGAGACAAGGTCCGATGGCACCCCCAATCCCAACCGGGTGCTCGCGCAGTCGACGCTCGCGCAAGCCAATCTCAAGCGTTTTCCCGAATGGACGCTGTTTCCCTTCCGGCCCACGTTGCTCAAGCAGGGCGGGCGCTACGCGCTGCTCGTCATCACCGGCGGCGCCCACTACATCGGCACCGTGTCCGGCTCGAACTTCACCTCCGGCACGCTGTTCTTCTCGACCGATGGTCAGTATCTCCTCGGCGATCTCACCAAGGACATCCGTTTCAAGGTCCATGTGGCGAAGTTCGCAGCGACCCGAGTGTCGGTCGAGCTAAAGCCGCTGCAACTCGCCGGCGGCATTGCCGACATCGATATCCTGGCGCCCCAGATCGTGCCGGATGCCACGAACCTCACCTATCAGGTGCGGGGCGACGACACCTGGTATTCGATCTCGGAGACGACGCCCGACTTCCTGGGCTCGCTTCCTGCCGTGCTTCCCATGCGGGTGGTGATGACGGGGACACCGGAGCTGATGCCAGTCATCCACGCAACGGACAGCCAGGTCCGCGTCTCCAGGGCGAAGACCGCCTTCACCCATGTCTCGACGCCACGCACACTGCCCGTCGGCATGACCACGAAGCAGGTGCGGGTGGTGATCCGGGCCTATCCCTTCGTTGCTGCCCAGCACACGGTCGGCGTGGCGCTGCTGACGGGCGCAAGCTACGGCACGACCGTTTCTCCGGCTGCCGTTGTCACCCGCACTGTCCCGGCCTCCGATCGCGCCAATGACCTCGAGAAGGAATATCTCTTCACCTTCGCCACCGCGATCGCCGCCTACAAGATCAGGCTGACGGGCGGGGCGAGCTCCGCCGGCCAGCTTTTCCACATCGAGCAGCGCATCGACACCGCCATCTGAGGAGTGTGAGCCATGGCAAAGAAAACCGAACCCGAAGCCGAGACCATCGATCCGGAGGCCATGTACCGGGTGGAGCTCGCGCGCCCCGTCCGTGTGGTTGGCATCGCCCTTCACCCCAACGATCCTGACGTCACCGTGTCGGGCGCGATCCTCGAGACGATCAGGGCCTCGGTGAACACCTTCACGAAGGCCTGAACCGATGCGCCGCTTCGACCGCTACCGCGTCGCTGACGACGACGAGGTCCAGGCCAGCTATTTCAACGGTGTGCACGAGGACGTCGACCTGCGCCTTCATGCTGTCGAGGAGAAGGCCGTCGGCTGGGACGAGCAGGTCGAGCGCTTCGAGGACGTGGCGCTGGGCAAGATCGACGACGCGCTGCTGCCGATCCTGCAGGAAGCGATCGTCATCCGCGAGCGGATCGAGACGGCCGCCCATCTCGGAGCGCTGTTCACGGCGCGCTCAAACACGCAATTGGCGGTAGAAGTGGGCATTCGAAGTCTTGTCATCAGCCCGGATGACCGGCAGCGCTTCGCCCCGGCTGGCTTCCTGGTGGTGACGAGCGAGATCGCGCCGGAGAACTGGCTGGCGGGCAGGCTCAATGCCTACGACCCGTGGTCGGGCGAGCTCTCCATTCTGGTCACGGCCACGGGCGGGGCAGGGACCCATTCCGACTGGTTCATCACGGCGACCACCGATCCGGTTCTGGCCTCCGCCATTCTCGATGCCGCCGTGACTATGTCGGTCTCCGTTACGGCCGCGGCGCAGAGTGCCCAGCAGGCGGCGACCAGCCAGCAGGCAGCCGCCTCCCAGGCGGCGAGCGCTGCCAATTCGGCAAACCTTGCTGCTGCGTCGAAGGCTCAGGCCAATGTCTCGGCCATTGCGGCATCGGGGAGTGCTGATGTGGCGTCGTCCGCCGCGGCATCCGCGCAGACCATGCTGGCGGGGCTGGGCAGCAAGTATGCGGGTGCGTCGAGCGCGGCGCCGACGTCCGACGCACTTGGAAACGCCCTGACCCCGGGTGTGCTGTGGTTCGATACCGGCTCCAACCTGATGAAGGTCTATACCGGTGCTGTCTGGATCGTCGCGGCCTCGAGCGTGTTCCGGTCCTCGGCGACAGAGACCTTTACGGCCAGTGCCGGCCAGACGAGTTTCGTCGTGACGGGCGGTTACGATGTCGGGCGCCTGACCGTCTATCGCAATGGCTTGCGGCTCATCGCCGGCACGGGCTTCACCGCCAGCAACGGTACGACCCTGGCCCTTGCAACACCCGCTTCGGCCGGCGACCTGATCGAGATCGAGAAGTCGATCTTCATCCTCTCCGACGTCTGGTCGAAGGGCGAGGCCGATGCCCGCTTCCTGATGCCAACGTCACTCCTCGACGGCGGCGCCTACTGATCCACTTTCCGGAGGCTTCATGGCCAATACCATCCGCCTCAAGCGTTCCTCCCTTGCGGGCAAGGTCCCGGCGACGACCGATCTTGCGCTGGGCGAGATTGCCGTCAACACCACAGACGGCAAGCTCTATCTCAAGAAGAGCGACGGGGGCGAGTTCATCGTCGAAGTGGGCCCTGTCGTCTCTGTCGCGGGCCGCACGGGTGCGGTGACGCTGGCCAAGAGCGATGTGGGCCTTGGCAACGCCGACAACACCGCCGATGCCGCAAAACCGATCTCCACCGCCACCCAGTCGGCCCTCGACGGCAAGGCTGCTGCGGTTCACGGTCACGCCATCGCGGACGTGACGAGCCTCCAGACGTCGCTCGACGCCAAGGCGCCGCTTGCTTCACCGTCACTTACCGGCACGCCGACGGCCCCCACCCAGGCACAGGGCAACAATTCGACAAGGCTGGCGACGACCGCTTACGTCGACACGCTGGGTGCGACCAAGGCAGCCTCGTCCCACACACATGCGATCGGCGATGTCACGAATCTTCAGGCCTCTCTCGATGCCAAGGCGCCGCTGGCGTCACCCGCCCTGACCGGAACACCGACAGCGCCGTCGGCAGCCGCTTACGCGGACTCAGGCCAGATCGCCACGACCGCGCAGGTGTTCGACACCGTCACGACCGTTCCCGAGAACGCGCAAGCTGGCACCGCCTATACGCTGGTGCTGGGGGACGCCGGCCGCATGGTGACGCTCAACAATGCCGCGGCCATTACACTGACCATTCCGACGGCAGCTTCCGTGGCCTTCCCGGTCGGCACCCGCATCGATCTTCTCCAGTACGGTGCGGGTCAGGTGACGGTGGGCGGTTCCGTCACCATCCGCTCGTCGGGCGGCAAGCTCAAGCTCGCGGGGCAGTATTCCGGTGCGACACTCTGGAAGCGCGCGACCAATGAGTGGGCGCTCATCGGGGATATCGCGTGATGCCGCTGGCCTTGGATCTCACAGTCATCAGCAGGTGCTCGTAGATGTCCTCCTCCCTCGCATTCCTCTCCCAGCACCTGAGCCTCACAAATGTGCGCTCGATCGTCGTCACCGAGATCGTCGCGACCGAGGACGGCTTCACCCGTGCGGTGCGCTTCTTCGGCGAGCCGGTGGTCAATGGCGCCCAGCGTCTGCTGCTCGATGTGACGCTCACCTCCACCGAAAAGGCGAGCCTCGAGGTCTCGACACCCGTCCTGCAGTTCTGACGCCCCAAACACTTCGCTTCAGTCATCATGCCCCGTCTTCGTGCGGGGTTT
>CANJEJ010000230.1 GCA_947473325.1 Alphaproteobacteria bacterium | reverse complement strand
GGCGTCAGCCAGCACCCCGGCATGCTGGTCTACCTCGACAACTATGTCTCGTTCGGTCCGCAAAGCCGCATCGGCAACAACCGCGAGCGCGGGCTGAACGAGAATCTCGCCCGCGAGATTCTCGAACTCCATACGCTGGGTGTCGATGGTGGCTATACCCAGGCCGATGTGATCGCCTTCGCGAAGATCATCACCGGCTGGAGCGTCACCGGAATCCGGGAAGCGGGCACCGGGCGCTATCGCTACCGCCCCTTCGCCCACGAACCGGGCGACAAGGTGCTGCTCGGCAAGACCTATCGCGAGGATGGCGAGGACGAAGGCAAGGCCGCACTCGCCGATCTCGCCCGCCATCCCGCCACCGCGCGCTTCATCGCCACCAAGATGGCGCGCCACTTCATCGCCGACGATCCCGCGCCCGCCACGGTGGAACGCCTCGCCGGCGTGTTCCGGCAAAGCGACGGCGACCTGAAGCAGATGGCGCTGGCGCTGATCGAGGCGCCCGAGGTGTGGGAGGCGCCGCTGTCGAAGTTCAAGACGCCGAACGACCTCGTCATCTCCACCTTCCGCAGCTTTTCCCAGCGCCAGATGGACGACGACCGGCCGCTGATCGGGGCGCTGAGCGAGCTTGGCCAGTTTCCCTTCAACGCCCCCTCGCCCGCCGGCTGGCCCGACCGCGCCGCCGACTGGCTCGCGCCCGAGGCGCTGATGCGGCGCATCGAATGGGCGCGTGGCGTCGGCCAGGCCGCGCCGCAAAACGGCCAGATCCTGCAATGGGCCGAACTGGTGCTGGGCCCGGCGCTGTCGCGCCCCACCCGCACCCTGATCAGCCAGGCCGAAAGCACGCGCGAGGCCGTAGCGCTGGGCCTTGCCAGCCCCGAGTTCCAGAGGAGATGACCATGCTGTCGCGCCGCCTTCTCCTGCAGGCTGCCGCCGCCAGCGCAACGCTGGCGCAGCTGCCGCTGTCGGCGCGTCTCGCGGTGGCGGGTGCCGAGACCGGCAATCGCCTGCTCGTCGTCGTGCTGCGCGGCGCCATGGACGGGCTTGCTGCCGCCGCGCCCTGGGGCGACCGCGACTATCGCACCCAGCGTGGCGCGCTTGCGCTCGCCCACCCGGGCGAGCCCGGCGGTCTGCTCGACCTCGACGGGTTGTTCGGCCTGCATCCCGCGCTCAGCCCCCTGCACCCGCTATGGGCGCGCGGCGAACTCGCCATCGCTCCGGCGGTGGCCACCGGCTATCGCGACCGCTCGCATTTCGATGCGCAGAACATCCTCGAGAACGGCACCGACATCGCCTATGCCGTGCCCGACGGCTGGCTCAACCGCGCGCTCGAGCCGCTCGGCGGCCACGACCGCAAGATCGGCCTTGCCGTCGGCACCACCGTGCCGCTGGTGATGCGCGGCCCGGTTCGCATCGCCACGTATGCGCCGAAACTGCTGCCAGACATAGACGACGCCTTCCTTGCCAAGGTGCGCGAGATGTACGCGGGCGACGATGCCCTGCACGCGATGCTGGAGGAAGCCGTCGAGTCCAGCAGCATGGCCGGAGAAGCCATGGGCGAACCGGCGAAAGACGAGGGCGGCATGGCCGCGCCGCGCCGCCGCCGCATCTACAACCCGCGCGGCAAGAACGGCCCGGAAGCGACGCGCGAGCTCTTCACCGCCGCCGGCAAGCTGCTCGCCGACGCGCAGGGCCCACGGATCGCGGTGATCGACACCGGTGGCTGGGACACCCATGCCGGCCAGGGCGGTGCCGAAGGCGCGCTCGCCATCCAGTTCCGCACGCTGGCCAGCGGCCTTGCCGCGCTGCCCGAGGCGCTGGGGCCGGCCTGGGCGAAGACCGCCGTCATCGTCGTCACCGAATTCGGCCGCACCGCGCAGGTGAACGGCAGCGGCGGCACCGACCACGGCACCGGCAGCCTCGCTCTTCTGATGGGCGGCGCGGTGCGCGGCGGCCGGGTGCTGACGCCCTGGCCCGGCCTGTCGGAAAAGGCGTTGTTCGAGGGCCGCGACGTCGCCCCCGCCACCGACCTGCGTGCGCTGTTCAAGGGCCTGCTGCGCGACCATGCCGGCGTGCCCGAGGCTGCGCTGGAGGATAAGGTCTTCCCGGGCAGTCGTTCCGTCCGCCCGCTCGACGGACTTGTGCGGCTCTAGGGTCCGCCGCCTGCGGCGACAGGTTCTCAGGAAATCCGCCGTTTTTCCCCTATACTCGTCCGCTGACCCCCACAACGGCAGGCGGAGCGACAAGTGTCGCCCGGCCATGTCCGGTTTGCTGCGGGCATGGAGACGCACGTGATCTGGGAACTGCTTATCGTCGCCGCCCTGATTCTCCTCAATGGCTTCTTCGCCATGTCGGAGATGGCGGTGGTGTCGGCCCGGCGTGGCCGCCTGCAGCACATGGTCGAACGCGGCAGCAAGGGTGCCAGGGCCGCGCTGGCCATGACCGAGGATCCCACCAAGCTGCTCTCCACCGTACAGATCGGCATCACCCTGATCGGCGTGCTGGCCGGCGCCTTTTCCGGCGCCACCATCGCCGAGAAACTGGAACGCGCCCTGCTGGAAATCCCGGCGCTGGCGACGCGCGCCGAGACGCTCTCCATCGCCATCGTCGTGATCTGCATTTCCTACCTGTCCCTGATCGCCGGCGAACTCGTACCGAAGCGCATCGCGCTGGCCAACGCCGAAGGCATCGCAAGCCGCATCGCCCGGCCGATGAACCTCTTGTCGCGTATCACCTCTCCGGCGGTCTGGTTCCTGCGCATTTCGACCGAAACGGTGCTCCGCATCATGGGCGCCCGGAAAGAATCCGACACCCCGGTAACGGAAGAAGAGGTGCGCTTGCTGGTGGCCGAAGGCACCGAAGCCGGCGCCATCCACCAGAGCGAACGGACGATGATCGAAGGCGTGCTGCGCCTGGAAGACCGTTCGATCCGTACCATCATGACGCCGCGCACCCAGGTCGACTGGCTCGACGTCGACGCCTCGCCTGAGGACATCCGCGCCCGCGTCGTCGCGAGCGGCCATTCGCGCTTCCTCGTCTGCCGCGGCAAGATCGAGGACTTCATCGGCGTCATCCACGCCAATGTCGTGCTCGACCGTATGCTGCAGAACCGCCCGCTCAACCTGGATGAAGGGCTCGAGCTGCCGCTGACCGTGCCCGAGACCACGCCCATCCTTGGCGTCATCGAGCAGTTCCGCAGCGCCAGGGTGCCGATCGCCGTCGTCATCGACGAATACGGCACGCTGGAAGGCCTGGTCACGCCGATGGACGTGCTCGGCGCCATCGCCGGCACCCTGCTGCACACCGAGGACGAGGCCGGCGTCACCGAACGCGAGGACGGCTCGCTGCTGGTCGATGCGGCGCTCGCCGTCGACGAGCTCGGCCGCGTGATCGGCCGCAGCGAGCTCGTCGCCACCGCGGACTATTCCACCGTGGCAGGTTTCCTGCTCTGGCATTTCGGCCATATGCCGACTGTCGCCGAGCATATCGAGATCGACGGCTACCGCTTCGAAGTCGTCGACACCGACGGCCGCCGCATCGACAAGGTGCTGGTGTCGAAAGCGAGGTAGTCCGCGCGTCAGACGCCTCAGGAACGTTTTACAGCCACGCGCAGCTCCGCCCGCGCCTGGCGCAGGATGGCAACCGACGACCAGGCGAAGAGCGACGCCATGCCGATGGCGACGACCAGATCAGGCCACGGCGTCGCGGTCCAGCCCACCAGCACTGCCGCGGCGAGCACGGCGACATTGCCGATGGCGTCGTTGCGGCTGCACAGCCAGACCGAGCGGACGTTGGAATCGCCGTCGCGCCAGCGCATCAGCAACAGCACCGACAGTAGGTTGACAGCGAGCGCGGCGAAGCCGACGACGCCCATCACTTCGGCCGAGGGATCGCTGAGCACGGCGAAGCGGTAAAGGCTCGCCGCCAGCACGAAGACGGCAAATGCCGCGAGCGAGGCCGCCTTCAGCAGCGCCGCCCGAGCCCGCCAGACCAGCGTCCAGCCGATGGCGGCGAGTGACAGGCCATAGGACGCGGCATCGCCGATGAAGTCGAGCGCGTCGGCCTGCAGTGCCATCGAATCGCCGATCGAGCCCGCGGCGATTTCCACCGCCGCCATGCCGGCATTGAGGACAATCACAAGCCAGAGCACGCGGCGAAAGGCCGGGTCCTTGCCGGCGAAGACCGCCACGTCGCCGTGGTCATGCCCGTGCCCGCCTTGCCCGTTTGCGCCGTGATCGTGCTTGTGGCGGCCGCAGGCGGCACCCATGGCGCCCTCCTCTTCTTGAAACGACCCCCTCCATATACGATCTACAACCGTTGTAGCTTCAAGGGGTCTTTCGTGGAAAACGCACAGACCATCGGTGCGCTCGCCCGCCATGCCGGCTGCGCCGTGCAGACCGTCCGCCATTACGAGCAGATCGGCCTGTTGCCGGCGCCGGGACGCACCCAGGGCGGCCACCGCGTCTATGGCCGGGCGCACCGCGACCGCCTCGCCTTCATCCGACACGCCCGCGAACTCGGCTTCGAGGTCGAATCGATCCGCGCGCTCTTGCGCCTCGCCGACCAGAAGGACACGCCTTGCGCCGATGCCGACCGCATCGCCGCCGAACACCTGGCCGCGGTGCGCGACCGCATCGCCCGCCTGCGTGTGCTGGAAACCGAACTCGCCCGCATGGTCGAGAACTGCCTCGGCGGCAGCGCCGGCGATTGCCGCGTGCTCGAAGTCCTCGCCGACCACAGCCACGCTCATTGCGTAACGGAGCATCTGGCCGAGCCTGGGCCAGCGGCGCGCAAACGAAAGGTACGGCGCTAGAAGCTTCCCCTCTCCCCTTGTGGGAGGGGAATTTGGGCTAGAACACTTTCTCCCGTTCCTTGATCTCCCGCGTCACCTGCTCATTGGCGGGCGCCGGAATCCCCAGTTCACGCGCAAGCTTCGCCACCGCGCCGTTCAGCGCGTCGATCTCGCTCCGGCGCCGCGCGCGGTGGTCGAGCAGCATCGATGGCACCGCCTTCGGAATTTTGGCGCCGAAGGTGCGCACATGGTCGGCCGGGTCCGCGAAGCCGAGCGTGATGCCGCGCGCCCGGGCGACCGCGACGGCTTCGGCGAGACAGGCCTGGGACAGCGCCCAGGCCTCCGGGCTCGCCAGGATCTCGCCGATGACGAAGCCATGCAGCGTGCCGACCGCGTCGAAGCTGATGTTGACGCAAAGCTTTTCCCACACCATGCGGTCGATGTCGTCAAAGGTCGGCGCCGCGAAACTGGCCGAGCGCCACACCTCGGCCACGCGCGCCAGCGCCGGCGTCACCGGGCCGCGGCACTCGCCGAGCCGCATCTCGCCCCAGCCGTTGTGATGGACATGGCCGGGTGCCGCCACCGCCGCGCCGAAGCCTGCCGCGATGCCGATGGCAACGTGTGCGGATGGCAACGCCGCCGCGGCGATCTCCGGCGCGCCGAGTCCGTTCTGCGTCACCAGCACCAGCGTGCCGGCGGACACCAGCGGCGCGGCACCGCCTGCCGCATTGGAGAGTTCAGGCCCCTTGGTCGCCAGCACGACAAG
>CANJEJ010000229.1 GCA_947473325.1 Alphaproteobacteria bacterium | reverse complement strand
CTTTCCACGCCATGTTCGGCCCAGAGCGAGGCCTGGATGCCGGCCCGCGTGGCAAAGCCGGTGGTGCCGAACGGCGACACGCGTTTCGGCGTCTTCGGGCCGAGATAGGCCAGCGCCCGGTAGGGCATTTCAGCGGCCATGCTCATGGCACGCGCGGTCGTTGCCGTGTCGTGGCCGAGGAGCCGCGAGGCTATCGCCGCCGCCACGATGCGTTGCTGCGGGACGGCGGCGTCGGCGCGGCGGGCGAAGTGAAAGCGTCCGCACAGGACATAGCCGAGCGCAGCCGCGGCCAGCACGTCACGACCGCTCGCATGCACGCGTTGCCCCATCGCCAGCGCGGCATGGAAGCACAGCGGGCCGACATGCAGGCCGGGGCCGGTCTCGTGAAAGTCGGTGACGTGGCAGAATTGTGCGTTGAGCGAAGCCGCCAGTTCAGCCGGCACGCGGGCGCCGCTGCCGATCAGCACGGCATCCGGGCGGCCGCCGAGGTCCAGCGCATAGGCGTGCAGGCCCTTCCCGGTCAGGGCCGCGCCCATATAGGTGATGCCAATGTGGTCGACGGCCAGTCGCCGCATCGCCGCCATGGCGGTTTCAGGGACGGCAGCCGAGGGTGTTTCCGCCATTTCCCGGGCCAGGACACGCGTGGCGCTCTGCTGGTCCGCCGGCTGCGGTCTGGGTTCGGCCGTCATGTTTCACGTCTTTTCCGGTGGCGGCGGGGAGGTCGCGGGCGCCGATCGCCGCAAGCCTTGCCGATGCCGTGCGGGCGTGTGCGGGACCGGTGCGGGGGCGCCATCGGCCCCCGCACCGAAACGTCTTGGCCGTCCTAGTTCTGGAGCGTCATGTTTTCGTAGACGACGATCCGGCCCCAGTTCTGGAATCCCTTGACGCGCTTGGCGACACCCGTGATGTCCACACCATCGATGATGGGCATGGCGAGCACTTCCTCGTGCGACTTCTTCATCAGTTCCTGCAGCAGCGCCTTGCGCTTCACCGGGTCCATCTCGGTCTCCGACCGGGCGACCAGGTCGTTGAGCTCAGGGATGCAGGTCATCGAATGGGGCAGGCCACAGCCATAGACCGAGAAGACGACGCCGGCATCCATGACTGGCGAATGGAACATGGCGAAGGTGGTCAGGTCACCTTCCCATTTCTTGCCGTTGAACAGTTGCGACCAGGTGGCGAAGGGCATGATCCGCACCTCGACCTCGATGCCGACCTTGGCCAGGTCGTTGGCGATGATCTGCAGCGTCTCGCGGCCACCGGCGATGCCGCCGCTCGACTCCATGATCAGCTTTAGCCCATTGGGATAG
This sequence comes from Alphaproteobacteria bacterium, assembly GCA_947473325.1. GTDB lineage: Bacteria > Pseudomonadota > Alphaproteobacteria > SHVP01 > SHVP01 > CANJEJ01. Next base: position 4,301 of record CANJEJ010000229.1, on the reverse strand, counting down.
CCCGCTTCGGCCATCAGCTGCTTCGCCCGCGCCGGATCGTAAGGGTAGGGCTTGACGTCCGGGTTGTAGCCATTGATCGACGGCGTTGCCGGCTGGCTCGCCGGGCGCGCGACGCCCTTGTAGAAGTCCTTCACGAAGGCGTCGCGGTTGAACGCCAGATTGGCAGCGAGCCGCATGCGCTTGTCGGAGAAGGGAGCCTTGCCGCCCCATTTGTTCGCGAAATCCGGCATGAACAGCGCGACGGCCTCGACCAGCGGACCATTGGTGATGGCCACGTCATGGCCGGCGGCCTTCAGCCGCGCCATGTCATCCGGCGTGAGGTTGATCGCGATGTCCATCTGACCCGATTCGACCGCCGCGACGCGCGAGGCCAGCTCGGGAATCTCGACGATGCGCAGGTTCTTGATCTTGGGCTGCCGCCAGCTCTTGTCATAGGCGGTGGCGGTCATCTCCTGGTCGGTCCAGCTCTGCACCTGGTAGGGGCCGGATGACACCGGCTTGCTCGCGAAGACGCCGGCGCCCATTTCGTTGAACGACTGCATGTCGGCGATATAGAAGGCCGCGAATTTGGGGATCAGCAGCGGATCAGGCTGCTGGGTCACGAATTCCACTGTTTGCGCATCGATCGCCTTGTAGCTCGCGAGCTTCATGTTGCGCATGATGCCGGCCGGCTTTCCGGCCTCGGAGTGCAGGTAGTCGAAGATCTTGACCACGTTGTCGGCGGTGTTGGCGCGGCCACTGGTGAAGATGGCGTCCTTGCGGAACGTCACGCGCCAGGTCGTTGGATTCACCAGTTCCCACTTCTCCGCCGCAAAGGGAAGGATCTCTGCCTTGTCGTTGATGCGGACAAACGAGTCGAAGACGCCCTCCCACCAGTAGTTGCTCGGCCAGATATACTGGATGGCATAGGGGTTGCCGCGCGGCGGCGCCTTCGAATACATGGCGACGCGCAGCGTGTCGCGCGCGTCCTGCTGGGCCAGCGCCGGAACGGCGCTCGCCGTCATGGCAAGGGTGGCGAGGGCAGCGCCCAGCACCGCGGTGTGGATTTTCGTCATGTCTGAACTCCCTGGCTCGGCGGCCCGTTTGTCGGTCGTCCGAAGGTTTGGAATACTAAATCGGCACTTGGGGCAACTCTACAACAGATTGCGGCGGGTCCAGAATGCCGATCTGCGGGGTTGAATTGGCGCGGCAGAGCGGCTTCTCTGCCCCTATGAACCAGCCCCCAGCAGCCGCCGGCCGGCACGCCCCGGCCACGGCCCGCAATCGCGATCCCATCCTGGCCGTCCTGGCCCCCATCCTGCCGGCACACGGCCTGCTGCTGGAAATCTCCAGCGGCAGGGGGGAGCACGCGGCCTTCATGACGCCGCGCCTGCCGGCGGGTCTCGACTGGCAGCCGACCGACCTCGATCCGGCCAACCTTGCCGACATTGACGCCCATGCGCGGGCAAGCGGTTGCGGCCGGATTCGCCCCGCGGTTGTGCTCGACACCACCGCGCCGCGCTGGCCCGTTGCGGCCGCCGACGCGATGCTCTGCTGCAACATGATCCACATCGCGCCCTGGGCCGCGGCGGAAGGCCTGTTCGCCGGCGCCGCCCGTACCTTGCCGCCGGGTGCGCCGCTGGTCCTCTATGGTCCCTACCGGCGCGACGGTGCCCATACCGCGCCGTCGAATGCGGCCTTTGATGACTGGCTGCAGGCGCGCAATCCCGCCTGGGGCGTGCGCTGCCTCGACAGCGAGGTGACGCCCCTGGCGGCCCACCATGGCTTCCGGCGCGAGAGCGTCGCCGAGATGCCGGCCAACAACCTGACTGTCGTGTTTCGGCGCGACGCGGCATGACCAATGGTCTCGCGCCGGCGCGGGCGCATCTGCAGAAAGTGTTCGGCTTCGGCGACTTCCGGCCCGGCCAGGGCGAGATCGTGGAAGCGGTGCTGCAGGGGCGCGACGTGCTTGCCGTCATGCCCACCGGCAGCGGCAAGTCGCTGTGCTACCAGCTGCCCGCGCTGCTGCGGCCGGGCCTGACCGTCGTGGTGTCGCCGCTGGTGGCGCTGATGCGCGATCAGGTCGGGCAGCTGCGCGGCTATGGCGTCGCCGCATCCAGCCTCAATTCCAGCAATGACGCGGCCGAGAACCGCGCCGTGATCGATTCCATCCGCGACGGGTCCCTGCGCCTTCTTTACGTGGCGCCGGAACGGCTGACCAAGGATGGCACGCTCGGCCTGCTGCGGGCGGCGGGCATCGCGCTGCTCGCCATCGACGAGGCGCATTGCGTGTCGCAATGGGGGCACGACTTCCGGCCGGAATATCTCGCGCTTGGCCAGGTGCGCGAAAGCCTGGGCGGCGTGCAGACCATTGCGCTCACCGCCACCGCCGACCGCGCCACCCGCGCTGATATCGAAAAGAAGCTCTTCGCCGCGCCGCCGCAGGTCTTCATCAGCTCCTTCGACCGGCCGAACCTGAAGCTGACGATGCAGCCCAAGAGCGGCGGGCGCCGGCAGTTGCTCGACTTCGTCGCCGCCCACCGCGGCGACAGCGGCATCATCTATTGCTCCTCCCGCAAGCGCACCGAATCCTGGGCCGGGATCCTGCAGGGAGCGGGCGTCAACGCGCTGCCCTATCATGCCGGTCTGGATTCGGCGATCCGCCATGCCAACCAGGATGCCTTCCTGAAGCAGGACGGTGTGGTGATGGTGGCGACGGTCGCCTTCGGCATGGGCATCGACAAGCCCGACGTGCGCTTCGTCTGCCATGCCGACATGCCGGGCAATGTCGAAGCCTATTACCAGGAGATCGGCCGCGCCGGCCGCGATGGCCTGCCCGCCGATACGCTGACCCTCTATGGTCTCGACGACATGCGGCTGCGCCGCGTGCAGATCGAGGAAGGGCAGGCGAGCGATGAGCGCAAGCGGATCGAGCGCCAGAAGCTCAATGCGCTGATCGCGCTGTGCGAGGCGCCGCGCTGCCGCCGCCAGACCCTGCTTGCCTACTTCGGTGAAACCGCGCCGCGCTGCGGCAATTGCGATCTCTGCCTCGCCGGCGCCGCTGTCTTCGACGCCACGGTGGAGGCGCAGAAGATCATGTCGGCCATCCTGCGCACGGGCGAACGCTTCGGCACCGAACACCTGATCGCGGTGCTGACCGGCGCGCTGACCGACGCGATCCAGCGCCACGGCCATGACGCGCTGCCCACTTTCGGCGTCGGCAAGGACCGCAGCCCCAACGAATGGCGCTCGCTCATCCGCCAGCTCTATGCGGCCGGGATGATCGCGCTGGAAATGGATCACGGGCGCTGGACCGTGACCGACCAGGGCCGCCCGGTGCTGCGCGGGGCGGAGCGGCTCGAGCTCCGCAACGACCTGCTGAAGCCCTCGGGTGGCCGCAAGGCGAAGCGGAGCAGCGGCGGCACGGCGACGCAGAACCTGAATGTCGCCGACGCGGCGCTGCTCGACGCCCTGAAGGCGCTACGGCGCGAACTGGCCGGCAAGCTCGGCCAGCCGACCTATGTGGTGTTTCCCGACCGCACCCTGCTCGAGATGGTGGCGTTCAAGCCGCGCACGCCGGCGGCATTGCGCGAACTCTACGGCATCGGCGAAACCAAGCTGCAGCGCTACGGCGCTGCCTTCCTGGAGATTCTGGCCGGCGCGTAGGCTAGGCCGCCTGCCAGGGCGTGTCGGCGTTGCTCACCGGAAACAGGGCAAGCTGGTGGACGAAGGTTTCCAGCCGGTACTTGCCGTCCAGCGTCTCGATGATCTCGCCTTGCGCGTCGCGCACCGTCATGGTCACGCGCACGACGTGGCTGTTGGCGGGCACGCCCAGCAGCCGGGTGATGTCCTTGTCGCCGCGCACCACCGTGATGACCTGGTCGGCGGACGACGGCACGGCCTTGGCCAGCAGCGACAGGATCATGCCGCGCAAGAGCTTGGCCTTCTTCAGCAGCGGCTTGAACTTCAGCGGCGCGAAAGTTTCCACCACGGCGATGGGCTCGTCGTCGAGCACCAGGCGGCGGCGGATGCGCACCGCCTTGGTCTTCGGTTTCTCGCCCCAACGTTCGGCAAGGTCGGCCGGCAGTGTCACGGTTTCCATGCTCAGCACGTCGTGGCGCGCCTCGATGTCCTGCGGAATCTGGTATTGCAGGCCGTTGATGCTGGCAGTGGCCTTCGGCTTCTCGGTCATCTCGACCGGGAAGGTGCCGCCGTGGCGGCCGCGCCGCCGCGTGATCAGCTTTTCCTTTTCCAGCTTGGCCAGCGCGCGGCGGATCGTGACGCGGGCAACGCGGAAGCGGCGCGACAGATCGACCTCGTTT
>CANJEJ010000228.1 GCA_947473325.1 Alphaproteobacteria bacterium | reverse complement strand
TAATAGGCGTCCCAGTCATAGACGAAGTCGTCATAGGGGTTGGGCACGATCGAGGCGGGCGGCAGTTCCTGGTTGATCATCAGCCCGCCGGGCTTCAGCACGCGGTAGACCTCCTGCAGGATCTTCTTCGACGACTTCACGCTGATCTCGTGGAAGAAGAAGCTCGACGTCACGAGGTCGAAGTGGTTGTCGGGATAGTCCAGCGTCTCGGCATTCATCTGCGCGAAATGCACCTTCTTGCCCATCGCCTCGGCGCGGGCATGGGCATAGCGCAGCATCGGCGCGCCGACGTCGATGGCATGCGCTTCCGTGTCCGGGAAGACGTTCATCATCGAGAACAGCTCGCGGCCGACCGAGGTGCCCATGTCGAGCATCCGCTTCGGCTTGAAGTTCGGATACTTGATGAGAATCGCATTGCCCGCGGTGGCGGCCCAGCCGCCCTTCATGCGATGCGACAGGCCCGAATAGAAGACCTTGATGCCGTGGTGGAGGACCGCGCCCTGGGCCACGTCGTCCTTGGTGTGCTCTTCGTGGAAGCAGCCCGGCATCAGGTGAACGTCGAGCTCACTCACCGTCTTCGGAATGTCGACCTGCGGGTTGAGGCGGAGCGAGCCGCCCGCCGGCGTGGCAGCGGCCACGTCCTTCGCCGTCTGGATCAGTTCCGGCAGCTTGCGCTCGATCGACGGCTGCACCGTCCACCAGGACATGAGCTGGGCGTTGTGGCGCAGCGCGCTCCATTCCTGGAAGATCGGCTCCTCGAGCATTTCCTTGCGGACCTCGTTGCCGGTCTTGGGCTTGCGCGCGTTCTTCTTCTCGAAGCGCGGCTCGACCGCGTTGTCGTAGACCGTCTTCATGTCGTTGGCGAAGTCGACCAGCACGCGCTTGCGCAGCACCGAGGTGAAGCGCTGGCGCGAATGCTCGTCATGGGTCGATTCGACGAGGTCGTCGATATTGGGGATGTTGGACATGGCGGTCTCCACGCAGTCTGGGTTGGCCGGACTATAGCAACGGGGGTCAGGATGGCCTAGCCGCTGACCCGCTCTCATGAGCCAAATTGACGCAATATGGGTGCGGATATGGCAAAAACCAAAGTTATGGCCAAGCAGACCTTGGTCTTGGCCCGGGCAGGTCTAGCCGAGGCGGCGGAGCCGGCCTATCGCGCGCAGATCGAGAAGCTCGTCCCCGGCATCTGGACCCTGGGGGTGCGGGTGCCGAAGATCCGCACGCTGGCCGCCGCTCTCGCGAAGGACAAGGCGCTGGATGCCGAGGCGGCGCTGGTGGTCCTCGATACCGCCTGCGCTGGCGGCTCACGTGACGAAATCCTGCTGGGCGTCTTCCTGCTCGCCCGCTTTCGCAAGGCGCTGCCCGCCATCCCCTGGCCGCGCATCGCCGGCTGGCTGCCCGCCATCGACAACTGGGAGACCTGCGACCAGCTCGCGATGACGATCGCCGCGCCCGCCGTGGCGGCGAATGACGCGCTGCTGCCGAAGCTGAAGGCGCTGGCGCGGGACAAGAACCTGTGGGCGCGGCGCTTCGTCCTCGCCACTGCTGCCGCGTTGACCCAGAAGGGGCGCGGCCAGACCGATGCGTGTCTCGCCCTGGCGGCGCTGCTGATGGCGGACACGGAGCCGATGGTGCAGAAGGCGCTTGCCTGGGCGTTGCGCGAGGCGTCGGCAGACGATCCTGCGGGCGTCGCCGCGCTGCTGCAGACGCATCGGGCGACGCTGGCGCCGCGCGTGCTGCGCGAGGCCGCGGAGAAGCTGCCCGCCAGGATGCGGGCGGCCCTGCTCTAGGCGGGTTGCTTCCGGTTTGCCAGGGGCAGCGCAGCGAAGACGCCAAGACCGACGAGCACGCAGACCACGATCAGGCCCGCCAGCGGCAGCGACGATTCATAGGTCATCTGCGTGGCGGCAAGCGATCCCAGGCTGCCCAGCATGTGAGTCCAGAAGCCGAGCAGCGAGGCGGCGGTCCCGGCCATGCGTGGATCGGTGCGCACCGCCATCACGTTGCTCATCGGCACGGCGAAGCCCTGGCCAAAGCCGAACAGGAACAACGGCACGGCAATACCGGGCACGAGACCGGCGCCCATCCAGGCACTGACGGCCATCCAGACAGGCGCCGTCAGGCAGAAGGCCGTGCCGGCAATGCTCAGCGCGATGGGCGAGAGGCGTTTCGCGAGGCGTCCCACGACCATGTTGGCGAGCAGGAAGGCCACCGTCAGCGCCGCCATCAGGTAGCCGATCACGGTGGGATCGGCGCCATAGGTCTCCTGCACCAGGAAGGGCGCCGCGGTGACGAAGCTGAAATAGCCCGCGCGCAGGGCGCCGCCGCCGATCACGCTGCAGGTGAAGGTCGGGTAGCGCATCAGTGCGACGCAGTCGCGCAACACGCCGCGCGGGCCAGCCGGCCGGTCGGTTGTCGCGCCCGCCATTTGGCCGGACTGGCGCGCCGCCGCGATCAGCACGCCCGCGCCCATCACGGCGATCAGGATGAAACCGGTGCGCCAGGAATCGGTCAGGATGTCGAGCCAACCGCCGATGATCGGCGCGATCGTGGCGCCGAGCGCGGCCGCCATGGAGAGATAGACGAACACCTGCGTGCCGCGTGGCGTGCTGCCAAAGGCGTCCTGCGCGATCGCGCGCGGCAGCACGGCGATGCCCGCGGCCCCCAGTCCCTGCAGCACGCGCCCGGCCGTCAGGACATCGAGCGTCGGCGCCAGCAGGCAGATGGCGGTGCCCAGCAGGAAGATCCACAGGCTCAGGCGCAGCACCCGCCAGCGGCCCAGCCGGTCCGATGCCGGCCCATGCCAAAGCTGCACCACGCCGAAGGTGACCAGGAAGGCGGTCAGGGTGAACTGCGCGCCCGCCGGCGTGGCGGCAAATTCATCGGCGATGCGCGGCAGCGACGGCACATACAGGCTGGACGCAAAGAGCGACACCAGCATCATGGTCATCAGGAACGGCACGGATACCGTGACGCGCGTCGCCGGCGCGTCGGCCATCGCGTTCATTCCGCCGCTTTTTGCCGGACCGCGGCCGCCTGGGCTTCGTCAGCCTCGGCCTGGGCCGCGGCAGCCGGCTCGTCCTCGAGCACGCGGACCAGTTCCGGCTCGCGGCGCAGCATCCAGAGCCAGACAAACAGGCCGAGCCCCGCCGCGACATAGAGCGGGATGTGCAGCCCGGCCCAGGAGGAAACGACGCCGAGCATCAGCGACCCCGCCGCCGGGCCGACATTGAAGATCATCGAATAAAGGCTGAGCACGCGGCCCCGCATGGTGGGGTCGACATTGTTCTGGATCAGGGTCTGCGTGCTGGTGCCGCGCATCGTCATCACCGCGCCCATGGCGAAGATGCTGACCGCGGCGAACCACAGCGTGTCGGTGGCGCCGAAGGCGACCATGGTGAAGGGCCCGAACAGCAGGGTCGCCGTGGTCAGGCGCACCAGGCCGCGGCTGGCGCCGCGCCAGGCCTGGGCGAGGCCGAACAGCGTGGCGCCGGCGCCATGCGCCGTCATTAGCAGGCCAAGGTCGCCCGCGCCGCCCTTGAACACCTCGCCGACATAGGCGGGCAGCATTTCGGTGACGGGCCGCAGCAGCACGGCCGACACCAGGCTGGTAACCAGCAGGGGCATGATGCCGCGGTGCGACAGGGCATAGCGGTAGCCGGCGAAGATGTCCTGCAGCACGCGGCCGCGCACCATGGCGGGGGCCGGCGCGATCGTGACGTATCGGATGGCCACGATCATGGCGACGAAGCTGAGGGCGTTGAGCGCGAATGCCGCGCCGGCGCCGGCAAAGTGGATGACGAGGCCGGCGATGGACGGGCCGATGACGCGGGCGACGTTGTAGATCACCGACGTCATCGCCACGGCGGGTGCCACATCTTCCTTGCGCACAAGCTGATTGATCAGGGACTGCCGGATCGGCTGGTTGAAGCCCATGATGATGCCGAGCAGTAGGGTCAGGACGACCAGCAGCTCGACAGTCATCAGGCCGAGGAAGGACAGGATGGCGAGGAGCGCGGCCTGCAGCAGACACAGCGACTGCAGGATCGTCAGCAGCCGCAGGCTGGTCTGGCGGTCGGCGATGACCCCGGCATAGGGACTGGAGAGGACGGTGGTGACAAGGTCGGCGGACACGACGATGCCGACCCAGGCGGGGTCATGCGTCAGCTCCCACGCCGTCCAGCCCACCGCGGTCTTCTGCAGCCAGGTGCCGATCAGCGAAACGGCCGAGCCTGCGGTGTAGACCCGGAAGTTAGGATTGGAAAAGGCGCGGCCGATGCCGCCAAGGCTGCGCTGATTCATGCGCCGGAAAGGGTGGGTGACGTGAAGGCGCCCATCATAGGCTCAATTGCGGCGCAAGATGGAAGGCTCTCCGCGGCGCGGCGCCGCACCCCGGCGCGGCGGATTTCACCCCGGCCTGCGGCTCGCGTAGCATGCGTTTCCCTTCGCGCCGCCCGCCAGACAGGACCTGCCATGCCCGACCGCCTTGGTTACCGCGCCAAATTCGGCCTGATCGCGCCGGGCCGCAATTCCGTCGTCGAGACGGAGATGCATGCGATGGCGCCGTCCGGCGTCACCGTCAATACGGCCCGCGTCCATCGCGCCAGCCCGGCAGCCTGGAACAACGACACCGGCTTCAAGGAGATGGCGCAGCTGAACCGCGAAGGCGTGCCCGGCGCCATCGCCAACATCCTCGAATGCTCGCCCGATTACATCATCGTCGGCGAGGCGGGCTTCTCGATTCCGAAGAAGGAGCATGACGCGCTGGAAAAACAGTATCGCGAGGTCGCCGGCGGCCTGCGCGTGGCGACCGCGGCGGCGTCCTACCTGCGCGCGCTCGAGGTGCTGCGGGTGAAGAAGGTCGCGGTGCTGACGCCGCGCCTGCCGGCGAGTGGCATCGTCTCCGGCGGGTTGTGGACCGAATGCGGCTATGAGGTGGTTGGCGCCAGGGGCCTGGCCGCCGAGAAATCGTCCGACATCGTCGGAACGCCGGAGGAAGACCTGCGCGACGGCATCGCCGAACTCGCGAGCACCGGCACGGACGCGATCCTCATCACCGGCACCAACCTGCCGGCGATGCAGATCGCCGACGAGGCCGAGCGCTGGTTCGGCCTGCATGTGCTGCACATCAATTCCGTGCTGATGTGGCACGCATTGCGCGAATGCGGCATCCCCGACCGCATCGAAGGCGCCGGCCGCCTGCTGCGCGAGAACTAGGCGGAAGGCACGACCCAGGCGCGATCATCTCGATCGCGTTTGCGATCTTGCCGGATTCGGCGCGGGTCATCGGATATTGCTCTAGAGTGCGCGTAACCATGCCGCAGCGCCCCCGCCCACCCAAACGGCCATCCAATCGCCCGCCGCGCCGCCCGTCCGGCCCGGGGCGCCCGGCGGAGTCGCGGCCGTCCCAGGGCGCCCATGCGCCGCCGCCGGACGGCCATGCCCGGGTTGCCGGGCTGTCGGCCGTGGACGCGCTGTTCCGCCAGCGCTTCGCCCAGGTGGAGCGGCTCTACTTCGTCCCGGCCCTCAGGGCGGAAGCCGCGGCCTATTGCCAGGCGATGTCGCGGGCGCGCAAGCCGTTCCGCGAAGTGCCGGCGGAGGAACTGGCGCGCATCGCGGGCACGGTCCTGCATGGCGGCATCGTCGCGCTGGCGCCGCCGCGCCCGGT